>JAJXYV010000270.1 GCA_021780435.1 Pseudomonadota bacterium
GGCGCACCGCGGCTACGGCGTCCGTGGCGCCGGCATGCGCTATGGCGGCGCTCGTGCCGGCTATCGCGCTGGATATCGAGGCGGATATCGCGCCGGATACCGAGGCGCCTATCGGGTCGGCGGGCGTTATTACGGCGGCGTATGGTATGGCGCGGGCAGACGCTGGTATGGCGGCAGGTGGTGGGCCTATGGCGTAGGCTCCTGCTGGAGGTGGAGCCCGATCGGATACGTCTGGATTTGCCAGTGACGGCCAGCTTCAGGTCAACGTGACCCACTCGAACGCCGGCAACTGGGTTCTTGCAAAAGTGAATTGGCGCTTGGCGTATTGTCGGCTGTCGCGCTTGCCTTTTTCGACCGCCGCTTCGAGCGAGAGTTCACCACGCAGATGGGCGATAAGCCCCGGAACGCCAACCGCGCGCACCGCGGGCAGCGCAGGGTCGAGACCGCGCGCCATCAGGCGGCGGACTTCCTCCAGCGCGCCCTGCTCCATCATCCTGTCAAAGCGTGCATTGATGCGGTCGTAAAGGGTCTCGCGCTCCGGCGCGAGAAAGACGCAATGGCAGAGCGCGGCGTCGAGCAAGGCGCCCTCGCGCGCGCCCTGGAAAGTCGCCAAAGGCGCGCCGAAAGCCTCGAAAATCTCCAGCGCGCGCAGGATGCGCTGCGGGTCGCTCGGGCGCAGCTTCGAAGCCGTTTCCGGATCGCGCGCGCGCAGCCTGGCGTGAAGTTCGTCCGGGGGGACGCCCTCGGCCTGCGCCCGCACCCGAGCGCGCACCTCGGCCGGCACGGCGGGAATGTTCGAGAGGCCATGGAGCAAGGCCTTGAAATACATGCCGGTGCCGCCGACGAAGATCGGCAGGCGGCCCATGCGCGCGGCCTCGTCCAGCGCGGCCGCGGCGTCGGCGAGCCATAGACCAACGGAATAGTTGCGTTCGGCGCCAATATGGCCGAAAACCAGATGCGGAATGTCGCCCATTTCCTCGGAGCTTGGGCGCGCCGACAGGATCGGCAGATCCTGATAGACCGCCATGGAATCGGCGTTGATCACGACGCCGCCCAACTCCCGCGCGAGTTCAATGGCGCGCGCGGACTTGCCGCTGGCCGTGGGCCCTGCCAAAAGAACGGCCTGAACATCCTTTCGATTCGAAATGTTGCGAGCGTTCAAATCCTTATGACCCATGTCGCCACTTTGGTCGGCGCCCCCGGCGCCCAGGCATTGACGCCTGATCTTCTCTCGGCCGCCGCCGCGCGCCTGCCCGGCGCGGGCGGGGCTGTCATTTTGTCGCCGCTTGAAGCCGCCGACATTCCTTTCGCACCCGGCGCGGCTCATGGCAATCGCGCCGACGCCGCTTTCGCCGACGCCGCCTATTGCCGAGCGGCGGTCTCGGTGCTCCGCCTCGGTCTTGGCGACGCGCCGGTCGATATTTTCGTCCAGCCGATCGAGGGACGCCGCAAGAGGCTTCTGCTCGCCGACATGGATTCGACCATGATCGAGCAGGAATGCATCGATGAACTGGCCGATTTCGTCGGGCTGAAGGAGCAGGTCGCCGAAATCACCGAACGCGCGATGCGCGGCGAAATCGCCTTCGAGCCCGCCCTTCGCGAGCGCGTGCAGCTTCTCGCCGGCCTCGACGCCGGCGTGGTGGACGAGGCGATCGCGCATCGCATCTCCCTGACTCCGGGCGGTCGGACCCTCGTCCAGACCATGCGCGCCGATGGCGCCTATACCGCACTGGTTTCCGGCGGCTTCACGCTCTTTACCGCGCGCATTGGCGAAGCTCTGGGCTTTCATGAAAATAGAGCCAATACGCTGCTGATCGAGAATGGAAAATTCGTCGGCCGGGTCGTCGAGCCCATTCTGGGCAAGGCGGCCAAGCTCGCCACGCTGAAGGAGCTTGCCGAAACCCACGGCCTCGCGCCCGACGAGACATTGGCGATCGGAGACGGCGCCAACGACCTCGCCATGCTGGAGCAGGCCGGACTCGGCGTCGCATTTCACGCCAAGCCGACTGTCGCCGCCGCCGCCCAGGCCCGGGTCGATCACGGCGATCTGACCGCCCTGCTCTACGCGCAAGGTTTCGCCGCCCATGAATTCGTGACCGAATGAATCGCTTGACGCCGTCCGACGAAAAAAGCATGGTGCCGCGCATGACGCATTCGCAAATTCTTTGCGGGATTTCGATTATCAGCTAGCTGCAAAGCTGGCTGGCGCCGTCATGTCTCCCTTTTATCCCCGCGAGATCGACGCCCCGGCCAGAGCCAGGGGGATTCATGTCCGTCGTGACGCCGCTCAAACTTTACAACACGCTCTCGCGCGAGCGCGAGGTCTTCGCCCCGCTCGATCCGGACAATGTTCGGCTCTATGTCTGCGGGCCGACCGTCTATGACTTAGCCCATATCGGCAACGCCCGGCCGCTGATCGTCTTCGACGCGCTCTACCGGCTGCTGCGGGAAAAGTACGGCCCCGATCACGTCACCTATGTCCGCAACATCACCGACGTCGACGACAAGATCAACGCCCGCGCCGCCGAGCGGGGCATCACCATCCGCGAACTCACCGAGGAAACCAACCGCGTCTTCCAGGAGGATGTCGCGGCGCTCAATTGCCTGGAGCCGAATGTTCAGCCGCGCGCGACGGAACATATCGCGGAGATGATCGCGATCATCGAGCAACTGATCGCCAAGGGCCACGCCTATGCCGCCGATGGCCACGTCCTGTTCGACGTGCCCTCCATGCCGGATTACGGCGCCCTGTCGCGCCGGCCGCTGGAGGATATGATCGCCGGCGCCCGCGTCGATGTCGCGCCCTACAAGAAGGGCGAGATGGATTTCGTGCTGTGGAAGCCCTCCAAGGAGGGCGAGCCGGGCTGGGACAGTCCTTGGGGCCGGGGCCGTCCGGGCTGGCATATCGAATGTTCGGCGATGTCGCACAAGCATCTCGGCGAGGTCTTCGACATCCATGGCGGCGGCATCGACCTCGTCTTCCCGCATCACGAAAACGAAATCGCCCAGACGCGCTGCGCCTTCGGCCATGACGTGATGGCCAAGGTCTGGATGCACAATGGCTTCCTGCAGGTGGAAGGCGAGAAAATGTCGAAGAGCCTCGGCAATTTCATCACCATCCATGAATTGCTGCATACCGACAAATTCGGCGGCAAGGCCTGGAAGGGCGAGGTGCTGCGCCTCGCCATGATGCGCAGCCATTACCGCCAGCCGATCGACTGGACCGTCAAGGCGCTCGAGGAAGCGGAAAAGACCCTTTCGCGCTGGTACGGCGTGCTGCGCGCCCATGGCCTGAAGGCGGCGGACACGGCGCAAGCGCCCCTGCGCGCGGCGTTCGTCGAAGCCCTGTGCGACGATCTCAACATCCCGCGCGCCATGGCCGAACTGCATGCGCTCGCTTCCAAGGCCGAGCCGCGCGACAGCGACAGCCAGACGACGAAGGCCGAAGCCGAAAAGCTCGCCCGCGCCGCCAGCCTCCTCGGCCTGCTCCAGGACGATCCCACGACCTGGGCGCAGAGAGCGCCGGAGGTGGATGTGGACGTCACTGAGGTCGAAAAGCTGGTGGCCGAGCGCCTCGCCGCGCGCAAGGCCAGGAATTTTTCGGAATCCGACCGCCTGCGCGACGTTCTGGCGGAAATGGGCGTGAAACTGAAAGACGGCAAGGACAAGGCCACCGGCGAGCCCACGACCGAGTGGGAAGTCGCGTGATGGCCCAGCCAACCGACAACAAGGACAAGGACTGGCGCGCCTCGCTGCCGTTCCCGCATCACTGGCTCTATTACATTGTCGCGAAAGCGGCGATCCTCGCCCTGATCGCCGGCTTCGCGCTGCATTGGTACGGATTGCTGTGATGGCCGAAAAGATCGCCCTGCGCCCGGCCCTTCCGACGGACGCGCCCGCGCTCGCCGCCCTCTTCCGGGCCAGCGTCGAGGAACTGGCGCAGGAGGATTACGGCGACGCGCAGATCGAGGCCTGGGCCGCGCTGGCCGACGACGAGTCCGCCTTCGCGAAGAAGCTCGCGGGCGAACTGACCATCGTCGCGCTGGTCGGTGGCGAGATCGCCGGATTCGCCAGCCTCAAGGGCGCGGACCATTTGGACATGCTCTATGTCCATCCCGTTTTCACGCGACGCGGCGTCGCGACCGGCCTGTGCGACGCGATCGAAAGGCTCGCCGGCGCGCGCCATGCAGCGACGCTCACCGCCGATGTCTCGGATTGCGCGCAAAGCTTCTTCGCCTCGCGCAAATATGCCGCGCAGAAACGCAACATGATTTTCCTCGGCGATGAGGTTCTCGGCACCACGACCATGACCAAGAAACTCGCCCCCGCTCCAGAGAAGATGCAATGAGCCGCGAACGCATCACGCTTTTCGACACCACTTTGCGCGACGGCGCCCAGACCACGGGCGTCGATTTCTCGCTCGACGACAAGAAGCAGATCGCGGCTTTGCTTGACGCGCTCGGCGTCGATTATGTCGAGGGCGGCTATCCGGGCGCCAATCCGCTCGACACCGAATTCTTCGCCGGCAAACCGACCAAGAAGGCGCGCTTCGCCGCCTTCGGCATGACCCGGCGCGCGGGGCGCTCCGCGGCCAACGATCCGGGCGTCGCCGCTCTGCTCAACAGCGCCGCCGACGCCGTCGTCTTTGTCGCCAAGAGCTGGGATTATCAGGTGCGCGTGGCGCTCGGCTGCTCGCTTCAAGAAAATATCGAAGGCGTTTCGGACAGCGTGCGCGTCGCCGTCGCCGCAGGCCGCGAGGTCATCCTCGACTGCGAGCATTTCTTCGACGGCTACAAGGACAATCCGGATTACGCCATCCAATGCGCCGTCGCCGCCTATGAGGC
>JAJXYV010000093.1 GCA_021780435.1 Pseudomonadota bacterium
GCAGGATCTCCAGCTCCAGCCATTGATCCTCGGCCGCCGCGAGCTCCGCCTCGGTCTTCGCCAGCAGCGCCGTCGCATCATTGAACCTTTTGGGATCGCGGGCGTAAAGCTCATGATCCGCCAGGATCTCATGAAGCTTTTGCGCGGTCGCGCGCAGTTTTTCCATTTTTTCCGGCAACGTCTCCAGCGCGTGCTTCTCCTTGAAGCTCAGCCGGCGCTTCGGTTCTCCGCGCGGGGCCTCTGTGCGCGCCGGCTTCTTCTCCTCCGTCTTCGGCTTTGCCGCCGGGCCGAGACCGAAGCCGCGCTGCGCGACCATGTCGCTGTAGCCGCCGGCATATTCGATCCATTTGCCCTCGCCTTCAGCGACCAGCACCGAGCCCGCGACCCTGTCGAGAAAATCACGGTCGTGGCTCACCAGCAGGATCGTGCCGGGATAATCCGCCAGCATTTCCTGCAAAAGGTCGAGCGTTTCGAGGTCGAGATCGTTGGTCGGCTCGTCGAGCACCAGAAAATTCGACGGCAGCGACAGAGCGCGGGCGAGCAATAGCCGCGCGCGCTCGCCGCCCGAAAGCTTCCCGGTCGGCGTGCGAGCCTGTTCCGGCGCGAACAGGAAGTCCTTCATATAGCCGATGACGTGCTTCTTCTCGCCATTGATCTCGACCCAGTCGGACCCGCCGCCGGTCAGCGTGTCGGCGAGCGTCGCATTGGGGTCGAGCGCGGCGCGGCGCTGGTCGAGCGTCGCCATCTCCAGATTGGCGCCGAGCCGGATCGTTCCCGAATCGGGTTCGAGCGCGCCGGTCAGCAGATTGATGAGCGTGGTCTTGCCGGCGCCGTTCGGCCCGACGAGAGCGAGCCGGTCGCCGCGCAGCACCCGCAGACTCAGGTTCCTGACGATGGGACGGTCGCCGAAACTTTTCGCGACATTCTCCGCCTCGACCACCAGCTTGCCCGACACCTTGCCTTCGGCGACGCTGATCCTGACCTCGCCAACCGCCTTCCTGACGTCGCGCTTGGTCTGGCGCAGGGCGGCGAGGCCGGCCATGCGGCGGACATTGCGCTTGCGCCGGGCGGTGACGCCATAGCGCACCCAGTGTTCCTCGGCCGCGATCTTGCGGTCGAGCTTCTGGGCGTCGCGCTCCTCCTGTTCCAGCAGGGCGTCGCGCCAGGCCTCGAATTCGCCGAAGCCCCGATCGAGCCGCCGGGTCATGCCGCGATCGAGCCAGATCGTCGCCCGCGACAGGTCCTGCAGGAAGCGCCGGTCATGGCTGATGAGGACCAGCGCGGAGCGAAGCGAAGCGAGCTCGCTCTCCAGCCATTCGATCGCCGGAAGGTCGAGATGGTTGGTAGGCTCGTCGAGCAGGAGAATATCGGGCTCCGGCGCCAAGGCGCGGGCGAGCGCGGCGCGGCGGGCCTCGCCGCCGGAGAGATTCGCCGGATTTTCATGGCCAGTCAGCCCGAGAGCGTCGAGCAGGTAATGGGCGCGGTAATCGGCGTCGCTTGGCCCGAGGCCGGCGATCACATAGGAAAAGACATCCTCGAAACCCGAAAGATCGGGCTCCTGCGGCAGATAGCGCACGGTCGCGTCGGGCTGGAAGAAACGCGCGCCATGGTCCGGCTCGATCTCGCCGGCGGCGATCTTGAGCAAGGTCGATTTGCCCGAGCCGTTGCGCCCGACGAGGCAGATGCGGTCGCCACGCTCGACCGTGAGATCGGCGGATTCGATGAGCGGCTTGCCGCCAAGCGTCAGGCCGACGCCCTGAAGGGTGAGGATGGGAGGAGCCATGCGGGCATGAAACCCAATTTTGCGAGCGGAGCAAGCGGCAAGTCGGGTTGTGAGGCTCGATGGACGCCCGCCCGTTGGCCAAGGCCAATCCAGCCGCTAAGGTGAGGCTGGCGCCGGCTGGACTGGCGACCGATTCGGAGCGGAATCTTGGCCGAACCGATCCATGCCTTCGTCGACCAGATCGCCAAGGCGCTCGAACTTGCGGGCGTCGCGATCGTCGTTGGCGGCATCCTGCTCTCGACGATCATCTTTGTCCGCGACGGCGCGCGCGAAGGCGATTGGCGATCGGCCTATACCGATTACCGCTCCAACATCGGGCGCGGCATCCTGCTCGGGCTCGAACTGCTCGTCGGCGCGGACATCATCTCGACCATCACCGCGCCGCTGACCGTCGAGAGCGTCGGCCTGCTCGCCGGCATCGTGCTCATTCGAACTTTCCTGAGCTTTTCGCTCGAAACCGAAATCGAAGGCTGCTGGCCGTGGCGGCGCGCGGCCAAGGAATCGGCCGAGGCGCCGCCCGCGCCCAGCCGCGCGGAAAGCCCGTGAGACCGCCTGTCCTTTTCATTCCGGGCAAGCTAAGGTCCAGCCCGACGGAAAACACTGCCTCAGGTTGACGACATGGATCGAAACGCCGCCTTCGCCGCGCTGGAAGCCCACCGCGTCGAGATCGCAGCCCATCGCACCATTGATTTCTTCGCCGCAGATCCGCAGCGCTTCGAGCATTTCTCCGCCCGCCTCGACGATCTGCTCTATGATTTCTCGAAAAATCGCCTGACCAAAGCGACGCTTGGCCATCTGTTCGACCTCGCCCGCGCGGCAGGGCTGGAGGAACGGCGCGAGGCCCTGTTCTCCGGCGAAAAGGTGAACAACACGGAAGCGCGCGCCGCCCTGCATATGGCGTTGCGCGATTTCTCCGGCGACCCGGCGCGGGTTGGCGGCGAGAATGTCATGCCGGCGGTCGAAGCCGAGCGCGCCAAGGTCGCCGCGTTCGCCGAGGCCGTGCGCGAGGGCGCGATCCGCGGTTCGCGCGGCGACACGATCACCGATGTCGTCAATATCGGCATCGGCGGCTCCGACCTCGGCCCGGCCATGGCGGCCCGCGCCCTGTCGCCTTTCACACGCCCGGACCTGCGCGCGCATTTCGTCTCCAATGTCGACGGCGCCGACATCGCCGACACCCTGGCCGGGCTCGACCCCGCGCGCACGCTTTTCATCGTCTCCTCCAAGACCTTCACGACCCAGGAGACCATGGCCAATGCGGCGAGCGCCCGAGGCTGGATCGCGACGGCCCTGGGCGAGGCGGCCGTGGCCGACCATTTCGCCGCCGTCTCCACAAGGCTCGACAAGGTCGCCGTCTTCGGCATCCGCCCCGACCGGGTCTTCGGCTTCTGGGATTGGGTCGGCGGACGCTATTCCATGTGGTCTGCGATCGGCCTGAGCCTCGCCATCGCCATCGGCCCGGAAAAATTCGAGGACTTCCTGCGCGGCGGCCATGACGTCGACGTCCATTTCCGCAAGGCGCCGCTTTCCCACAACATCCCCGTCCTCATGGGCCTGATCGGGGTCTGGCACCGCAATATCTGGGGTTTCCCGGCCCAGGCGGTCATCCCCTATGACCAGCGCCTCGCCCGCTTCCCCGCCTATCTCCAGCAACTCGACATGGAGTCGAACGGCAAGAGCGTGACGCGCGATGGCGCGCCCTCGCCGCGCGCCACCGGCGCAATCGTCTTCGGCGAGCCGGGCACCAACAGCCAGCACGCCTTCTTCCAACTCCTGCATCAGGGCACGGAAGTGGTCCCGGTCGATTTCCTCGTCGCCGCCGAGCCGACCGAGGCCGACGAAACGCACCACGAGCTGCTCTTCGCCAATTGTCTCGCCCAGAGCGAAGCCTTTTTGCGCGGGCGGTCCGAGACCGAAGTGCGCGAAACATTGCGCGCCCAGGGCCTGTCGGCGACGCAGATCGATGAGCTCGCGCCGCACAAGGTCTTTTCCGGCGACCGGCCGTCGTCGATCCTGCTCTATCGCCGGCTCGACCCGCGCACGCTCGGCCGCATCGTCGCGCTCTACGAGCACAAGGTTTTCGTGCAATCCGTGCTCTGGGACATCAATCCCTTCGATCAATGGGGCGTGGAGCTGGGCAAGGAACTGTGTAATCGCCTCGCGCCCCTCGTCGCGGATGCGCGCGCCGACCTCTCCGGCCTCGACGGCTCGACGGCGGGCCTGATCGCGACGCGGCGCGCGCTGTCGGCCCAACAATGAGGACGCCCGCGCCATGGACCGCGGCCCAAGGAAATATTGGTTTCCGGCGAAACGCTACGGTTACGGCTGGGGCTTGCCGGGGACATGGCAGGGCTGGCTCGTTTTCGGAGCCTATGGCGCACTGGTGATCGCCAGCGTCGTCTTTTTCCCGCCAACCTCGGCGCCGGCGGTCTTCATCGTCAGTAATGGCCTTTTCACGGCGGCGTTCGTGGCGATCTGCTGGCTGACGGGCGAACCGCCGCGTTGGCGCTAGAGCAACGCCGCGCGGACTTGAATTTGTTCATGCAGCAAATCGTCGCGCGTTGAACGGATTATTCGTCCTCGCCGAACCTGTTGGCGATGAGCGCCGCGATCGCGCCAATGGCTTCCTGCGCCTGCGGCCCAGTCGCGGAGACGGTGATCGTGCTGCCGATGCCGGCGCCCAGCGTCAGGATTCCCATGATCGACTGGCCGCCGACCGTCTCGCCGCAGCGCGACACCGTGACCTCGGCGTCGAACTGCTCGACGCAATGGACGAATTTGGCTGTCGCCCGCGCGTGCAGGCCCTTGCGGTTGACGATCTCCATCTCGCGCGAGACCGCGCCCTCGGGCGGCGGGGAATTCGGCGGACATTCGCAGGGGTTGGGTCCGTCCAATTCAGTCATTTCCCACACAAAATCTTGCTGGCGACATAAATATATTTGCGCCCGGCTTCGGCCGCCTGGGTCACCGCCTGTTCGAGCGGCGCCTCGTCGCGCACCGAGGCGAGCTTGATGAGCATCGGCAGGTTGACGCCGGCGACCACTTCGACATTCGAGCCGTTCATAACCGAAATCGCGAGATTGGACGGGGTTCCGCCGAACATATCGGTCAGAATGACGACGCCCGAGCCCGAATCGACCTGGGAAATGGCGTCGATGATGTCCTTGCGGCGACTTTCCATTTCGTCCTCGGGTCCGATGGTGATCGTCGCCAGTTGCGACTGCGGTCCGCAAACATGCTCCAACGCCGCGCGAAACTCCGTCGCCAGATGGCCATGCGTCACTAGCACCATGCCGATCATCGACACTTACCGTCCTGTCCTCGCCCGCGCCGGGCTTCCGCCCGCGCCGCGCGGCGCGGAGAACCGAGGGTCGGCGACCACGCCCGGAGGCCCCTTGCGAAGACGCCACGGCCGCCTTGAAATCGCCGAATTCCAGACGGGCCATTTTCGTGTTTGCGGCGCAGTTGGCAAGCGAAATGAGCGATTGGCGTCACTTTGTCGAAACTTTGTGCAAGAAAGCCATAACGGCAGCGACCGATCTTTCGGTCTCCCTGGCCGGCAGGCTAAGCCGCGGAACCTCATGCAAGCCATGGAAATCGCTGCATAATTCTTCAGGCTCCGGCAATCGGGGGCGAGCGGCGCGTCCTTCGTCCGGTTCCAGATCGACGATCAGCGCCAGCACGACGCTCTTTTCGTAATCTTGCGACAGGATGCCAATGCCGCGCCACTCAGCCAGCCCGGAGATGGCGCGATGCGGACTTAAAACCGCGCGCCCGCCCCGAATCCGCGCCAGAACGCAATCATCGCCGACGAGGCGGGCGAAATCGCCTTGTCGCCGCCACGCCTCGACCAGCGCCAACGCCAGGCTCGACTTCCCCGCGCCCGACCGGCCGCGAATCAGCACGCCCTTTTCGCCGAGCGCGACGGCGTTGGCGCTGACCCGATAGGAGGTTTCGGCTTCGCCCGTCCGCGCCATCGCCGCCCTCATTGCGCGGCCGGAAGGAAAACGACGAAGCGCGCGCCGAGCGTTTCGCCCTCGGGGTCAACGCGGTTTTCCGCGCGGATCGTCCCACCATGGGCCTCGACGATCTGACGCGAGATCGAAAGACCCAGACCGGAATTCTGCCCGAAGCTCTGGTTGGGGCGATCCGTGTAGAATCGTTCGAAGATCCGCTCGAAGGCATGGGCCGGTATCCCCGGCCCGTCGTCATCGACGACGATTTCGAAGCCCGCGCGCGGCGCCTGCCCCTGTTGCGTCGACGCGCGCGCGTGTCGGACGGCGACGCGCACTTCGCCGCCCGGTTCGGAAAAGGTCCGCGCATTGTCGATCAGATTATTGAACACCTGCCCCAGGCGCGAATCGTGGCCGAAGACCAGCCAGGACGCCGACTGGACGCCTGGCTGCGGCGAGGCATCGACAGTGAGCTTCACCTTGACCCGATCCTCGCGCTTGACCTGATTGGCGACGTCGACCAAAGCGCGCGCCAGTTGCGCGATGTCTATGGGATCGCGATCGCCGCGCGCCAGTTCGGCGTCGAGCCGGGACGCGTCGGAAATGTCGGAAATCAGCCGGTCCAGCCTGCGTACATCATGCTGGATCACCTCAAGGAGGCGCCCGCGCGCCTCGTCCGTCCGGGCGATTGGAAGGGTCTCCACCGCGCTGCGCAGCGACGTCAGCGGATTCTTGAGCTCATGGGAGACGTCGGCCGCGAAACGTTCGATCGCCTCCATGCGGTTGAACAGGGCGCGGGTCATGTCGCGCAAGGCGCCCGACAAATGGCCGATCTCGTCGTTGCGGTCCGTGAAATCGGGAATTTCCTGGCGTGACTTGACCCCTCGCCGCACCCGGTCGGCGGCCTCGGCGAGCTTGCGCATGGGCTCGGCGATGGTTCCCGCCAGGGCGGCGGAAAGCAGGAACATCACGGCCGCCGCGACGAGGAAGATGCGCACGAGGGCCCGCCGCTCGGCGGCGATCGCGTCGTCGATGTCGCCGCCCTGCGTGGAAAGCAGCAGCGCGCCGCGCACGGTGCGGAAGCGCTGGATCGGCTCGGCGACGGTCACCACCGTCTCGCCGCGCGCATTGACCCGGACGAAAGACTGCTCCCGGCCTTCGAGCGCGCTGGCCACTTCCGGATAGCCGCGCCCGTTGGCGACGCCAATGTCCTGATAGAGCGGCAGCTTTTCCGAATTGAACTTGCCATGGACCAGGTCGCGCAGCCATTCGAGCCAGCGCGGCCCTTCCTCCTGGCCCGGCGGCGGCAATTCATTGCGCAGGATGTTCGAGCGAGCGGCGAGCGAGCGCGAGTCGAGCAGCATGTAGCCGTCGCGATCGTAGATCCGCGCGCGGGTCTTGGTCGGCGAGACGAGCCGACGCAGCAACGGGCCGACGCGATCCGGATTGATCGAGAACTCCAGGCCCGATTCGGATTCCTGCTCCAGCCCGTAGCTTTGGCCGGGCGCGAGCTTGAGCAGCTTTTCCGGATCGATGGTGATGGCGTCGGCGTCCACCGTCGCCGAAGAGGCGATGGCGGCGGAAATGATTTCCGCCTGGGTGCTGAGGCTCTGCACGCGGGCGTCGATCAGGCCTTGCCGGAACTGGTTGAGATAGAGGAAGCCGACGAGCAGCGCGAACAGTCCGCCGAGATTGAGGAGGACGATGCGCCGGGTCAGGGAGGAGGAAAAACGGGAAACGAAACGGCGAAGAAAAGCGCGCGCCGCGGCGACCCGCCGCCACACGCTCACCCTCGACGGGAAGCCACGAGAAACCGGCGCCGCCCCGCGCGGCTTCGCTTCACGTCCCACCCGTTCCGCGCCAACACGCTCGTTCAAGACCGCCCCCGATTCCGGGATCTCATTCCTTGAAGCGGTAGCCGACGCCGTAAAGCGTCTCGATCATCTCGAAATCGTCGTCGACCATCTTGAATTTCTTGCGCAGCCGCTTGATGTGGCTGTCGATCGTGCGGTCGTCGACATAAACCTGATCGTCATAGGCGGCGTCCATCAGGGCGTTGCGGCTCTTCACCACGCCGGGCCGGGTCGCGAGCGCCTGCAGGATCAGGAATTCGGTCACCGTCAGCACCACCGGCTCGCCCTTCCAGGTGCAGGCGTGGCGCTCGGGGTCCATCTTGAGCTGGCCGCGCTCGAGGATCTTGGCCTCGGTCTCCTTCTGCGCCGCCGCCTCCTTGGGATTGGCGCGACGCAGGATCGCCTTGACGCGCTCGACCAACAGGCGCTGCGAGAAGGGTTTGCGGATGAAATCGTCCGCTCCCATCTTCAGGCCGAACAATTCGTCGATTTCCTCGTCCTTGGAGGTGAGGAAGATCACCGGCAGGTCGGATTTCTGGCGCAGCCGGCGCAAGAGCTCCATGCCGTCCATGCGCGGCATCTTGATATCGAAGATCGCCATGTCGGGAGGATTGTTGCGCAGGCCCTCAAGCGCCGCCATCCCATCATTATATGTCTGGACGCGATATCCCTCTCCCTCCAGAGCGATCGAAACGGAGGTCAGGATGTTGCGATCGTCATCGACAAGCGCGATGGTCGGCATGGAATACCTCTTTTTTCTGGCGCGGCCGCGAGCAAAGCGACGACGCAGTCTTTATATCATATAGGAACACCCGCCCGGAATTCACGCCGTTTTCAATGAACAGCCCATGAACAAAGCCGACGACGCCCCAAAAGCCCCCTTCGCGCCCCTTCCGCAGAACTCGTTCGACGGCCTCGCCCTGGCCAAGGGCCTGTTGCGCGCGACGCCCGCCGCCGCGCTGGCGACGCTTGCGCGCGACACCTCCTATCCCTTCGCGAGCCTGACCAGCGTCGCCACGGACAGCGACGGCGCGCCGATCCTCTTGCTCTCCGCTCTCGCCCATCATACGAAAAACCTGTGCGCCGATCCGCGCGCCTCATTGCTGCTGGCCGAGGGCGGCAAGGGCGACCCGCTCGCGCATCCGCGCCTGACGGTCGTCGGGCGACTGGCTCCGACCACGGAGGCGAGGGCGCGCGCGCGCTTCCTGCGCCGCCATCCAAAAGCGGCGCTTTACGCCGATTTCCCCGATTTCGCGTTCTGGCGGCTCGAACCGGAGGCCGCCCATCTCAATGGCGGCTTTGCGCGCGCCGCGGACTATCCGGGCGCCGATCTGCTGACCCGCATCGACGACGCCGAAAGCCTGATCGCCAAGGAAGAGGCGCTGCTCGAAGAGATCAACGCCTGGCCCCGCGAGAGGCGCGGCTTTTTGGCGCAGGCCGCTGGCGCCGACGACGCCCTGAACTGGCGCGCCGCCGGGCTAGATCCGGAGGGACTCGACCTCGCCGCGCCTCAAACCACGACGCGGCTTGCCTTTGTGAGGCGCGCGAGCGATCCCGCCGAATGGCGGAAAACCCTTCAAGCGGCGACGGAGCAAGCCCCCGCGAAGGACTGAATGGCCGAGCCGAACGGGGGCCGCATATGGTCCTTTTTGCTCACTTGCCTGCCCTGGGGGGCGCGCGTAAACCGCCCGGATCATTTTAAAAAGCATCACGCGCAGCTACGACATAACGCGCGGTCGGGAGCAGAACCATGTCTGAAACGGGCGTCTTCAATCCGGCATTTCCGGTCGAGTCCTTCGGGTTCAAGAACCTCGGAAACGTTTATTACAACCTGACCGCGCCTGCGCTTTACGAAGAATCCCTGCGCCGCAACGAGTCGACGCTCGCCGCCGGCGGCGCCCTCGTCGCCGAAACCGGCGCCCACACCGGCCGTTCGGCCAAGGACAAATTCGTCGTGCGCGACGAAACCACCGAACAAACGGTGTGGTGGGACAATAACGGAGCCATTTCGCCGGCCGATTTCGACGCCCTCTACGCGGACTTCCTCGCCCATGCCGAGGGCAAGGACCTGTTCGTCCAGGATTTGTACGGCGGCGCCGATCCGGCGCACAGGGTCAAGACCCGGGTCGTGACCGAATATGCCTGGCATTCGCTGTTCATCCGCAACCTGCTGATCCGCCCGAGCGCCGAGGACGTGCTCGCCAATGTCGCCGAACTGACCATCATCGACCTTCCCTCGTTCCGCGCCGACCCCAAGCGTCACGGCTGCCGCAGCGAGACGATCATCGCGGTGAATTTCGCCAAGAAGATCGTCCTGATCGGCGGCACGTCCTATGCCGGCGAAATGAAGAAGTCGGTCTTCACCTATCTCAATTATATCCTGCCGACCGAAGGCGTCATGCCGATGCATTGCTCGGCCAATGTCGGCGACGCCCATGACGCCGCCGTCTTCTTCGGCCTGTCGGGCACGGGCAAGACCACCCTCTCCGCCGATTCCTCGCGCACCCTGATCGGCGACGACGAGCATGGCTGGTCGAAGGAAGGCGTCTTCAATTTCGAAGGCGGCTGCTACGCCAAGGCGATCAAGCTGTCGCGCGAGGCCGAGCCGGAAATCTACGCCACCACCGAGCGTTTCGGAACGGTGATGGAAAATGTCGTGCTTGAGCCCGAAACCCGCGTTCCGGATTTCGATGACGGCAGCAAGACCGAGAACACCCGCGTCGCCTATCCGCTGAACTTCATCCCCAACGCCTCGGCCACCGGCCGCGCCGGCCACCCGAAGAACATCGTGCTGCTGACCTGCGACGCTTTCGGCGTTCTGCCGCCGATCGCCAAGCTCGACGCCTCGCAGGCCATGTACCACTTCCTTTCCGGCTATACCGCCAAGGTCGCCGGCACGGAGAAGGGCGTGACCGAGCCGTCCGCGACCTTCTCGACCTGCTTTGGCGCGCCCTTCATGCCCCGTCATCCGTCGGAATACGGCAACCTGCTGCGCGAACTCATCGCCCGGCATCACGTCGACTGCTGGCTGGTGAACACCGGCTGGACGGGCGGCAAATATGGCGTGGGCCGCCGCATGCCGATCCGCGTCACCCGCCGCCTGCTCGCCGCCGCGCTCGACGGCTCGCTGAACAAGGCCGATTTCCGCACCGATCCCTATTTCGGCCTCGCCGTGCCGACTTCGGTGCCGGGCGTCGAGCCGCATATCCTCAACCCGGTCAAGACCTGGGCCTCGAAGGCTGATTTCGCCGAAACCGCCAAAAAGCTGGTGAAATTGTTCCGCGACAATTTCGTCACCTTCGAGCCCCATGTCGACGCCCAGGTGCGCGACGCGGCGCCGGCCATCCAGGTCGCGGCCGAATAAGCCGCTCCCAAGCTCGCTTTTGCAGACCCCGCCTGGCCACAGGCGGGGTTTTCTGTTCGAAACCGGGCCGGCGTTAAGCCTTCGTTCAGCAATAAGAATACATTTTAATATTATTGGCCCGTTGGGAGCTTAAAAGTCCGGTTTCGGTCTTAATGAAGCCATTAATGAATCGGAAATCCCCGGCCGTTGCTGTCAAGGCGACAGTGGAATTGCAAACGTGGGAAAAAATATGCGTATCGGCTCGTCGAAGGACCTGAAGAACGAGACCCTCACATCTCTGGGCAAGATCAGCGCCGCCTCGGACTGGCGCGGCGAAGGCGACCTTGCGGACGCCAGCGCCTCCCGGCTCAAAGCCTTGCACCAGCTCATGCGCGCCGCCGAGGACTATGACGCCGACGCCCTGCTCGACGTCGATTATTCGGAAGAAATCCTGCCGCATACGGAACACAACGGCGGAACGCCGCTGAAGCGGATCTGCGCGACCGCCGTCGCCGTCAAGCTGAAATCGGCCTGATCGTCTGGCCCTGTCCCGAAGCGAGCGCCGCCGAAAGGCGGCGTTTCCATTTTCAGGCGGCGGCCGTGGCGCGCACGATCAGGCCAGCGACGGCGCAAGACGCGAGGCGGGTGCGCAGGCTGTCGGAGCGGTCGTTATGGATGATCGGCGCCCGAGCGCCGACGACCACGCCCGCCGCGTCGGCCCCGGCCAGGAAGGTAAGCTGCTTGACCAGCATGTCGCCGGCCTCGAGATTGGGAACGACGAGAATGTCCGCCTGGCCCGCGACCCGGGAAGGGACCTCCATCTCCCGCGCCGCCGCCGGAATCACGGCGTGTTCGAAGCCGAGCGGTCCGTCGACCAGCGCGCCGCTGATCTGGCCGCGATCGGCCATCTTGCACAAGGCCGCCGCATCGAGCGTCGAAGGCAGGTTGAAATTGATCGCCTCGACCGCCGAAAGGATGGCGACCTTTGGCTCTTCCACGCCGAGCAGCCGGGCGAGGTCGATCGCATTCTGGATGATGTCGCGTTTGGCTTCGAGATCGGGCGCGATGTTCAGCGCCGCGTCCGTCAGCAGCAGGGGGCGCGGATAACCGGGCGCGTCGATGAGGTGGACATGGCTGAGCCGGCGCGCCGCGCGCAGCCCGCAGGACTTGTCGAAAACCGCCGCCGCCAGTTCGTCATTGTTGATCGAGCCTTGCATGAGCGCCTGCGCCTCGCCCCGGCGCACCAGCTCCACGGCGCGGGCGGCCGCCGCGACGCTGTGCGGCGCGTCGATCAGACGGAACGGCGCGCAATCGACGCCCGCCTTGGCGGCCGCAGCGAGAATCTTCGCCCGCGGGCCGACCAGGATCGGCTCGATCAGCCCGGCCTGCGCCGCCTCGACCGCGGCGCGAATGGAAAAGGCGTCACAAGGATGGGCCACCGCCATGACCAGCGGCTTTTCGCCCTGAACGCGCGCGATGAGCGTGTGGAATCTCTCATGATCGCTGACCTGAACGCCCGGCAACTCCGGCCGGCGCACCCGCAATTTCCCGGTCGGCGCGCGGACGCGGGTCGTGCCGCTGAGGACGGGCTCGCCATTCTGGTTCTCGCCGAGGCAGTCCATCAGCAATTCATGGCGCGCCTCGTCCTTCTGGCGCACCGTCACCGTGATGGTGAGGCTGTCGCCGACAGCCACCGGCCGCAGATAATCGACATTCTGGTTGAGACACACCGCCCCCGGCCCGGGCAGCTTCGCGCCAATCAGGCCGGATAACAGCGCCGAACCGTAGAGTCCATGCGCCACCGCCTGGTGAAAGGGACTGTTGCGGGCGAAATCGTCGTCCGTCTGGATCGGATTGACGTCGCCCGAAACAATGGCCAGCAGATCGATGTCGCGCCGGGTCGCCTGGCGGGTAAGGCTTGCGCTGTCCCCCACGGCGATCTCCGCGAAGGTGCGGTTCTCGATCATGGCTTCCTCGCCGGACGCCGCGAGCAGGGCGGCCGTCGCTTCGATCACATTCACCCGCGCCTCCCGTCAACGCTCGAAGACGTAGGTTCCGGGGGCGTCGCACAGCGCCTTCCCCATCGGCGGCGGCGCGGTGAAGGCGCCCGAATGGCTGTCCAGCCAGTCGGCATAGGCCGGCCACCATGAGTCCTGATGAACCTCGGCCCGGGCGAAATAAGCGCGGGACGACAGGGGCTTCCTGCCGGGCGCGCGGCGGTGGAGGCGATAGGAGCGATGGCGATGCCCCGGCTCGCTGACGATGCCGCCATTGTGACCACCCGAAGCCAAAGCGAAGGTCACGTCGCCGCGAACGAGATCGTGGATCTTATACACCGAGCGCCAGGGCGCGACATGGTCGGCCTCAGTCCCCACCGCAAAGATAGGCGCCCTCACCGCGTCGAGCCGGACCGGCTTGCCGCCGGCCTCGAAACGTCCTTCGGCGAGGTCGTTGTGCAGGAAGAGCGAGCGCAGATAGGTCGAATGCATGCGATAGGGCATGCGGGTGGCGTCGGCGTTCCAGGCCATGAGATCGTTGGTCTGGGACGGCTCGCCGAGCAGATAGCTCCGGACCATCCGCGACCAGATCAGGTCGCGCGCCCGCAGCATGCTGAAGGCGCCGGCCATCTGGCTGGAGTCGAGATAGCCCTGCCGGGCCATGAGGCGGTCGAGCTGGTCGAGCTGCGTCTCATCGATGAAGATTTGCAATTCGCCGGGCTCGGTGAAATCGGTCTGCGCCGCGAGGAGCCCCACGCTCGCCAGCCTGTCGTCGCCGTCGCGCGCCATGGCCGCCGCCGCGACCGACAGCAGCGTGCCGCCGAGGCAATAGCCCAGCGCATGGATTTTCCGCGCGCCAGTGAGGGTCGATACCGCCTCGAGCGCGGCCATCACGCCAAGGCGGCGGTAATCGTCGAAACTCGTTTCCGCCAGCTCCGGCCCGGGATTGCGCCAGGAAACGCAGAAGACCGTATAGCCCCGCCCCACCAGGAAGCGAATGAAGGAATTATGCGGCGACAGGTCGAGAATATAATATTTCATGATCCAGGCCGGCACGATCAGCAGCGGCTCGGGGCGCGTCTGCGACGTCTGCGGCGCATATTGGATGAGTTCGATCAAATCGTTGCGTAGAACGACCTTGCCCGGCGTCACGGCGACGTCGCGCCCAACCACGAATTCGTCAGCGGCGAGGACGGCCTTGGGATCGACCTCCCGGTGGAGGTCTTCGAGCCAATGGCTGAAGCCGCGCACGAAATTCATCCCGCCCTCGCGCACGGTCGCGCGCAGCACTTCGGGATTGGTCCATGGCAGGTTGGACGGCGAGAAGGCGTCCAGCCATTGCCGGGCCGCGAACGCGGCGAGCTTCGCATGCCTTTCCGACACGCCGGGCGTGTGGAGGATGGCCGAGTTGAGCCAATCCTCGATCAGAAGGAAATTATTGGCGAAATAGCTGAACGGCGGAACCTGCCAGGCCGGATCGACGAAGCGATGGTCGTCCTTTTCGGGACTTGGCCGCCAGCCATTTTCAAAGCTCCGCAACCCTTGTTGAACAGCCGCTTGCGCGACATCGGCGACATAGTCCGGAGCGGCCGCCGCGTGTTCGGCGAGATCTGCGACCGCCGGGCCGAGCGCCGCCGGCGACAGCGGCCCGACCGCAATGTCCTCCGACCATGGACCTGTTTCGCGCTTTGCTTCGACCACACCGAATTTCGGCGCGGCGCTCTCTTTGCCCGACATGGCGAACCCCGAATTTGGCGAACCGCGAATTTGGCGAACCTCGTATGCAGCTTTCCGGCTTCGCGCGTCTATGAATCCGCAACCGCCTCTTGCCCTTGATTCAGGCCATGATCGTGCGGCGAAAGCATGTCCCTGTCCAGCCTCGCCGCCCCTTGCCGAAAACACCGCTTCGGCAAGCTGATATTAACCATGATCGCTCAATCTGGCGGGGCCGCTCGCGAGCGGCTTTGGAAATTCATCGTCAGGACGCGCATGACCGTTTCGCACATCATGGCCACGGAAGGGTCCGGCGCGACCCCCGCGACGCCGGAAACGGTCGAGGCCGGCTTGGCCGACAGCGGCAACCCCTGGCGCGACGCGGCCATCCTGCTGGGACGGCGCGCACGCGGCCAGTTCAGGATGATTGTCGCCGCGGGCCTCGTCTGCGGCGCGCTCGCGGGAATGGCGAAGCTGGTCCTGCCGACGGCCTACAAGGCGAGCGCGCAAATCCTGATCGACCCGCAGGAATTCCGCTCCTTCGATGTGGACGCGCCGGTTTCGACGCTCGAAGCCAATGCGGCGATCAATTATGTCGAAAGCCAGATGGGCGTGATCGGCTCGGAGCGGGTGCTCCTGCGCGTGATCCGCGAAATGGGCCTCGCGGGCGTCGCGCCGGCGGCCCCGCAGGGCGCGGAAGCGGCCGCCGAGACGCCGGAGGCCCGCCGCGCCCGTGAACTGGCCGAGAACAAAGCTCTGCTCGTGTTGCAGAAGACGGTCGCCATCACCCGCGCCGAACGCAGCTTCCTGGTCAATATCGCCGCCTCCGACAAGAGCCCGGAACTGGCGGCGGAACTCGCCAACGCCGTGGTCAAGGCCTATGGCGACGTCAACGCCATCGACCGCATGGCCGCCGCGCGGCGTCTCGCCGCCGACCTGAACGCGCGGGTCGAGGATACGCGCCGCCAGCTCGGCGACGCCGAGACCAGGCTCCTGAACTTCAGGATCGAACACAATCTCGTCGGGATGAACGACAAGGCGATCGCGGAACGCCGCATTTCGGAGACGACCGACGCTCTCACCGCGTCCGAAAATCGCGAAGCGCAGGCGCGCGCGCGGCTGAAGCAGCTCGAATCGGCGCCCAAAGACGTCGGCGCGGTGCCTGCCTTCGGCCCGGACCCGGAATCGCGGCAATTGCAGCTCCTGGTCGAGAGCCGGACCGCCGCGCGCAACGAACTCGAACAATTGCAGGGCACGCTCGGCGACCTGCACCCTGCCGTCGTCGCCGCGAAATCCCGGCTGAGGGATATCGACCGCCGCCTCGACCAGGCGCTCGACGGCCTGCGCCGCTCGACCAGGGCCCAGCTCGCCGAGGCGCAGGGACAGGCCGCGGCTTTGTCGAACCGGCTCGCCGACTTCTCCGCCGAAACCACGCGCGCCCGCGAATTCGAGCCGCAGATCCAGGAGATGCAGGCGGATATCGAGGCCAAGCGCAAGTCGCTCACCGTCCTGCAGACCCGCTGGCGCGACGCCGACGACATGAGTCGGCGCGAGGCCCCGAATTTCCGGATCATTTCGCCGGCCCGCACCCCGACCGCCAAGAACAGACTCGTCGGCGCTGCGCTCTGGACCGTGGCCGGCGGCGTGGTCGGCGCGGCGCTCGCCTTCGGCGGGCTCGCCATCGCCGCCATGTTCGAGGCGCCGATTCCGGGCGTCGCGCCTACCGCAGACGAAATCGGGGACGCCGCCCCGAAAGCCCGGCCGGACGCCGCAGAGACCGCCCCGGAGGACGCCGACGAGCGCGCGATCGCGTGTCTGGGCGACCTGCCGACGATCGAGCCTGCCGTCGGCAAAGCCGGGGACGCCCTGCTGCGCGAAGTCCGGACAAGGCCGGATTCGGCCTTTTCGACCACCGTGTCCGCCATCTATCGGCGCCTGATCGAGGAGAGCCGCAAGGGCGGCGACGTGGAGGACGACCATCCGCTCGTCGTCCTGGTCGCGGCGACCTGGCCGCAGGCGGGCGCCTCGACCCTCGCCGCCAATCTGGCGCGGGTCGCCGCCGCCGAGGGCGCACGGACCCTGCTGATCGACGCCCACGCCGCCCATCCGGCGCAGGATCGCACGATCAGCCCCAACGCGCCGAAAACCTTGATCAAACTGGCCGGGCGCATCCGCCCGCTCGTGCGCCTGACGCCTTTCTCGCAATCCTTGAGCCTCATCCCCTCCTGGGCGGACGAAGACCGAATCTGCGCCGAAATCGCCAACGAGAGCCCCTATCATCCCGTTGCGGGCGTCCATGGCCAGTTCGACTTCATCGTGCTCGACGGACCCGACGCCAGCGACGAGGACGGCCTGCGCGCGCTCGCCGCCGCCGCCGACCAGATCCTTCTGGTCGTTTCGCGTGAGCCCGGCGACGAAGAGGACGCGCCGCGGCTCCTCGCCCGGATCGGCGCGGCCGGGGAAGGATTCGCCGCCTTCGTTCGCGCCGCGCCGCAGACCGGCGGCATGGAATCCGAAGCGGCCTGAAGCCCCCGATTAACCGCAAGACGCGAAAATCGTCCTGTTCGGGCCGAGCGCGCCTATAATCATTGCGGGCTCTGTGGCGCAAGGCCGCGGCGGGAGCGGAAATTGCGTCATCGTCTGGTGAAATGGCTGGGTTGGTCGGGCGTCGACGCCGTCGGGCGTCTCGCGATGCTGACCGCGAGCACGGCGGTGCTGTCGCGCTGCCTGAGCCCGCATGATTTCGGCGTCGCCGCGCTCGCCCTCACCGTCGTGACGGTGGCGAGCGTCGTGGTCGGCGCGCCGTTCGAGGAAGCCCTCGCCCAGCGCAAGGTTCTCCGCCTCGCCCACCTGCGCGCCGCCGTCTCCGCCAGCTGGCTCGCCAGCCTCGCCTGCGTCCTGCTCGCCGTTCCGCTGGGGTTCATTCTCGCCCGCGCCTATGGCGAGCCGCAATTCGTCTGGCTTCTGCCGGTCGGAATGATCTCCGCCTTCTTCTCCGGCCATTCGGACATCGTGACCGGCCTGATCCGGCGCCAGCGCCGCTTCGCCGACCTCGCCAAGGCGACCCTGTTCGGCCACGCCATCGGCATTTCGGCCTCGGTGGCGATCGCGCTCGCCGGCGGCGGCGTCTGGGCGCTCATCGCCCAGCGCCTTCTGGTCGTCGTCGCGCGCGCCATCCTCCTGCAGGCGAGTGCGACTGTCCTGATCCTGCCGAGCCGCTCGATCGGCCATTTGCGCGACATCGCGCGCTATGGCGGCCTGTCGCTCGCCGACCGCCTCACCGACAACCTGACCTATCTGGTCTTCAATTATGTGGTCGGCGGGCTCTATGGCCTGAATGTGCTGGGCTATGTGAACATGGCCATGCGGCTGGTCGAGCCCCTGCGCTCGGCGATCGGCGCCACCGGGCACAATCTCGCCTTTTCCTTCCTTTCCCGCCTGCAGGACGAGCCCGAGCGCCTCAGCGCCCGCGCCCGGACCATTGTCTCCCACGCCGCTCTGGCCATCGCCCCGGTTTTCGTCGGCCTGGCCGCCGTCACCCCGGCGCTGCTGCCGCTGATGGCCGGACCGGGCTGGGACGAGGCCATCGTGATCGGCGCCTGCCTCGCGCTCGGCACCGCGATCTGCGTGCCGTCGCGCCTCATCATCACCGCGCTTTGCGCGCGCGGACGCCCGGAATACAGCCTCGTCGCCAATATCGGCGCCTTCGCCTGCACCCTCGCCGTGCTGGTCGTCGCGAACGGACTCGGACCGGTCAGCGTCGGCCTGGCGCGCATCGCCGGCGACATGGCCCAGGCCGCCGTCGCCATCGGCGCGGCGCCCGGCCTGATCGGCTGGTCGCGGCGTGATCGCTTCCTGGCGCTCGCCCCCGCCTGGGCGCTGTCGGCGGCCATGGGCCTCGTCGTCGCCCGCCTGCAGCCGGCCCTGCCGCATTTCGGCCAGATCAGCGCCCTCGCCCTGCTCATCGCCGCCGGCGTCGCAACCTATGCCCTGTTTCTCGCGCTCTTCGCCCGCGAACGCCTCGCCGGCCTGACCGGCATGCTGGCGCTGCGCGCCCGTCCGGCGGAAGGGTGAATTAACCCAGGCTATAGCGCCGCGCGGAAAATTCCGCGGCGACCAGCCGAAGGCCTGGACCGGAATCGTCGCTCGCCTCGTCGAGGAACCGACATTGCGGGCGGATTTCGTCGAAGCCCAGCGCCTCGCGCAGGGCGACGGAATGTCCTGACGCAAGCCGCAGGTCGAACACGATCGGGCGCCCGCTCTTGTTGATCGCGACCAGATTGACGAGGCCGTCGTCGTCGCGCGCGGCGTAAAGCGCCAGAGGCGCGCCGGCGTCGCTTTCGACCGGCAGGCTCGTCGCGCCGAAGCGCCGGCCACCGGAATCCTTCATCCTGTAGAGCCGGAAGGCCTCGCCGACATAGCCCGCGAGCGCGCCCCAATGGGTCGCCACATTCACGCCGGAGCGGCCGAAACGCCCAAGCGCGTCGGCGAGCGCGAGGCCGGTCGAAAGCTGGCCGGGCGCGCCGTAATTATATTCGCCGATCGAGAGGCCGACGCCCGGAAAATTTTCCGCGACAATGGCGCGAAGAGCCGGCAGCAGCGGCAGGCGCAGCCCCCGGCCGGCGCCGCAGCCGAGCAGGTCGCCCACCCAGGAATCCTCGCAATATCCCGGCTCGTCGAGCGCACGCGGAGCGTCGAGAACGGCGGCTGCGATTTTCGGATCATTGTTGCCCAAGATCTCGCCGCGCCGGGCCTTCGGGTACCAATGCACGTCCAGCCTGTCGAGAAGGCGGCGGCCCACCCGCTCGGATTCCGCGCGGAAGGCGGCGAGATAGGCGGCGAGGAACGTGCCGTGCGATT
>JAJXYV010000249.1 GCA_021780435.1 Pseudomonadota bacterium
AGGGCCTGAAGGAAGCCGGCCTGCCGGAAGAATGCGTCGCGCTCATTCCGACCCGCGACCGCGCGGCGGTCGGGGCCATGCTGGCCGGGCTGAACGGCGCGATCGACGTCATCGTGCCGCGCGGCGGCAAGAGCCTTGTCGCGCGGGTGCAGGCGGAAGCGCGCGTGCCCGTCTTCGCTCATCTCGAAGGCATTGTTCACGTCTATGTCGACAGCGAGGCCGATCTCGCCAAGGCCGAGAAAATCCTGCTCAACGCAAAGATGCGGCGCACCGGCGTCTGCGGCGCGGCGGAGACCTTGCTTGTGGACCGCGCCGGGGCCGAGAGGCTGCTCGCGCCGCTGGTCAGGCTTCTGCTCGACGCGCAATGCGAGGTGCGCGGCGACGAGGCGGCGCAAAAGGCGGACGCCCGCGTCGTCGCGGCGTCGGAAGAGGATTGGTCGGCCGAATATCTCGACGCGATCATCGCCGCCAAACTGGTGGATGGCGTGCAGGGCGCGATCGACCATATCGAGACCTACGGCTCGCATCACACCGATTGCATCATCACGGAAAACGCGGAAAAGGCCGAAAAATTCCTGCGCGAGGTCGATTCCGCGATCGTGATCCACAACGCCTCGACCCAATTCGCCGACGGCGGGGAATTCGGCTTCGGCGCGGAGATCGGCATCGCGACCGGAAGGATGCATGCGCGCGGGCCAGTCGGCGTGGCGCAGCTCACCTCGTTCAAATATGTCGTCCACGGCGACGGACAGACGCGGACGTGAGGCTGCCGCTTTTTTCGCGCGGCATGCGGATCGGCCTGTTCGGCGGGTCGTTCAATCCGCCGCACGCCGGCCACGCCTTGGTCTGCGACCTCGCCTTGAAGCGCCTCGGCCTCGACCGGGTCTGGCTGATGGTGTCGCCCGGCAATCCGCTGAAATCGCGTGAGGCCTTGCCGCCTTTGTCCGAGCGCATGGCGGCGGCGCGCAGGCTGATGCGCGATCCGCGCATCGTGGTCACCGGGTTCGAGGCGGACATCGGTGCGGTCTATTCGTATCAGACGGTCGATTACCTGCGCCGCGCCTGTCCCGGCGTGCATTTCGTCTGGGTCATGGGCGGGGACAATCTCGCCGCCTTTTTCCGCTGGCGGCGCTGGCGCGACATCGCGCGGAAAGTGCCGATCCTGGTCGTCGACCGCCCCGGCGCGACGCACCGCGCCGAGCGCGGCATCGCCGCGAGTTGGTTCGCCCGCCGCCGCTTGCCGGAGGCGCAAGCGAAAACGCTGCCCCTGCGCCGCCCGCCGGCGCTCATCGTCTTGCACGGCCCAAGGTCGCCGCTGTCCTCGACCCGATTGCGGGCGCAAGCGTCGAATTTGGCGCCTTCGTCTGCGTCCGCGAGGGGTTCCGCCGAAGGCCCAGGTCAGCGCAGCGTCTGAAGATAGGTGATGATGGCAGAGCGTTTCCTGTCATCGTGGACGCCGTTCATATCCATATTGGTGCCCGGGCAGACGTCGGCCGGGGACTTGAGGAAGGCGTCCAGCCGATCGTTCGTCCATGTGCCGCCCAGATGGCGCATGGCCGGCGAATAGTCGGGATAGCCGCCGAGCGAAGCGACCCGCCGCCCGAAAACGCCCGCGAGATTCGGGCCTATCCGATTGCCGCTGTGCGCGGTCGACTGGTGGCAGCCGCTGCACTTTTCCGCGAAAAGCGTCTCCCCCGTCGAGCCGGTGTTCGGGCTGATGACAATCAGGGTGTCATCGTCGGTCCACAGCAGGATACGCCCGTCGTAGCCCTCGATCAGATCACGGATGCGGCTGCCGATGGTGAGGTTTTCGAAATAAAGGACATGGTCGTTGCGGACATGAGCGCGAAACAAGGTCTTGGCCTTGAGCGAACCGATCAGGAGATCGCCGCGCCAGCGAGGAAACAGGTTCCGTTGGACGACCAGGAGATTTGAGACACCGATGGATGGAACCCAGGCGAAGATTGGATCCTGGTATTTGCTCCAATCGGCTTCCGGCGTGTTGAGCGGCCAGTTAAAAGACCCGTAATCGGTTCCGAAGGTCGCGTAGGGCCAGCCATAATTCCCGCCCTGAACCAGCCGATTGAGCTTGTCGCCGCCCCGGGGTCCGTGTTCCGTAGACCAGATGTTTCCCGCCTGGTCGATGAAAAGGCCCTGCGGATTCCTGTGGCCGATCGTGAACGGTTCGGCGCTGCCATCGGCGATCTTGATGGCGATTGTCTTGCCGTAGGAGCTCGACAGATCCTGCGAGACAGCGTCGATGGATGCAACGCCGTCGAAACCGAAGTCGCCCACGCTGAGCAGGATGGTCTGCGGATCCAGTAGCTGAATCCGACCGCCGCCGAAATAGCCAACAAAGGGGATCCCATGCCTCCGCCCTTCGCCGTGGACAGGCAGGCAGGGAGAGGTCTCGTAGAGTGTTTTCCACGTCAGGTCTGGCGCGCCGCGCAAAATGGCGTCGCGATTTCCTTCGAGTACGGACACCCGCTCGACGAAGCAGGCGCGATCCGGACGCCAATAGGCGTGCGAGGCAAATATCCGCGAGTCGGCGCCGATGTCCTGAACAAGGAGACCATAGGTGCGGAAATATTCAGTACTGAGGACTTCGTCGCCGCCGCTCCACTCGTTCGCAACCACCTCGCCAGGATTGGTCGCCCAGGGCCGTCCCGCCGAGGCCGCGAAGTCCTTGCCATTCAGGGGAACGCGGTAAGGCAATCGTGCAAAACTCGGCCCCTCCGAATGCAGCTCAGGGCCAAATAGGTACAGATGGCCGTCGCCAGTCATCAAAATGTATCGGTTTCCGATCCGTCCGAGCGCCCCGCCATGGACCGCGGACTTCGGACCCTGGTAAATGTCGAGGGTCAAATTGTAATAGGACGACCTTATCGGGATCGAGGCGTGCGTTGGGCTCCAACGCTCGATCAGTTCGGGCGCGAGGCGCGGCGCGGCGCGATCCACGGCCGGAATCGCCAGAAGCGCTGCGAGCGCGAGCGCCCTCCAGGGCCAGGATGGAGGCAGAAGGCGCGGCGTCACGATCAAGGCGATCGCGGCGACGAACACCGCCAGGACCACGCCGCGCGAGAAATCGTTCCTCGTCAGAAAGAGGCTGAGAAAGACCAGGCCGTAAAATGCTGTCGTGAACAGCGCCGCCAAAAGCAGGCTTCGCCATCCTGACGCGGGACAGAGCAAGCTGGCGAAGCCGGCGCTGACGACGAAGGCCGCCCCCATGGCCGCGCAGATCGCCCAATATGTTAGCGGCAGGCTCCATGCCGGAACGCCGAACCGCCAGTATGGAATGAGCGCCAGAACGCCGAGACCTGCGGCGTGCCAGATGAGCAGATAGGCCGTTGCGAGCCAACGGTTCAATCGCGGCGCCGGGTTCGCGGCCGTTTTACTGCGGGGGATGGCGACGCCGTTCGGCTCGCCGTCAGGCCGGCCAAAAGGCGCCATCGCGTTGAACCTTCGTCATTTTGTAATGTCCCGCCGATTTCGGGGCAAGTGGCTAGGGTCTCGTCAAAGTCGCCGCCGCCGCCGATTGTGACCCGCTTGTAGCCTCCTGGAGACGTGATATGCGCGTTGGGGGAGACGTCTCGCCCTTGGTCTCGAACAATGTAGCTTGACCGCCTGAAACGTTGCAATAGCGCCGCGACGTTCGGCGGAAGGTCCGTTTTGCGGCGCTCGTTTGTCCGGCGCGATCACGCTTCAGATATTCGTTTCATTTCTGCGCGGTCCGCCTGCGGTCTGGGCGAATTTGAGAATATTCGCGCCTTGCGCGCGCGGCGCCGTGCGGAAGAAGGATCCGACCGCGGCCTGGGGCACGGGATGGCTGAAAAAGTAGCCCTGGCCGTATTCGACGCCGATGGCGGCCAGGAATTGTTCCTGTTCGGCGGTCTCGATGCCTTCGACGACAAGATCGAGCTTGAGGTCGGCGGCGATATGACTCACACCGCGGATGATCGACGCCGATGCGTTGTTGGTCGTCAGCGTTTCCGTGAAAGCCTTGTCGATCTTGATCTTCCTGAACGGGAAATCCTTCAGGTAGGAGAGGGACGAATAGCCGGTGCCGAAATCGTCGAGCGAGAACTGCACCCCCAGATGGACGAATTGCTGGATGGTCCGCCGGGTGGCGTTGGGGTCGTTGATCAGCAGGGATTCGGTGATTTCGAGGTGGAGGCGATGCGGCGCCAGGCCGGACTCGCGAAGGGCCTTGACGACCGCGGCGAACAGATGCGCCGGCCGGGCGAATTGCCGGGTCGAGACATTGACGGCGACCCCGACATTTTCCGGCCAATTCACGGCTGCGGCGCAGGCCTGCAGGAGCATGAGCGCGCCGATCTCGTCAACCATGCCCGCCCTTTCCGCGATCGGGATGAAAACGTCGGGGCTGATCGGGCCAAAGGTGGGGTGGCTCCAGCGAACGAGAGCCTCGAAGCTGACAACCTCGCGGGTCTTGAGGGAATAGATCGGCTGGAAATAAGGAAACAGGTCGCCGTCGTCGATCGCGGTGCGCATGTCGGTCTCGATCTTACGCGTCTCGCTGATCTTCTTCTCGATCTTGGCGTCGAAATCGCGCCAACCGGCGCCGCCGTCCTTCTTGGCTTCGTAAAGCGCGATATCGGCCTTCTTGATCAGCGCTTCCGTGGTCTTGCCCTGCGAGGGATAGACGGAAACCCCGATCGAGGCGGTCGCGCGCACGATGCTTGAATCGATCATATAGGGATGGCTCAATTCGGTCAGAAGACGCGAGGCCACGAGAGCGACGGCGTCATGGTCGCCCTCGTCGAGCTTGATCAGGAATTCGTCGCCGCCGAACCGGGCGATCTGGCTGGAGGCGCCCAGGCAATCGCCGATCCGTCGCGCCATTTCCCGGATCACGGCGTCGCCGGCTGTATGGCCGAGCGTGTCGTTGATTTCCTTGAACTTGTCGAGGTCGAGGAAAATGATCGCGAACGGCTCGTCCGGCTCCGTTTCAATCGCCTTGTCGATGATCTTGTTGAAGGTGAATCGATTTGCGAGGCCGGTCAGCTTGTCGAAGCGGGCGAGGAATTCGGTTTCCCGCATCGCGTGATAGGCGCTCACGATGTTTCGATGCAGCGAGATCGAGACGTAAATATTCGCGAGAAAAATCCCCACGAGAAGCACGGCGTAAAGATAACCCTGTTGTCCCGGGTTCAGGAGGTAGCCGATGAATGTCGGTCCGGCGCAGGCCGCGACCTGGCTCATGGCGAGCTTCGGCCGTCCCGCGTTGCGCGCGAAAAAGCCCATCATGTAGCCGACCGTATTGCCGGCGGCGAGCGTGTGTGTTTCCAGCGCTGGCGGATAAGTCATCAGGCGCCACGAGACGAGGCCGATCACGAAGCTGAAGGGCAACGACATCAGGAAGAAATTTCGATCAAACCGTTCGTAGTCCTTTCGTGTCAAATCCGCCTTGTTGATGGAAACATAGCCAAGAATCGTTTTCGTTCTCAAGATGGCGGCGGCGAAGAGAAAGATGAAGGCGTAAACGAAAAACATGTCCCGCGTGATCGCATAGGCGGAAAGGGCCGTGACGGCGCCGAGGGCGTGCGCGGAAAAAAGCGATGATTTCGACGTGAAAAGCGAGTTGACGAGGTGGATGTAAAGCCCATCGTCGCCCGGGTGGTCGTCGAGACCGATCGTCTTGCGCCAAAGTGAATTGAGCGCCCCCATGGCGCCGCCCCTTTTTTTCAGAACTGACGGGGCGCATCATGTCGCGAAATTACTAAACTCTTCTTTCAAGATTGTTCGATATTTTTGATGTGATTGGTTTTTCGAGCGCGAAGCCGCCCGATGGCGCTCGTCCAGAGCGCAACCCATCCGGAAAATGCGAACCGCGCCCGGCCCCCCGTTGGGTTGAAATGGGATCACACGTGTCGCGCCTCCCTTGTCGGGCTCGCCTGGACAAGGGAGGCGCGACAGTCAGAACCTTGTCTCGGGTTGCGCGGTTTGGGATTTTTGCCTTGACCGCTCCGCCTCCCGAAGCGATCGCGACAGGAAATGATCCTGTGCGATGACGATCTTCTGCAGTTGTGAGATCTCCACCGGCGTCAGACGCATCATGTGGTCGGTCCAGCGTTTCGCCAGATTGTCCAGCTCTTCCTCGAAGGAATGCGCGACGCGCGACGAAAAGGCCTGGAAGAGGGCCAGTTGCGCGGCATGGGTTTTCAGGTTTTCGGTGATGTATCTGCGCACCCACGCGTCGCTTTCGCCTTCGCCGACAATCGCGTCGAGCACGCCGATCCGGGCGAATTCCTCGGCTGAATATTCCTTTCCGGCGCTTAGGATCTCGTGCGCGGCGCGCGGCGCGACGTGACGCGAGAGCACGGCGACGGCGCCGATCGGGAAATGATTGAACTTCACTTCCGGATAAGAGAATGACGCGGAGCGTTCGGCGATCATGACGTTGCAGGACCTGGGCGCATCGATGCCACCCCCGAGAACGACGCCGCGCGGCGCTGACGCGATGGTGATCGCGGAGCCGCGGAGGCAGGAATCGTTCCAGATGATGCCGGCGATGGAAAGTCTGGCGTATTCATCCAGTCCAGCGCGATCTCCCCTCGCAATGCAATCGAGATAAAATTCGATGTCTCCGCCAAGCGTTGAAATGGGTCCGACTTGCTTGTGCAGATAGGCCAAGAACCTGATCGGGGACTTTGTATGGGCTTCTGGTCCCCATAAGTCGTGTATGGCCCTTTGCACCTTGTTGACGCTCGCCAGGAGCTCGAATGTGAAAACGGGCCTGGGCTCAGGCGCAAGAGTCAGCCAGACTGTTTTGATCTCAGCTTCATAGCGGAGTTCAATTTGAGGCGTTTGTCCAGTTTTCGCCTTGATCTGGCCAATGACGTCTTGATCCGAATAGCCATCAAGCGCGATTGCAACCTTCTGGTTGAAAGAAAAAGCGGTCATTGTTGCTGCTCGGCTTCTCGTTCGAATCGCGCATTCTTTGGAAAAGATAATAATCTAGGTTAACAATTTGTAAATTTAAAACGAAAGTATGGTTAATACATCAGAAGCTTCTATGATATCAGTATGGTGGTTGGTTATTGGGCCACCGCCTCCGCGAAAACGGCGCGCGGCAGGATAGTTCCAGCGACCCAAGCTCCCATGCGGGATCCACGCATTCGCGCGCCCTTTTCGCGTTTTGACGTCTTGCTCGTCGCCTTTTTCAAGCCGCGGCGCCAAACCACCAATGAGGCCGCCCTCTCGCCAATGTTTGGGAGTCGGCGATCGATTTTTCGAGCGGAGGGCGTAATGTCGGGATCGGTTCCCTGTTGGCGCGTTGTGTGAAAGGTTGATTCTTCGCACGAGCGACTGCATTTTAACCGCACGAGATCACCCTGCGCTGCGATTGCGCGAAACGAAGAGGATTGACGCCTGACCCGAACGAAAGCCACCGGAGCTGAGCCGCAACCGACGCCGGGCGTCGACCCCGCGTCCTTCACTCCGCAGATGAAAGCCGTCCTGGCGGCGCTCGACGATCTCAAGGCGGAAGAGATCGTTACGATCGACCTTGCCGGAAAGACCTCGATCGCCGACTGGATGATCGTCGCGACCGGGCGTTCGACCACGCAGGTTGGCGCGCTGGCCGACAAGGTCGTCAAGGCGCTCAAGGAAGCCGGCGCGCCGACGCCGTCGGTCGAGGGCGTTCCCGCCTGCGACTGGGTGCTGATCGACGCCGGCGACATCATCGTCCACATCTTCCGCCCGGAAGTGCGGCAGTTCTACAATCTCGAAAAGATGTGGGGCGTGGATCGTCCGGGCGAGAAGCGGGTCGAGCCGTGACTCCTCTGCGGCGATGAAATTGTTGCTGGTCGGCGTCGGGCGGCTGAAGGCTGGTCCCGAACGCGAGCTGGTGACGCGCTACGCCGAGCGCTGCGTCGCGAGCAGCCGCAAGACGGGCTTCACCGGTTTCGAAATGCGGGAGATCGACGAATCGCGCGCCCGTCGCCCGGAAGACCGCAAGGCCGAGGAGGCGGCGGCGCTTGCGGCGCTTCTGCCGCTAGGCGCGCGAAAAATCTGCCTCGACGAACGTGGCCGCACCCTGACGAGCGAGGATTTCGCCCGCAGGCTGGGCGAATGGCGCGATGCGGGCGCGCCTTCCTGCGCCCTTGTCATCGGCGGTCCGGACGGGCTCGATCCCGCCTTTCGCGACAAGGCCGATCTTGCCATCGCCTTCGGCGCGATGACCTGGCCTCACCAAATTGTGCGTGCATTAGCCGCCGAACAGCTCTTTCGCGCATTGACCATTCTTTCAGGACATCCCTATCATCGGGCCTGAGTAGAAGCTCAAGTGGTTCACGCCAAAGGCCTTTAAGAAAAATTTCAGCCCTTTTTCGGGGCTCCCGAAGAACTGGTCCGGAGCGCGCCCGTCGCATGATCGTCGAGGAATGTTTCGATCTCGCCCCTTGCGGGCTGGCCATACTCGCGCCTGACGGCGCCTTCCAGCGGGCCAATGGCGCTTTCTGTCGCTGGATCGGCTTCGCCGAGGCGGAGCTGAAGGCAGCAAGGCGTTTTGCGGATTTGATCGACGGCGACGGAGCCCGGTTTTTCGCAGAGCTGAGAGAAGCGCTGACGCGCGGGTGCGAACTGGACGATGTTTTCCTTCTTCTTCGCGCCGCTTCCGGGGAAACGCTGCCGGCCTATGCCAATTTCGTCATGCGCCGCAACGGGTCCGGCGCGCCGGCCGCGATCCATGTCGCGGCGACGCGCGGCGAGGGGCGCGCCCTTCATGAAACCGAACTTGAACGCGGCAAGCGGGCGGCCGAACAACTGGCGGCTATCGTCTCCACTTCGGGCGACGCTATCGTCAGCGTGGACCCGCAAGGCCGTATATTGAACGCCAACCGCGCCTTCAGCGACATTTTTCAATACGAACCGGCGGAAATCGCCGGCGCCTGCCTCGCCGATCTGATCGTCCCCGCGGACTCCAGGGCCGAGTACGAAGGCAAGCTGGCGGGAGCCGCCTTCGGTCCCGCGCGGGCGCAGATCGTGATCCGGCGGCGCAAGGACGGAACGCTGCTCGATCTTTCGCTTTCCACGGCGCCCATTCGCGACCAAAGCCGCGAACTCGCCGCCATTTCCATGATTTACCGCGACATAGCGCCCTTGACCCGCGCCGCCGAACATATCGAATTCCTCCTGCGCGAGGTCAATCACCGGTCGAAGAACCTGCTGGCGGTGGTTCAGGCGGTGGCGCGGCAGACGGCGCGGCTCGCCACGTCGCCCGACGCCTTCATCGACAGTTTCATGGCGCGGCTCTCGGCGATCGGTTGCAGCCATGACATGCTGGTGTCGCGCGACTGGCGCGGGGTCCGGATCGCCGATCTCGCCCGCAATCAGTTCAGCCAGCTCGACGACGAGGCCCGCGGCCGGATCGAGCTGTCGGGCGACCTGCTGGAGATCAATCCGCGCGCGGCGGAGTCCTATGGCCTGGCTCTTCATGAACTTTCGACCAATGCGGTCAAGCACGGCGCGCTTTCGGCGCCGGCGGGCAAGGTCGATCTTTCCTTCCGGCTCGATCGCGACGGGAAGTTCTACACCCTGACCTGGCGCGAAAGCGGCGGGCCTGTCGTGACCGCGCCGGAGCGCTCGGGTTTCGGCGGGACCGTCCTGACCCGCATGGCGCCGCTGGCCATTCAGGGCGAATCGGCGCTCGATTTCACGCCGCAGGGGCTGAGCTACCGGCTCTCGGCGCCGGTGGCTGAAGTCGCGATGGGTTAAGGCCGCTCATTTCCATGGTTTTTGGTCAGGCGCGCCCCATTGCGGGCGCTTTTGGCTCCTTTAAGCTGGCGCAAGGCGATTCGGCGAAGCGAGCGGGCGTGGCGAAAGGCAAGGGCAGGAGGCGCGAGAGGGGGCTGGGGGCTTTCAGGGCCGTCCTGGCGCTGGCCTGTCTCGCCGTTTTTGCCTCGGCGCGGGCGCAGGAAGCCGCACCCTCCCTTCCCGTGGACCAAAAGGCTGTCGATCTCGAGGCGAAACGTCGCGACTTTCAAGGCGTGCAGAGCAATCTCGCCCAGTCCGAAGCGGAAAAGAAGAAGATCGAGGCGGAGATCGCCTCCTATCAGAACGACCGGGCCGCCCTGGTCACCGCTTTGATCGACGCGAAGAAGAAGATCGAAGAGAACGAAGCCAGGATCGCCGAGGCGCAGAGCCGGCTCGACACGCTGACCGGAAGCGAGGCGGCGATCCAGCGCTCGCTGGGCAGCCGCCGCGATGTGCTGATGGCGGTGCTCGCGGCCTTGCAGCGCATGGGCCACAAGCCGCCGCCGGCCATGCTCGCCGAGCCTCAGGACGTATTGCGCGCCATTCGCTCGTCGATGCTGCTGGGCGCCGTTCTGCCGCAATTGCGCTCGGAGACCGAGGCGCTGGCCAACGACCTGCAGGACCTCGTCTCTCTTCGCGCGTCGATCGCCAAGGAAAAGGCCGATCTCGCCGCGGATCTCGACTTCAGGCGCGCCGAGCGGGCGCGGCTCGAAGCGCTGATCGAGGCGCGGCAGAAGTCGATCGGGGCGGCGCGGGAGGCGTTCGCCGCCGAACAGGCCAAGGCCCAGGCGCTCGCGGGACAGGCGGCCAACCTGAAGGACCTGATCTCGCGCATGGAGAACGAGCTCGATTCCTCGCGCAAGGCGGCGGAACTCGCCCGCAAGGCGGATGAGGACCGGGCCCGGCTGACCGAGCAGGAAGCGGAGGACGCGAAGGCCCGATTCGCCAATGCGCCGCAGCGCGACCCGGCCCGGCTCGCCCCCGCCATCGCCTTCGCCGACGCGAAGGGCATGCTGTCGCTGCCCGCGGCGGGAACGGTCATCAAATATTTCGGCGCGCCGAGCGATTTCGGGGGCGTGGAAAAGGGACTTTCGCTCGCCACGCGCGCGAACGCCATTGTTTCGGCGCCAAGCGATGGCTATATCGCCTTCAGCGGTCCATGGCGCTCTTACGGACAACTCTTGATCGTCAACGCCGGCGGCGGCTACTATGTCGTGTTGGCGGGAATGGCGCGAATCGACGTTTCTGTGGGGCAGTTCGTCCTCGCCGGCGAGCCCGTCGGCGTCATGGGCGATGGGACGGCGAAGACGGCGGCTGCCGTCGCGATCGGCGCGACGCAGCCGGTTCTTTATGTCGAGTTTCGTAAGGACGGAGCGGCTATCGATCCGGGTCCTTGGTGGTCGAAGTCGGAGATGCAAAGGGTTCGCGGATAATGCGCAAAACATCGCTGGTTCTGCTCGGCGTCGCCATCGGCGCGTCGGCGGTGGTCGCCGGGTCTCATTCTCAGGTTTCGCTCGGCGGTCAGGCCGTCGCCGAATCCGCTGACGTCTATCGCAGCCTGAACCTGTTCGGCGACGTTTTCGAGAAGGTCCGCAACGATTACGTCGAAAAGCCCGACGACAAGAAAATGGTCGAGGCCGCCGTCTCGGGCATGCTCACCTCGCTCGATCCGCATTCGAGCTACATGGACGCCAAGAGCTTCCAGGACATGCAGGTGCAGACCCGCGGCGCCTTCGGCGGTCTCGGCATCGAGGTCATGCAGGAAGACGGCCTCGTGAAGGTCGTGGCCCCGATCGACGACACGCCGGCCGCCCGCGCCGGCATTCTGTCTGGCGATCTCATCACCGCGATCGACGGCGAGAACGTCCAGGGCATGACCCTGAACCAGGCCGTCGACAAGATGCGCGGCGACGTCAATACCAACGTCAAGCTGACGATCCTCCGCGGCCCGAAGAAGGACAAGATCGACGTCAACCTCACCCGCGCGATCATCCAGATCAAGTCGGTGCGCTACCATGTCGACAAGCCGGACATCGGCTATATCCGCATCACCCAGTTCACCGAGCAGACCTTCGACGGGCTGAAGGACGCCCTGACGAAGATCCAGCAGGAGATCCCGGCCGACAAGTTCAAGGGCTATGTGCTCGACCTGCGCAACAATCCCGGCGGCTTGCTCGACCAGTCCGTCGCGGTGGTCAACGCCTTTATCGATCACGGCGAGATCGTCTCGACCCGCGGCCGGAACGCGGACGAGACCCAGCGCTACAACGCCCGTCCGATGGACTTGTCGCACGGCAAGCCTTTGGTCGTGCTGATCAACGGCGGCTCGGCCTCGGCTTCCGAGATCGTCGCCGGCGCCCTGCAGGACCACAAGCGCGCGACCCTGATCGGCTCGCGCTCCTTCGGCAAGGGCTCGGTCCAGACCATCATTCCGCTTGGCCAGAACAACGGCGCGCTGCGCCTCACCACCGCGCGCTACTACACACCGTCGGGCCGGTCGATCCAGGCCAAGGGCATCGAGCCGGACGTCACGATCCTCGAGGACGTGCCTGACGACCTGAAGGGTAAGGACGACACCAAGGGCGAAGCCTCGCTCAAGGGCCATCTCAAGAATGGCGAGGACGAAGGGCACGGTTCGCAGGCCTATGTTCCGGCCGACGAATCCAAGGACAAAGCCCTGCGCGCCGCCTATGAGCTTCTGCGCGGCGTCAAGACCGTCGCCCTCCTCAAGGAAGAGGCCGCCAAGGCGGACGCCGACGCCAAAGCTGCCGAAGTCGCCAAGAAGGACGCAGGCAAGACGGAGGCGAAATCCGACGCCAAGCCTGACGCCGCGGCTCAAAAGCCTGACGCCGCGGCCACGCCGTCTGCGGCGCCGACGGGATCGGCGAGCGAACCGGTTCTCAAGCCGGCCCCGTCCGACGACAACAAGGCGAACTGATCGGCTTTCGCCAATCAAGCTCTCCCCTGCGGGAGAACGCCAGCCCGGACCGCGTCGCGGTTCGGGCTTTCGCTTTGTGCGTCGCGCCTGCGTCTTATTCGCGGCGCCGGTGGGTTCCGTCGCCATGGCGGTCGCGACGCAAACCGGTTTAGCCTAGACTGTGGGCTCCAGCGATTCGCAGCCCCTCATGTGACCGCGCCATGATTGACGATCTCGATCGCCCTCTGGGCCAGGACCAAAGGCCGCCGCCGCAACCCGGCCGCGGCAGGCGGTGGCTTGCGCCCGCCGCCCTGGCGCTCGTCGTCGCGGGAGGAGGGGCCTATTTCGTCGTGGGGAAAGCCCGCGGCCCGGGGGCAGATCCCGAGGCCGTCGCAACCATTCGTCCAGCGCCGCCCCCGGCTCCGCCAAAACCGAACGCCGCCGCGCCCGATGAGGTCGCCACAGCGTCGCAGGTCGAGGTCGAGAGCGGCGTCAGGGTCTTTCGCGGCAGTGGCGGCGTCCCTGGTCCAGTGATCATCCCGGTGACCGATGCCGGCGGCGCCTCGCCTCTGCCGCCGGCGCCAGATCGTCGCCTCGTGGAAAAGAGCCGATTTGGTCCGCTGCCCCGCCGCGTCAAGGATGGCGCGACGCCGGCCCAGGTTTACGCGCGGCCCTTGTCGCTCCAGTCGCCGATCAGGCCGGGAACGCCGCGGGTGGCGATTCTCGTCGGCGGCATGGGATTGGACGTGGCGGCGACGGACAGCGCAGTCCACAGCCTGCCCGCGGACGTGAGCCTGGCGTTCGCGCCCTATGGCGCCGAACTGGAACGGCAGACGGCGGCGGCGCGCGACGCGGGCCACGAGATCCTGCTCCAGGCGCCGATGGATCCGTTCAATTCCTCCGATTCGCCCGGTCCCCACGTCCTGAGGGTCAGCGACGGGACGAAAGCGCTCGACGATCTTCATTGGCAGATGGGTCGTTTCGTCGGCTATGTTGGTCTGGTCAATTTCCTCGGCGGCCGCTTCACCGCCGACCAGGCGGCGACCCAATTGCTGATGCGGGAATTGGCTGACCGCGGCCTCGACTATGTGGACGACGGCTCGTCGCCGCAGAGCCTCGCCGGCGCTGTTGCGACAGCCAGCGGCGTCGGCTTCGCCAAGGCGGACCTACGCATCGACGCCTCGCGCAATCCGGAATCAATCGACGCCGCGCTGTTCCGCCTCGAAACCCTGGCGCGGCAGAATGGCGTCGCGGTCGGCTTCGCCGCCGGGCTCCCCGAGGCCAGCGAGCGCATTGCGCGCTTCGTTGCCGAACTGAAACATCGCGGCGTCGCGCTCATCCCGGTTTCGGCGGCCGTCAGGCTTCAAGCGCTGGCCGCCGCCGACAAGAGGTGATTTCGTGATTGAAGTCCTTGCCTATCGTCCTTGCGTCGGCATCATGCTCCTCAATGCCGAAGGGCTGGTTTTCGTCGGGCGCCGCAAGTCGAGACGGTCCTCGGACCTCATTCAAGCGGAGCACGAATGGCAGATGCCCCAGGGCGGCATCGATGACGGGGAGACGCCCTATCGCGCCGCCTTGCGGGAATTGCGCGAGGAAACCGGCGTGCGCACCGTGAGCTTCCTGGCCGAGACGTCGGAATGGCTGAGTTACGATCTGCCGGGCGACCTCACCAAGAAAACGTGGAAAGGCCGTTTTCGCGGCCAGACGCAAAAATGGTTCGCCTTGCGTTTCGCCGGGCCGGAAACCGAAATCAACATCGATTCGCCCGATGGCCACAAACCGGAATTCGACGCCTGGCGCTGGGAACGGATGGAGCGCCTGCCTGAACTGATCGTGCCGTTCAAACGGCAGGTCTACGAAACGGTCTGCGTCCGTTTCGCCCAGTTCGGCGCGAAGGACTAAGGGCGCCTGTTCTCAGCCTTGAACGCGGCTCATCCCCGAGCGGGCGACGGGTTCGTTGGGATTGAGGGAAAGCGCCCGCTGGTAGTTCACGATGGCCTTCTGGCGGTCGCCCTGCTTTTCATAGGCGAGGCCGAGTCCGGCCCAAGCCTCGGCGTTGCGGTTGTCGACATTGAGCGCCGCATTGAAATCCTCAATGGCCTTGTCTGACTTGCCGAGCGCGAGCAGGCTTTGCCCGCGCGCCTGATAAGGCTCGGCGTGGAAGGGGTCGCGGTCGATGGCGTTGTCGAAATCGGTCACGGCGCGCTGGTTGTCGCCCCGCTTCTGATAGATCAGGCCACGGGCGTGAAAGGCCTGGGCGTTTTCCGGATTGAGCCGGATCGCCTGATCGAGGTCGCTCAGGGCGGCGTCGAGCTGACCCTGGGACCGCTCGAGATTGGCGCGGCCGAGATAGGCCGGCGCATGGTTTGGATTCGACTCGATGGCGCGCGTGAAATCCTGCATCGCCGCGTCATTCGCGCCGGTCTGCCGTTCGGCGAGCGCCCGGTTGGTGTAGGCGGAGGCGTGACGCGGATCGAGTCTGATCGCCTGGGAGAAATCCGCGATCGCGTTATTGTAGCGGCCGATCTTCGCGAAGGCCACGCCCCGGGTGTTGTATGCTTCGGGGTCGTTGGGATGCGCGGCCACGACGGCGTTCAGGGAGTCGATATTAGCCTCGACCGCCTTGGGATCGGCGCTGGACGTCTCGGCATAGCCGGGTCCCCTGCCGCCGCCCGGAACGGATTCGCATCCTGCCAGCGGCGCGGCGGCGACCATGATAGCTGCGAGGATCAGGTAATTGCGATGGCCCGCCATGTCGATCTCACTCTGTCGATCTCACTCGGCGCCGTCCCGGCGCCTTGCGTGTCGCCCGAGGCGTTGCACGCCGCCCTTTGCGCGGCGGCGCGGATGGGGCGAGGCGCACGCTAGCCTCGCGCGGTGAAAACTTCCTTACTCAGCCGTCTCTCGCGAAGAGGCGCTGATCGAACCGAAATTCGTCCGCGCTATCGAATTCCGTTCGACGAAGCGACTGTGGACGAAAGCTCGAAAAATCAGAAGCGCCCGAGACCAAGCTCGAAATGGCCGGGTCCAAGGCGCTGAATCTTTCCGAGACGCGTGAATTCGCCGCGAGGACGAGATTCGACGCAATCAGCGGCTGGAGGTCTTGCCTTTCATCGGCAGCAAGCCTTCGCGCTGCATCTTCTTGCGGGCGAGCTTGCGGGCGCGACGCACGGCTTCCGCCTGTTCGCGCGCGCGCTTTTCGGACGGCTTCTCATAATGACCGCGCAGCTTCATCTCGCGGAAAATGCCCTCACGCTGCATCTTTTTCTTGAGCGCCTTGAGGGCCTGATCGACATTGTTGTCGCGAACGAGAACTTGCACGCCGGATTCCTGTGTTCGTAGGGCCTAAGCCGTCACGCCCGATTGCGCGAGAGCGATTCAGCCTTTTGGTAAAAGAATTTCGTACGCTTGCGGAGCGCCGGACCGTTAGAGTTGCGATAACAGAAGCCGCCCGCACTGTCCAGACGGTTCCGTCGCGCGAAAGCGAATCCGTGTGGAATTTTTGGCGGCGGGTCTTTGCGCCGAGCCGGTGTCGGGAGGGCGCTTGCTATAAGTTCGCCAGGCCTCTTGAGGCGCATCGCCGCATCGCTTGTTCCTTGTCCGGCCCAGAAATGGGAAAGGAAATATTGTATTCTAAATTGTGCAGGACTGAATTTTCCGAGTTCTCTTATGTGTTGTCCTGCTGCCTGGCGCAGGTGCATACAGGGAAGCAAACGGGGATCAAATTGAAGTTTGTTTAATGATTCTATACAAAATCAAAACGATCCAATGAGCGTGCTCCTATTTTTTGCGGCCTTGCGGCATGGTTTGCGGTAAGATACCTAATATGTGATTTCAGGCGTCCGGTCGGAGCAAAAATGACTTCAGCGAATTCGTTGACCATAACGGCCCCGGAAAAGGTCGACAGCTCCGCGCTCGAGTGCCTTGTCATTGTCGGCGCGATGAATGGGCTGCAGTTCACAGTGCAGCAGCTCGTCCAGGATAATGCGCTCGAAAGCGCCGATATCGATTACCCGAAACTGGTTCATTGCGCTCGGAACGCCGGCCTAAAGGCGAAGGCGCTGCGTCTCGAATGGGACGACCTTGCGCGGTTGCACAAATCTCTCCCGGTGATCGTTCGCCTGAAATCGGGCGCGAGCCTCGTGCTCGTGGCGATGAACTCGACCCATGAGGAAACGCCGTTCAGCGTCACCTTGCGCGATCCGAACGCCTCAGCCGACGCGCCGATCGTAATCGACTGGACGCAGTTTCAGGAGTCCTGGTCTGGCGACATCGTCCTGCTGCGGCGAAGCTACGAGCTGGAAGACGAGGAAAAGCCGTTCGGCATGGAGTTGATCGCGACGCTCATTTTCCGGGAACGGAAAATTGTGCGCGACATTGTCCTTGCGGCCATCGTGCTGAGCATTTTTGCGCTCGCGCCGATCATGTTCTGGCGTTTGCTGACGGACAAGGTTCTTTACTATCACGCCATGAGCACGTTTGCGGTGCTCTCGATCGCGATGGGCGTCCTCATTCTTTTCGAGGCCGTTTTTCGCTATCTGCGAAACTATCTGCTGCTGCATTTGTCGTCGCGGATAGATGTGCGGTTGGCCGAATATCTCTTTGACAAGGTTATCCAGCTCCCTGTCGATTATTTCGAACGGACGCAAATTGGCGAAACGATGCATCACGCCAACGAGCTCTGGAAAATTCGTGAATTTCTGACCGGGCAGGTGTTCAGCACGGTGCTCGACTCGATGATCCTGCTGTTTTTCCTGCCGGTCATGTTCGCGTTCAGTCCCATTCTGACATTGATCGTCATCGCTTTCTGCGGGCTGATTGTCCTGTGGCTGATCTTGATGCTTCCCCATATCCGGAAAGCCAATGGGGCCGTGATCCGCGCCGAGACGCAAAGAGGGTCTTTTTTCTATCAGACCCTTGCGGGCATTCGGACGGTGAAGTCGCTGTCGTTGGAAAGCCGTCAGCGGCAAATCTGGGACATGCACGTCGCCCGAGTCTCGAAGGCGCGCGACAATCTGTCCTGGATAAGCGCCGTGGTCCAGGCCGTCGTCTTGCCGCTCGAACGGTTCGCGGTCACCGGCAGCTTCGCTGTCGGCGTCTATATCGCCCTGAACAGCGCCGATACATATATGGTCGGCTCGCTTTTCGCTTTCCTCATGCTCTCGCAGCGCGTCGCCGGTCCTCTCATGGAAATGGCGAAGTTGATCACCAGCGCGGACGAGGCTCGGGCGGCCGTGGAGGTGGTTCGTTCCCTCGTCAACCAGAAGAAAGAGGAGGGGCATGGCGACAGGGGCGTTCGCAAGCCGCTTCTCGGCCAGGTTGAATTCAGCAAGGTGCTCTTCACTTATCCCGGCGGGTTGACGCCGGCCATCGACGACGTCACTTTCGAAGTGCCAATTGGCACAACCTTGGGCGTGGTTGGGCGAAGCGGATCCGGCAAGACGACCTTGACCCGTCTGCTGCAGCGCTTGCATTCAGATTACGAGGGGTTGATCAAGATCGACGGCGTCGACGTCCGCGAATACAACCTTGCCCACCTCCGGCGCAGCCTTGGCGTGGTTCTGCAGGAAAATTTCCTCTTCAGCGGCACGATTCGGGAAAATATCGCGGCCGCCAAGGCGGACGCGACGTTCGACGACGTCGTCCGCGCGGCGCGTCTCGCGGGCGCGGAAGAATTTATCGACCGACTGCCGCGCGGTTTCGACACCTTCATTTATGAGGGGTCGCCAAATCTTTCCGGCGGGCAAAGGCAACGCCTGGCGATTGCGCGCGCCCTGATCGTCGATCCGCGCATTCTCATCCTCGACGAGGCGACCAGCGCGCTCGATCCCGACAGCGAGGCGATCGTCAACGCCAATATCAAGAAGATCGCCGAGGGCCGCACCGTCATCGCCATTTCCCACCGGCTGTCGTCTCTGGTTCATTCCGACGCCATTCTGGTTCTGGAGCGAGGCAAGTTCCTCGACATGGGCACGCATCAGGAATTGCTCAGCCGATGCGAAATTTACGCTGGCCTCTGGCATCAGCAGAATGGCCACATCGAACGGGCCGCCATGGCGGGAAATCCGAGAGGAACGCGCGGTGTCCGTTAAAACGTCCACTCAATCCGCCATCCGAAGCTTCGAGTCGGACATCGCAGCGGTCCGCGAGGCGCCGCTGCCGCGTTCGGCGATGTTGACGGTTCATATCCTGCTCGGTTTCCTTGTCGTCGTCGGTCTGCTTCTGACGTTCGGGAAGATCGACCGGGTCATCTCCAGCAGCGGAGGCCAGATTGATTTGACGACCCCGGCGCAAGTCTATCAGGCGCTGGATCAATCAATCATCAAGAGCATCGACGTTCGCGAGGGCATGAGGGTCGCCAAGGGACAGGTGCTCGCAATGCTCGACCCGACCTTCGCGCAAGCGGACGTCACCCAGCTCAGGCAACAGGTCGCCAGCCTGAACGCCGAGATCATTCGGGATGAAGCGGAACTCGCGGGACAGACGCCGGCGTTCACCGGCAATGACGACCCGGACCAGCGCCATTACAACGAATTGCAGCAGAAATTGTTTGGCGATCGGGACGCCCAATACAAGGCGCAGATCAAGAGCTTCGACGAGCAGATCAAACAGACCGCGGCGACGATCGCCAAGACGAAGAACGACATAGCACGCTATGGCCAACGATCGGACATCGC
>JAJXYV010000229.1 GCA_021780435.1 Pseudomonadota bacterium
GGACAAGCCCGGGGCGCAGGTCGGCAAGGCCACCGCTTATCAGATCGCGGAAGGCAAAGTCAGCCCGCGCCCGCTTTTCGACGCGTCCGCCGGCGCCCTGACCGCTTTCGCGCGGCCGGCCGAATTCATGTTCTGAGTTGTCGTGGCAGACGCTATGCGCTTGCCGGGCGTTGTGGCTTTTGAGGCGCACCATACGAACAATCGTACGAATTGCCGACGAAATCCACGCGAAGGGGAGCTTCGGTAAACAACTGAGGTTGACGCCGTGGCCTGATTCCTCAATTCTTCGATCAAACTGCCTCCCGTCCGCCGCGACGGTCGGCGATTCCGAGCGACGAGAACTTGCTCGCGCAGGCGGTGGTCTTTTGGGAATCTTGATTTTGCGTTCTTTTTCTTTCATGAGCCTGACTTTGGCGGCGGCCACCCTCGCGGCGGCTCCGGCCTGCGCCGAGAGCATGTCCGGCGCGCTGGCGCTCGCTTATTCGAACAATCCGGACATCAATTCGCAGCGCGCCGCGGTCCGCGCCGCGGACGAGAATGTCCCCGCAGCGAAGGCCGGTTGGCTGCCCAAGGTGACCGCGCAGGGCTCCCTCGGCTATCAGGTCAACAATGTCGGCAACGCCTTCGGGCAGGCCGGGACCAACCAGAAGCTGGCCGCATTGCCCCTGACCGGCCAGGCGACCGTGACCCAGAACGTCTTCGACGGGATGGTGACCTATCATTCGATCGACAAGGCCGAATCAGCGGTTCTGGCGGCGCGCGAACAATTGCGCGGCATGGAAATCCAGACCCTGCAGAGCGCTGCGACCGACTATATGGATGTCCTGCGCGACACCGCCGTGCTTGGCCTGCGCCGCAACAACGTCAAGGTGCTCAACGTTCAGTTGCAGCAGACGCGCGACCGCTTTCAGGTCGGCGAAGTGACCCGCACCGACGTGGCTCAAGCTGAATCCTCGCTGGCGACCGGCACGGCGGACGTATCCGCTGCGGAATCGAGCCTTCAGGCCAGCATCGCCAGATACCGCCAGGTTGTCGGCGTTCAGCCGAAGCAGTTGCAGCCGGCGCAGCCGATCGAGAAGCTTCTCCCGGCAAACCTCGAGCTTTCAATCGCGACCGGCCTGTCGGAAAATCCGCTTATCGTTGGCGCGCTCTTTCAGGTGGATGTCTCCGAGGACGCGGTCAAGGTGGCTGAGGGCGCGCTTGCGCCGAAGCTGAGCGTCGCCGGCCAGGTTTCGAATTCGACCGACACTGCCGGATATCCCGGTTATAACGTGTTTCAGGCTGGCGTTCTCGGCCAGCTCACCGTGCCGCTCTATCAAGGCGGCTCGGAATATGCCGCGGTGCGCCAGGCGAAAGAGCAGTTGAGCCAGGCGCGGCTTACCGTTGACACCCAGCGCAATACGGTGCGTCAGAATGTAGTGGCGGCCTGGGGCGCGCTCCAGGCGGCGCGGGCGCAGATTGTTTCCTTCCAGGCGGCGGTCAAGGCGGCGGAAATCGCGTTGACCGGCGTGCGCGAGGAAGCCAAGGTCGGGCAGCGCACCACGCTCGACGTGCTCAATGCCGAACAGACGCTTCTCAATCAACGCGTTCAGCTCGTCCAAGCCGAACATGACCGCGTCGTCGCGTCCTACGCGGTCATGGCGGCCATTGGCCGCCTGACGGCGAATAACCTTGGCCTCGGGGTCGTCGCCTATAATCCGAACCAGCATTACCAGGCGACCAAGAATCGCTTCTTCGGCCTCGACACGCCTGACGGCCGCTGATCCCAGCGAAGAAAAAATCAGTGTGTGGCGTTTGTCTTGACGGCGTTCGGCCTTGCGCGCTCCAGCGCGGGAGCGCAATTTGGTCTGAACGCGATTCGCATGCGAGCGCCCTTGGACATGACCGCACAGAACGCCCCCTCCCAGCCGAACGCTCCGAGCGCGGCGTCCGCCCAGCGTGAGCCGTCCATGGATGATATTCTGGCCTCGATCCGCCGGATCATCGCCGATGACGATGCTTTGCCCCTGAGCCGACCGGCGCGTGCTGCGCCGCCGCAGGCCGCGCCGGCGCCAGAGCCTCCAGCCCCTGTCGCGCCGCCCCCGCCAGTGATGAGCTCCTCCGACGCCTTCTTCGGCCTTGGTCAACGGTTGTTCCGCAATGGCGAGGCCGCGCCGGCTCCAATGTCGGCCCTGCGTCCGTCTGCGCCGCGGTCCGCGCCGGCCGCGCCAAAGGCGGACGAGGCCAAGGCTCCTGAGCTGAAGCCCGCGGACGTCGGTCCTGCGTCGAACAAGACGGTCGAACCGCCCAAGGCGCCGTCGCTGAAGCTGCGTGATTTCGCTCCTTCCGAAACGCCAGCCTTGCGCCCTTCGTTCGCTGCTCCTGTCGAACCGGTCCGCGCGGCGCCAGCCAAGGCCGCCGAGACGGTCGCGAGCGCGACGGTCCCCAAAGGCGTGGCAAGCGAGGTTTCGCCCGCAAAAGCTCCCGAAGGCGAAGGGGCGGGCGCGTCGATTTCCAATATCGCGGAGGCCCGTCTCAAGGCGGCGCCCTTGCGGCCTGCCGCTGTCCCGCCGGCGCCCGCAGAACCCGCGCCGAAAGCGGAACCGGCGAATCCAGCGGTTGCCGCCGAGGCCAAGACGCCGGGCAAGCTCGCGTCCGAGACGAAGCTTGAGCCCGAGGCCAAGCCTGCGCCATCCGCCGAAACGCCGTCGGAGCCGGTTCGCCCGGTGGCGCGTCGGATTCCCGCGCCTGTCGCTGCTCCCTCTACGGAGCCTGAGCAGACTCTCCTGTCGGCGGCGAGCGGCGCGCGGATCGGCGCCTCATTCGAAGCTCTGGTCGAAAGCGTGATGCTGCGCGATCCCGAAATGATCGATCGGATGGCGCGGGAAATGCTGCGGCCCATGCTCAAATCCTGGCTTGACGACAATCTCCCCATCCTTGTCGAGCGGCTGGTTCGGGCGGAAATCGAGAGGATCGCGCGGGGGAAGGGTTAAACCCGCGGGCGATGAAAGTTCGCGCGACCGCTGACGCGGCCGCCCTCCCTGCGCGGGAGAGGGACGCCGTCGTCGTCCAGCTTTGACGACGGCGCTTTGCGCCGGATCGGCTCGGGCGAATGATTTCTTTCTTTTGGGCCGCTCCGGAGCGCCAAGTTCATTGACTTGGCGCGCGCGCTCGTTTTTCTTGCGCGCCAGATCGCGCAAAAGAATCCGGTTCTCGACACATGATGGAAAAGACTTTCGACCCCGCCGCTGTAGAGAGCCGCATCGCGGCCGATTGGGAAGCGGCGGGCGCCTTTCGCGCCGACCGACCCGAGCGCGTGAGCGCCAAGCCCTTTACCGTGGTCATCCCGCCGCCGAACGTCACCGGCTCGCTGCATATGGGCCACGCCCTCAACAACACGTTGCAGGATATTCTCTGCCGTTTCGAGCGCATGCGCAGCAAGAACGTGCTCTGGCAGCCAGGCACGGATCACGCGGGCATCGCGACCCAAATGGTGGTCGAACGACGCCTCGCGGCGGCGGGCGAGCCGGGGCGCCGCGAACTCGGCCGCGAGGTCTTTCTGGAGAAGGTCTGGGCCTGGAAGGCGGAATCGGGCGGCGCCATCGTCAACCAGCTGAAGCGGCTCGGCGCCTCCTGCGACTGGTCGCGCGAGCGCTTCACCATGGACCCCGGTTCGTCTAACGCGGTGCTGAAAGCCTTCGTCGAGCTCTATCGCGCGGGGCTGATCTACAAGGACAAGCGCCTCGTCAACTGGGATCCGAAGCTGCTGACGGCGGTGTCGGACATCGAGGTCGTGTCGCAAAACGTCAAGGGCTCGCTCTGGCATTTCAAATATCCGCTGGCCGACGAACACGGCCGGGCGACGGAAGACTATATCGTCGTCGCGACGACGCGGCCGGAAACCATGCTCGGCGACACGGCGGTGGCCGTCCATCCCGAGGACGAGCGCTATCTTCATCTGCATGGCCGTTTCGTGCGTCTGCCTCTGGTGGGGCGGCTGATTCCGATCGTGGCGGATTCCTATTCCGATCCTGAAAAGGGCTCCGGCGCGGTGAAGATTACGCCGGCGCACGACTTCAACGACTTCGAGGTCGGCCAGCGCCACAAGCTGCCGTTGATTAATATCCTCGACGCCGAGGCCCGCATCCTGCTGCGCGAGAACGAAGCCTTCCTGCAAGGGGTGATCGAGAACGACGACCTCTCCGAGACGCTGGAGAGCGTGCATGGCATGAGCCGCGAGGAGGCCCGCAAGGCGGTGATCGCGGCCATGGAGGCGCGCGGCCTGCTCGCGACGATCGAAACCCATGAACACCAGGTCCCGCACGGCGACCGCTCGGGCGTGGTGATCGAGCCATGGCTCACGGACCAATGGTATGTGGACGCCAAGGCGCTCGCGGGGCCGGCGCTCGCGGCGGTGCGGTCCGGCGAAACCAGCTTCGTGCCCAAGAATTGGGAGAAGACCTTTTTCGACTGGCTTGAAAACATCCAGCCGTGGTGCATCTCGCGCCAACTCTGGTGGGGCCACCAGATTCCGGCCTGGTATTCGCCCTGGGGCGCGGTCTATGTCGCCGAAACCGAGGAGGAGGCGCTCGCCGACGCCCTGGCCGACGCGGTCACGCGCGAAATCTACACGGACGCCGAGGCCGAGGCGATCGCCAACGATCCCGATCAGGCCGCGGGCCTCCTGACCCGCGACGACGACGTGCTCGACACCTGGTTCTCTTCGGC
>JAJXYV010000184.1 GCA_021780435.1 Pseudomonadota bacterium
TTGGCGGCCTCGATCACCGTCTCGGGGATCCGGACTTCGCTGGCGGTCATGCGTCCGAGCAAGGCCCCTGCGTCCTCGCGCGACAGGGCGCCGGTGAACAGGCTGGTCGCCTCTGCCTCGGTCAGGTTGCAGTCCTTCAGCGAGAGGTTCTTGAAGGTGACCTTGCCGCCATCCGCGCTGTTGAGCACGGCCTGGCTGATGGCGATATCGCCGGCTGTGGCCGGCGTCGCGGCGAGAGCGAAGCCCGCCAGGAACAAGGCGGCGCGAAAAAAGGGCGGCATGGCGTGACTCCAGGGCGCGGCAGTTTCGTCGGATTCGACGGATTTGCCAAGCGATTGCGACGGTCGGCGGCTTGCGACATATGGCGGAGGGCTCGTGTCAAAATTCGGACGGAACATTGGAAATCTCGCCGAAGCCGATTAACCTGTACGAAGCAGAACAGTTTGGAGCTTGGGAATGTTGGATGTGGAGGTCGTCACGCGCGAGCAGGTCAAGGCAGGGTTGGCGGAGGGCTCGATCGCGCTGATCGACGTTCGCGAACCTCATGAATTTGCGGCGGGTCATATTCCGGGCGCGACGACGATGCCGTTGTCGCGATTCGATCCCTCGCAACTGCCGCGCGACCCTGGCAAGCGCATCGTCTTCTGTTGCCGCTCCGGGCGTCGGACGCTCCAGGCCATTGAAATGGCGCGCATGATGGGCCGCAGCGACGCCTGCGCCCATTACGCGGGTTCGATGCTGGATTGGGTCGGCTCCGGCGAGCCTGTCGAGCTCTGAGGCGTTATCGCCTTCAGCCGCGCGCGGCGGCCTTTTCCGAAAGGGGCGGCTCGGGCAAAGGCGGCGGCAAGGGCAGGACCACGACGGCCGGGGCGGCGCGCTCCGTCTCCAGCAGGCGCCAGTGGATGAGCTCGAAGCGGCCGTCGAAATGTTCGGCGATCGCCGTGCAGGATTCCACGAAATCGCCGGTGTTCACGTAGGCGACGCCGTCGATGTCGCGGATCGCCGCGTGGTGGATGTGGCCGCAGACCACGCCGTCAACGCCGCGCTTGCGCGCCTCGGCCGCCAGGGTCGCCTCGAAGTCGCCGATGAAATTGACGGCCTTCTTGACCTTGAGCTTGGCCCATTGCGAGAAGGACCAGTAGGGCAGGCCCATCCGGCGGCGCGCGAGATTGAACCATCGATTGGTCCAGATTGCGAAATCATAGGCCCAGTCGCCGAGATGGGCGAGCCAGCGCGCGTGATTGACCACGATGTCGAACTGGTCGCCGTGGATGACCAGCATTTTCCGGCCGTCCGCGGTCTCGTGGATGGCGTGGTCGATCACCTCGACGCCGCCGAACTCCATGCCGAGGAAGTCGCGGGCGAATTCGTCATGGTTGCCGGGGACGAAAACGACCCGCGTTCCCTTGCGCACCTTGCGCAGCAATTTCTGGACGACGTCGTTGTGAGCCTGCGGCCAGTGCCAGGATTGCTTGAGCCGCCAGCCGTCGATGATGTCGCCGACCAGGAACAGCTCGTCTGATTCGTTATATTTGAGGAAATCCAGCAGCAGGTCCGCCTGGCAGCCTCGCGTGCCCAGGTGGATGTCGGACAGGAACAAGGTCCGATATTTCCGCGCGTCATGAGTCTCGGCATTAACGTCTAGCTTGGCGTTCATGGTCCTGCCCGCTGATGCGTCCTTGAACACGGTGCTGCCAGCTTATTGTTGCATCGCGATGACAATGCTGGTTCTAGTCCGGTCATGGCGCTCGGAATCCTGCTCAAGATCCTCTCGACCCTGGCCTTCACCGCGATGGCGGTCGGGGTGAGGATCGCCTCGCCGCGGATTCCGATCGCGGAAATCGTCTTTTTCCGCTCCATCGTGGCGCTGGCGCTGCTGGTCGCCTGGCTGCTGTGGACCGGCGGCCTGCCGGGCCAGCTCGCGACCCGGCGCCCCGTCGGCCATCTCGGGCGCGGCCTGTCCGGGACGGCAGGCATGTTCGCCAATTTCACCAGCCTCGCCCTGCTGCCGCTCGCCGACGCCACCGCTTATTTCTATGCCTCGCCGATCTTCGTGACCCTGATCGCGGCGCTCGGCCTGCGCGAGAACGTCCACGCCAGCCGCTGGTTCGCGGTCCTGATCGGCTTCGGCGGCGTGCTCGCCATGTTGTCCGAGCATGTCGGTTTCGCCAATCTTTCGAAAATCCTCGGGAATCATGGCTTGGGCGATGAAGGCGTCGGCGCGATGGTGGCGCTCGCGGGGGCGGCTTTCGCGGCGATTTCGATTATCCAGACGCGGCGGCTGGCGGCTTCCGAACATACGGCGGCCATCGTCTTCTATTTCACCTGCCTCACCACTTTCGTCGGCGGCGCGGCGCTGGTCCTCGCGGCGCTGGCGCCGGATGTCCTGCCGTCCCAAGCCTTTGTCTCGCCCGACGCCCGCGATCTCGCGGCGTTGGTTGGCGCCGGCCTCATGGGCGGCCTGGCGCAGATCGCAGTGACGACCTCCTATCGCTACGCCGACGCCTCGCTTCTGGCGACCTATGATTATTTCGCCATGGTCTGGGCCCTGCTGGCGAGCCTCCTGATCTTCGGGCAATGGCCGTCGCTGACCGTGCTGGGCGGCGCCGCGGCCATCGCGGGCTCCGGCCTGCTCGCGCTTCTCGGCGAACGCGCCTTCGCCTCCCGCGCGATGAACAAAGCGTTCGATATTCCAAACGAAATTGGCTAATATGCCAAACGATTGGATGCTGTCGGGCAAGCGAGATGGGCGTCGAGGGCAGGGACAAGCAGAAGGCGCTGGAGGCCGGGGCGACCGCCTTGTCGGGGCAACTCGGCAAGACCGTGCAGCGGCTGCGCAAGGCCTATAACCTCTCCCTGTCCGAGCTTTCCGAGCAATCCGGCGTCGCCAAGTCGATCATTAGCCAGATCGAGCGCAACGAAACGAATCCGACGCTCGCCACGATCTGGCGCCTCGCCCAGGCCCTCGACGTCTCGATCGAGCGCGTCCTGCAGGACCGCGATGATTCGCCCTTCATCGAAAAGGTCTCCAAGGGCGACACGCCCATTCTCGTCTCCGACGACGGCAAATGCCGGCTCGCCATAACCGGCTGGATCAAGACGGTCGAATGGCTGCAATGCTACGATTTCTCGGCCGACCCCGGCGGCGTGCTCGAATCCGACGCCCATCAGCGCGGCGCCGTCGAGAGCCTTTCGGTGATCGAGGGCGAATTGCAGGTGGAAGTCGGCGGCGAGACCGAAAGCGCGCGCGCCGGCGAGACGTTGCGCTATCGCGTCGACCGGCGCCATGTCATTCGCAATGTTTCGAAGGCGCCCGCGCGCGCCGAAATGATCTGCATCCTCAAGGCCGCGGTCATGGAGTGACCGGGGCATCTGGAGTGAGCAGGCGATCTGGAGTGAGCGGGCGATCGCGAGAGAGTTCGGCAACGATTTGATGCGAAAGTGTCAGCCGTCGGCCGACCGAATCGCCCTCCCACCCGTCTCCGATCGTGAACAGACCCCGAATCATCCGAGCCTTGATGGCCTCCCTTGCAGGCCTCGCCGAAGCCTTGCGGACGGAGCAGGCGTTCCGTCAGGAGGCGGCGCTGCTGGCCGCCGGGATTCCGGCCTCCTTCCTGCTCGCGCCGGATTATTTCCGCCGCGGGGAGCTGATCGCCTGCCTGCTGGCCGTTCTGGCCGTCGAATTGCTGAACACGGCCATCGAAAAGCTCTGCGATCGCACTACGCCGCAGATCGATCCGGTGATCAAGGCGATCAAGGACATGGGTTCGGCGGCGGTCTTCTGCGCCCTGTGCATGGCGGGGATCGTCTGGATCGGCGCGGCGATCGAACGTTTCGCGTGAGCGCGGCTCAACCGAAGAAATGAACGATGCAGGCCGTCAGCGGATAGCTGACGCCGACGCCGAGCGCCGCGCCGGCGAGGACGTCGCTGGGGTAGTGGTGGGCGGTCGCGATGCGCGACCAACCCATGCCGATGGCCATGGCCACCGCGGAAAAGGTCGCCGCGGGCCAGAGCATGACGATCGGCGTGAGCACGCCGACCATGGTCATCGTATGACCGCTCGGGAAGGAATGGGCGTCAAGCGTGGCGAGCAGGCTCGGCAACTCGGGCGCGGCCTCGAACGGACGGCGCCGGCCGAACCAGCGCTTGATGACCGGATATATGCTGTGCAGCAGCAGCGCGCTGAGGGCCGCCGCCAGGATGATCTTGAGGCCGGCGAGACGCCATTTCGCAAGGATGGCCAAAGCGAGCGCCGGATAGATCCAGCCATTGCCGAGCTTGGTCAGGGCGATCGCCAGCGCCTTGAGCGGACGTGGCCGCGCGCTGCGCGATGCTGTGCGGACGGCGCGCATTTCCGCGGCCCGGAATCTTTCGGCGAAACGGGAAAATCGATTGACCAAACGCGCGCGCGAAGCTCCCTGATCGGCGGATTCGTAACGGAGGGCAGGGCCGGCATGAGCCGGACCGCCAGAAAGAGTCCCTATGGACCGCCGGCGCGTCGTCGAAGGAGCCTCCATCATTGTTCCATCCGGGTTCCGAAGCGCTATGTCACGCCCGTATTCCGAAATTGACCTCATCCCGCATGCCGCCCGACCCAACGGCTCGAAGTAAGCCACGCGCTTATCAGGCTGGCGAGGCTTCATAATTCGTCATCCGAACGATCCGCGCTCGCAGC
>JAJXYV010000197.1 GCA_021780435.1 Pseudomonadota bacterium
CGGCGGCGCAAAGACCCGCCGCGCCGACCGCCAGAAAGCTCTTACGCATCTCAACCTCTTTTCAGGCTTCGGGCCGCGCGGCTCACCTCTGGGCAGAGGGCGCGAAGGAATGGAGGAGCACGGCGAAACTGTGCCTCTGGGCGGGGTCCATGCCAGCGAACAGCGGCGCGGCGGCGTCGGCCACGCGCTGCAGTTCCTCGCCGCGCGCAATGAGGTCCTTCGCGGCGAGCTTCATTCCGGAGACGACGTCGTCCTTGTCGCGGAAAGCGGCGGCTTCCTTCATGGATTCCTGCTGGCGGGCGGCGCGGGCGGCGATGACCTCGCGCGCGACCTTCTCGAGATTGTCCCAGTCCTTCTCTTGCGCTGCGGTCAGATGCAGCCCGGCCTTGATCGCCGCGATCCGCGCGTCGACGATCGTGGCGCGATCCGCCTCATATTGCTGGGCCTGCTCCTGCGCCGAAGGTTCGGGCGATTCGGCCTCCGCCGGACGGACAAGAGGAAAAGCCAGAAGACCCGCCATCGCGGCGGCGGCAAGATGCTTTTTCATGGAGCCCTTCTTCAATTCAGCGGGAGCGGGGGCGATCGGCGCCGAACATGCCCCGGATTGCAGGAGACGACAAGCCGAAGCTTCAAGGCAGCATCACGACCGGCGTTCCGACGTGAACCCGGTTGTAGAGGTCGATGACGTCCTCATTGAACATCCGGATGCAGCCATGCGATGCGGCGCCGCCGATGGTCGAGCGCATTCTCCGGGTCGATCCGTGAATGGCGATGTCGGTTCGGTCGAGCGTGATCGCGCGGGCGCCCATCGGATTGTTCGGCGCGCCGCCCTTCACCCGGTCGGGCAGGAAAGGCTCTTCGATCTTGACTTCGGGTGGGGGAATCCAGTCCGGCCGGACGAACTTGCCGTTGACCGTCGCCCTTCCGGACCATTCGTCGCCGTGGCGTGGCGCGCCGATCGGATAGGAAACCGCTTTGCCTCCGCCGAGGACGAAGAACAATTTCCGTTGGTTGGCGTTGATCACGATCGTTCCCGGCGCCGCTTCGGTAACGTAAGGCACGACGGTCCCGGCCCAGACCGTTTGCGGCAGGACGCACAGGAAGAGAAGGCCGAGGGCCGAAAGCCGCTTGCGAAAAGACGCATTCGGCCGCAGATTTCTGAAAAAGGAATTCACGGGAGGAACCATGCTCGGGCGCGCCCTGGTTTTCGCGGCCTGTATCGCGCCGCTTCTGGCGGAAGCCGGGGGAGTTCGCGCCGCGGAAGCGGCGCTCGACGGGCTCAAGGATATCGTGCTCCACAGCGCCGACGGCAAGTCAATGGTCATAGGAACCGTGGCCTTCACGCCCAACGGCGACAAGTCGCAGTTCCGGATCAATTTCGACGACAGGAAATTCACCCAATATTTTCTTTCCATGCGCGAATTCAAATGCGTCGAGGGCCAGGAAATCCTGTGCCACGTGCCCTATCCCTATCCCAGTCCGCAAACCGCATCCGCATCCGATCCGTCCTGGCTCGAACACGCCTTGCTGTTCTTTTACAAGAGGCCGGGGGATTATGGCGCGAAAATGTCCCATGGGATCGTCTACAGCCTGACGCCGGCCGCCGGCGGTTTTGCCGGCAAGGCCGAGTCGATCGACCTCGACGAGATCGCCATTCCGCCGGACGACCTTGCGCACGCCTTTTTCACCGGCGAACATCGCTATCCGATCCCGCCGGGAGACCGTTGGTTCGAAAGCCTGACGATCGAACCTCATCGTTGACGCTTCGCAAGGCGTTTTCTTGCGAAGACGCCTATATTGATACTGTTGACACAGCGAGGGGGCGCAAGCCCGTTCCATAATGCGTACGATTGACGACACATCGCCCGGCATGCCGGACATCAACCCGCGCAAGGTTTGCTTCATCGCCGCCAAGGCCCGCGAATTGTTCAGCGAGGAGGAGGGCGCCAGGCCGGACGCCTCCAACGCCTCGGACGATGGCGAGCGCGTCATCCTCACCGATGCCGCCTATGGGCCGATCCGCGCCGAACTCGAGCAATATATCGACGATCTCGACGTGGACGAGGCTGCGGCGCTCGTCGCCCTGATGTGGGTCGGGCGCGGCGATTTCGAGGCCGGAGACGTCGAGGACGCGGTGGTCCAGGCGCGCGAGCGCGGCCAGACGCCGACGGCGCAATATCTGCTCGGCGAACCGCTGGTGGCGGATTACCTCGAAGACGCCTTGGCGGCTTTCGGTCATTCCTGCCGGGATTTCGATCTTGGCCCCGAGGCCGAGGTTTGACGGTTCTTTGGGGCCATGCGAGATTGGCGCGCCGAAGTGAGGACGAGTCGCCGAGGATTTCCGCCATGACCGCAAGATGGACCAGGTTCGCGCCGGTAGCGCTTTGTTTATCCGTGGGCGCCTGCGCCAGCATCCCGCCGACCGGGCCGACTGTGACCGCGATCGCCGGATCCCGCGTTTCCAATGGCAAATTCGCGCGCGACGACGGCGCGTGCCGGGCGCGGGCTTATGCGGCGACGCAAAGGTCGGCGGCGGCTGGCGGGCAATTCGACCTGCAACACCAATATAATTCCATCTATTCGGACTGCATGCTCAACCGCGGCTATACGATCTCCGAACAGGTCGTGACCGGCTATTATGGCGGGACGGGACCCTATTACGCCGGACCGGGCTCATATGCTTACGGAGGCCCCGTCGTGACCTATGGCTGGAGCGGAGGCTGGGGTGGCGGTTGGTATGGCGGCAGGCCCTGGGGCTATGGCTGGTGATCGTTAGATCCCGCCGCCATCGCTGAGCGATTCTTCCGCGCCGATCCGCGCCCGCCGCGCCCTGAAGCGGCGATAATCCCGCAGCAGGTTGCGCGCCACCGGACGCAGGGCGGCGTCAGCGAGGCCGAGCAGCAGCCCGGTCGCCGGGCTCGCGCCGAGCACGACGGCGCCCAATCCGACGCATGATCCGCTGAAGGCGGCGGGCGCGAGTTTTGTCCGCAGATTGCGTTTCAGCGCGGTCCAGTTCGCCGTCTCGGTCGCCGGCGGTGCGGCCGCTTCGTCGGACGACGCCGCAGCGCTTGTGTCGATCAGGCCGAAGGCCACGGTTTCATTGGTGATCCTGTCGATCAGGATGAAGCCGCCGAGATCGCGGTTGTCGCGATAATCGCCGAGGATCATCGGCCGGTCGAAGCGGATCGTGGCAAGGCCGATTTCGTTCAGGCCGAGCGGCCGCGCCCGCGCCGGCTCGAACGTGTGGATGTCGACCAGGTGATGGACCTGGGCGATGGTCGCATTGGCGACGCGCGCGCCGAGCTTGACGATATAGGACGCGCCCGGATGCATGTCGGTTTCGGCCGTCCACAGCAGACGCGCCTGAATCTCGGTTGCGACCGCCGGCCTCTGCGTCGCCGCGACCAGGACGTCGCCGCGCGAGGCATCGATCTCGTCCGCCAGCGTCAACGTCACTGACTGTCCGGCGACGGCCAGATCGAGGTCGCCGTCGGCGGTGACGATCCGCTGCACGCGACTGGTCTTGCCTGAGGGCATTGAGGCGATTTCGTCGCCGACGTGGACAGCGCCGCTCGCCACCCAGCCTGAAAAGCCGCGAAAATTGAGATCGGGGCGATTGACCCATTGCACCGGGAAGCGGAACGACGCCTCAGAGCTGCGGTCACCGGCGGTTTCGATATTTTCGAGCAGCGGCAGGAGCGGTTCGCCCTGGAACCAGGCCGTGCGCTCGGACAGCGAGGCGATGTTGTCGCCGTTGAGCGCCGAGATCGGCAGCGGCGCGATGGTGCGGAAGTTCAGGTCGCGCGCCATGTCGCGATAGGCGGCGACGATTTCGTTGAAGCGCGCCTCGCTGTAATCGACGAGGTCCATCTTGTTGATCGCGAGCGCCACGTCGCGCACGCCGAGCATCGAGACGATGAAGGAATGGCGCCGCGTCTGCGGCAATATCCCCTTGCGCGCGTCGATCAGGATGATCGCGAGATCGGCGGTGGAGGCGCCGGTCGCCATGTTGCGCGTATATTGCTCATGGCCGGGCGTGTCGGCGACGATGAACGAGCGCTTGTCTGTGCGGAAATAACGATAGGCGACGTCAATGGTGATGCCCTGCTCGCGCTCCGCTGCGAGACCGTCCACCAGCAAGGCGAAATCGAGCGCGCCGTTCTGTGTGCCGAATTTTTTCGAGTCGCGGTCGAGCGCGGCGAGCTGGTCCTCGGCGATCATCCGCGAGTCGTAGAGCATGCGCCCGATCAGGGTCGATTTGCCGTCGTCCACCGAGCCGCAGGTGATGAAGCGCAGCAGCGCCTTTTCGCCCGCGCGCGGCGCGGCAAGCGGCGCAGCATGAGCAAGGTCTTTCTCCGCCAGAGCATAAGCCATCAGAAATAGCCTTCCTGCTTCTTCTGCTCCATCGAGGCGGAGCCGTCGTGATCGATGATGCGGCCTTCGCGTTCGGAGACTTTCGACGCGCGCATTTCCGCGATGATTTCGGGCAGGGTCGCCGCCGTGCTTTCGACGGCGCCGGTGAGGGGGTAGCAGCCGAGCGTCCGGAAGCGCACGCTCAAATGCTCGACCGCTTCGCCGGGACGGAGTGGCATGCGCTCGTCGTCACGCATGATCAGCGCGCCGTCGCGGCGCACGACCGGACGGACTTTTGCGAAATAGAGCGACGGAACGGGAATGTTCTCTTTCGCGATATAGTCCCACACGTCGCTTTCCGTCCAATTGGAGAGCGGGAAGACGCGGAAGCTTTCGCCGGGGCGCTTGCGGGTGTTGTAGAGCCGCCAAGGCTCGGGGCGCTGGTTCTTCGGGTCCCAGCGGTGTTCGGCCGAGCGCAGCGAGAAGACGCGCTCCTTGGCGCGGGATTTCTCCTCGTCGCGCCGCGCGCCGCCGAAGGCCGCGTCGTATCTGTATTTGTCGAGCGCCTGCTTCAGGCCTTGTGTCTTCATCACGTCGGTGTGGAGGCGCGAGCCGGAATCGAAGGGATTGACGCCCGCCTTCACGCCGTCCTCGTTGATGTGGACGAGCAGCTCGAGCCCAAGCTCCTTCGCGCGACGATCGCGGAATTCGATCATCTCGCGGAACTTCCAGGTCGTGTCGACGTGGAGCAGCGGGAAAGGCGGCTTCGAGGGATAGAAGGCCTTCATCGCGAGATGAAGCAGGACCGCTGAATCCTTGCCGATTGAATAGAGCAGCACCGGCCTCTCGCATTCCGCCGCGACCTCGCGAAAGATATGGATGGCCTCGGCTTCGAGCTTCTGCAGATGGGTGAGCTGGATCATGAGATTTATCCGACCATTTTGGCGCGTGCGAGACGGCCGTCCGCGCCGACGTGCAGGCCGCATTCCTTCTTGTCTTCGCTTTCCCACCACCAGCGGCCGGCGCGCTCCGGTTCGCCAGGCTTGACCGCGCGCGTGCAGGGCGCGCAGCCGATCGACAGGAAGCCGCGTTCATGCAGCGCGTTGATCGGGACGTCATGAAGCGCGCAATAAGCGGCGACGTCGTCGCGCGAGAAATCGAGCAGCGGGCTCGCTTTGATCAGGCCGCGCGCTGCGTCGAATTCGACGAAGCGCAGATTGGCGCGATGGTCCGACTGGTCGCCGCGCAGGCCGACGATCCAGCCTTGCGCCTCGGCGAGCGCGCGGCCGAGCGGCTCGACCTTGCGCGCGCCACAGCACGCCTTGCGCATGTCGAGGCCATAGTAAAAGCCGTTGATTCCCTGATCGGCGACCAGCGCCTGAAGGGCGTCGGCGTCGGGATGGAAGGCCTTGACGCGGAAGCCGTATTTCTCTTCCGTCCGCGCCCAGACGTCGTAGGTTTCAGGGAACAGCCGGCCGGTGTCGAGGGTGGCGAAGTCCGCCTCGAGCCCCAATGAGCGGATCGCGTGGGTGAGCGCCTGGTCCTCGAGGCCGAAGCTCGTGGTGAAGACGACGCGCCCGTCGAACGCGTCGCGCAGCAGCCGCAGCCGGCCCGCGAGATCGGTTGTGGCGAAGGCTTGGTCGAGCCGATCGGCGAGCCGGCGAAGCGCGTCAGGCATCGACCGCTCCGGCGAGCGCGGCGCGGCGGTCAGGAATGCTGTCCTCCGATCCGTAATCGCGCTGATAGAAGACGCTGATCCGTTTGAGCGCCTCCATCCAGTGTTCGACAGGCTGGCGCGCGGCGGCGGCGCCGATGATCTCGACTTCGTCGAAGCCGCAGGCCAAGGCCTGTGGGAACTGGTCGGAGATCAGCGGACCGAAGGCGCGCAAGCGGCCTTTATAACCAGCCTGACGCAATTGCCGGGCGGTTGAAAAGCCGCGTCCGTTGGCTGCGCTCGGAAAATGAATGACGATCAGGTCGAGCCGGTCGAAAAAGGGCGTGACGTCCTCGACCGCGCGGTCGGGTTCGAGCAGGGCGCCGAGCTTCATGTCGTCGGTGATCGCGTCCGAGCTGACAATGGCGCCGAAGGGCGCGAGAATGTGATTGGTTTCGGCCTGGCAGATATATTCGGCCCGCTCCCAGATGTCTTCGCGGGGGCCATGACGGTCAAGCAGCAACATCGGCGATCTCCTTGAAAGCGGATTTGAACGGCGCGAGGCCAAGACGACGATAGGTTTCGATGAAGGTCTCGCCGGATTGGCGCTCGGCGAGATAGACGGCGACGACGCGCTCGACAGCTTCGGGAACCTTTTCGGCGGGCAGGCCGGGGCCGAGCAACTCGCCCAGCGCATAGTCATCGCCCGGGTCGCCGCCGATGGTGATCTGATAGGATTCGGCGCCCTTCTTCTCCAGGCCGAGAATCCCGATATTGCCGATATGGTGATGGCCGCAGGCGTTGATGCAGCCCGAAATCTTGATGCTGATCTCGCCGATCTCCGCCTGTTTCGCCGGATCGGCGAAACGGTTCGAGAGCGCCTGCGCGACCGGGATCGAGCGCGCGGTGGCGAGCGCGCAATAGTCGAGGCCCGGGCAGCTGATGATGTCGGTGATGAGGCCGACATTGGGCGTCGCGAGGTCATGCGCCTTGAGGCGGGCGAAAATCTCCGGGACGTCGTCGAGCCGCACATACGGCAGGATGAGGTTCTGCGCATGGCTCACCCGCAGCTCGTCGAAGGAATATTGCTCCGCGAGATCGGCGACGGCGCGCATCTGGTCCGAGCTGATGTCGCCCGGCGTTCCGCCGATCGGCTTCAGCGAGATCGTCAGGGCGGTGTAGCCCTTCCGCTTGTGGCGGAACAGGTTGTGTTCGACGAAGCGTGAAAGCTCTACGTCCTTCGCCTGGGCCTCCTCCAGCTTGCGTGAGACTTCCGGGAGGCTTTCATAGGGCGGCGACGTGAAATAGGCGGCGATGCGCGCCAGCTCGGCGGGATCGCCATTCGCCTTCGTCTTGTCGATCCGGGCGAATTCCTTCTCGACCTCGGCGCGGAAGGCCTCGATGCCCGTTTCGTGGACGAGAATCTTGATGCGCGCCTTGAACTTGTTGTCGCGCCGGCCATCAAGATTATAGACGCGCAAGGCCGCTTCGATATAGGCGAGCAGGTCTTCGCGCGGCAGGAATTCGCGCAGCGTCTGGCCCGCCATCGGCGTGCGGCCGAGCCCGCCGCCGACCAGGATTTCATAGCCGGCTTCGCCGGTCTTCCCGTCGCGGACGATGCGCACGCCGAGATCGTGCGACTTGATCACGGCGCGATCGTGCGCGGCGCCGGCGACGGCGATCTTGAACTTGCGGCCGAGCCATTCGAATTCGGGATGCAGGCTCGACCATTGCCGGATCAGTTCGGCGACGGGGCGCGGGTCCTCGATCTCGTCATAGGCGACGCCGGCGAAATGATCCGCCGTGACGTTGCGCACGCAATTGCCGGAGGTCTGGATGCAATGCATTTCGACGTCGGCGAGCAAGCCGAGGACGGTTGGCACATCCTTGAGCTTCGCCCAGTGGAACTGCAGATTGGTGCGGGTGGTGAAATGGCCGTAGCCCCGGTCATATTCGTCGGCGATCCGCGCCAACTGCCGCAACTGACGCGCGCGCAGCGAGCCATAAGGCACGGCGATGCGCAGCATGTAGGAATGAAGCTGGAGGTAGAGCCCGTTCTTGAGGCGCAGCGGCAGGAATTCTTCCTCGGTCAAGGCGCCGGCGATGCGCCGTTCAACCTGGCTGGCGAACTGCGCCACGCGTTCGCGCACCAGGCGCTCGTCGAATTGGTCATAACGATACATGCGTCAACCTCGCGCCTTGGTCAGCGGCGTCAGATCTGGAAGTCGGCTTGCTTGCCGACGTCGGGCCGCACGCTCGGCCCGAGCGTGCGCAGTATTTCGCGGTAGTGGCGCGGAACGGGGAGGCCTTCCGCGTCGAGTTCGACATCGACGAGATAGGGGCCGACCACCTTGGCGCGGAGAAACGCCGTGGCGCCCAAAACTTCGAGGGCCTGCGCCGCGCCGTCGTCACGGGCGACCAGGGCCTCGCGCGGATTGCGCGTCCAACCGTTGCTCGTCGCAAAAACCACGTCGCCTTCCAGAAGATCGCTGGCGACAAGGATCACGGGCAGGGGCGGACGCTTCACGGCGGCCATGTCAATTCCTCGCTGGGGTCGCCGCGGGTCGCGGCGGATTCTTCCAAGGCGCCGAAAAAGGCCTTTCCCGCGCCATTCGCAAAAAGTTAGAGCCGGGCGAATGACGTTGCAACGCCATAAAAAAGAATGTTTTGTCTAATTTTTTTGTCGTGAGAGAAAAAATTACTACATATTCTGAAACCTATGGCTTTGAGGAGAAAAAATATCTCTATGACGATATGGGGAGGCTCGATGTTTTTCGCGGTGCGGAGCACAGCCCACCCATGTTAGGAGTGGCGCGAGCAGGAGACGGAAAGCAGCATGAATTCGTCAGGCAAGACGCTCGTCACCGGCGCGACCGGCTTTGTCGGCGCGGCGGTCGCCCGCGCCCTGATCGCGCGGGGCGAGCGGGTGGTGGTGCTGGCGCGCGCGACGTCGGCGCGCGGCAATATCGAGGGGCTCGATGCGGAAGTGGTCGTCGGCGACCTGCGCGACGCCGTCTCGCTGCGGGCGGCGCTGCGTGGCGTGGAGAGGCTTTATCACGTCGCGGCGGATTACCGCATGTGGGCGCCAGATCCGCGGGAGATCATCGAGGCCAATCGCGTCGGAACCGGCAACATCATGGCGGAGGCCTTGCGCGCCGGCGTGAGCCGGATCGTCTATTGCTCTTCGGTCGCGACCCTCAAACTCAACGAGCAAGGCCGGCCGGTGGACGAAACCTCGCCCGCCGCGCCCGATCAGGCCATCGGCGCCTACAAGCGGAGCAAGACGATCGCCGAGAGGCTGGTCGAGAAAATGGTTGCGGAGCAGGGCCTGCCGGCGGTCATCGTCAATCCGTCGACGCCGATCGGCCCGCGCGACATCAAGCCGACGCCGACCGGGCGGGTCATCGTCGAGGCCGCCAGCGGCCGCATGCCGGGTTATGTCGACACCGGGCTCAATCTCGTCCATGTCGATGACGTCGCCGCCGGCCATCTCGCCGCCATGGAGCGCGGCCGCATCGGCGAGCGCTATATTCTCGGCGGGCAGGATGCGCCGCTTGGCCAGATGCTCGGCGAGATCGCGGCTTTGGTCGGGCGCAAGCCGCCAAAGCTGAAAATGCCGCGCGCGCCGCTCTTTCCGCTCGCCTATGGCGCCGAGGCCGTCGCGCGCCTCACCCGCAAGGAGCCTTTCCTCACGGCGGACGCCTTGCGCATGGCGAAATACCGCATGTATTTCTCGTCCAAAAAGGCCGAGCGCGAGCTGGGCTATCACGCCCGGCCCTACGCGGAGGCGCTCGCCGACGCCGTGGAATGGTTCCGCGAAAAGGGCATGATCGCGTGAGCGCAGAAGTCCTGGACGGCCTCGGGCTTCTGGTCCTGACGATCTGGCTCGTTCTGGTTTTCGCGCGCGGCGGCTTCTGGCGCTGCCGCGACCGCGACGATTTCGATGCGCCGCCCGAGCCGCAGGTTTGGCCAAGCGTCGTCGCGGTGGTCCCGGCGCGCGACGAGGCGGCGCTGATCGGCGCGACCCTCGGCTCGCTGCTGGTGCAGGATTATCCTGCTGAGTTCCGCGTCATTTTGGTGGATGACCAGAGCAGCGACGGCACGGCGGACAAGGCGCGCGAGGCCGCCGCCGCGTCACGCCATCCTGATCGCCTCACGATCCTTTCCGGCGCGCCCTTGCCGCGAGGCTGGGCCGGCAAGGTCTGGGCCATGGCGCAGGGCGAGGCCCGCGCGCGGGCGGATTTCGACCCGGACTATATCCTCTTCACCGACGCCGACATCCTGCACGAGCCCGGCGTTTTGCGCGCGGTCGTGGCGCGGGCGCAGGCCGGAAGTTTTGGCTTGGTCTCGCTGATGGCCAGCTGGCGCTGTGAAAGCTCGGCCGAGAAATGGCTGATCCCCGCCTTCACTTATTTCTTCCAGATGCTTTACCCCTTCCGCTGGGTTTCCGATCCGCGCCGCAGGACAGCCGCCGCCGCTGGCAACCTCATGCTGGCGCGCGCCGACCTGCTCGCCAAGGCGGGCGGCGTCGCCTCGATTTCCGGCGCGCTGATTGACGATTGCGCCTTTGGCGCCCGGATGAAAAGCGTCGGCCCGGTCTGGCTCGGCCTGTCGCAACGCGTGCGGTCGCTGCGCTTCTATCCGCGTTTCGCCGACATCGGCCGGATGGTGTCGCGCTCGGCCTTCGCGCAACTGCGCTTTTCGCCGTTGCTGCTCGTCCTGACCTGTCTCGGCCTCGTCCTGACCTATTTCGTTCCCGTCCTGCTCGCCCTTTTCGCGCCGGGCGCGGCGGGGGTGTTCGGGATCGTGGCCTATGCGCTGATGAGCGCGAGTTTCGCGCCGATCCAGCGTTTTTACGGCCTGCCGCGCTGGCGGGCGCTGACCTTGCCGCTTATCGCCGCGCTTTATTTGGTCTATACGCTCGATTCAGCCCTGCAGTTCTGGCGCGGGCGCGGCGGCATGTGGAAGGGCCGCGCGCAGGCGCATCTCGTGCGGCCAGCGGGGCGGCCGCTTGCAACGATCGAGACGGAGAATCCATGAGGGCCGCCATCAGCGCCGCGGAATCCGCGCCGGTCACGGCGGAAAGCCTGCGCTCGGGCAAGAGCGGAAGCGACGAGAACTTTCCCGTCGCCTCGCTGTTGATCGCCGCGCCTTTGCGTCCGGTCATTCTCGCCTTCTATGATTTCGTGCGCGCCGGCGACGACGTCGCCGACCATCCGGACCTCGCGCCGGAACAGAAGCGCGCGCTGCTCGACCAGCTCGACGACAGCCTGATCGGAAGGAGCGACGCCGAGCCGCTCGGCGTGAAATTGCGCGCCGCGCTCAGCCAGCGCGGCCTGACCGACCGGCATGCCCGCGACCTGCTCGACGCCTTCCGCAGCGACGTGGACAAGAACCGCTACGCGAACTGGGATGAACTGATCGACTATTGCCGGCTTTCGGCCATGCCGGTCGGGCGTTTCCTGCTCGACGTCCATGGCGAGGGCCGTCATCTTTGGCCGGCTTCGGACGCGATCTGCGCCGCCTTGCAGATCAACAATCACCTGCAGGATTGCGGCAAGGATTTCCGCGCTCTCGACCGGGCCTATGTCCCGCGCGACGCGCTCGAGGCTGCGGGCGCGCGGGTCGAGGACCTCGGCGCCGACAAGGCGTCGCCCGCCTTGCGCGCCTGCCTGCGCGATCTGGCGCTCCGCAACCGCGCGCTGCTGGCGGAGGGCGTGAGCCTGCCGCATGACATCAGGGATCTGCGTCTGGGCATGGAGATCGCGGTGGTCGTGCGCCACGCCTTCAATATCGCCGATCTCCTGATCGCACGCGATCCGCTGAGCGAAAAGGTGAAACTCTCCAAAGCCGAGATGCTGTTCGGCGCGCTCGCCGCCGCGTCGGGCGAGGCTTTCTCCCGTCTGTTGCGGAGGCCGTCGTGACCGTCGCGCTCGAACAGGAAGCCGATCTCGCCCGCCAGCGCGCGCGGAAAAGCTCGTTCTACCGCGCCATGGCGATCCTGCCGCGCGAAAAGCGCGACGCCATGTTCGAGATCTATTCCTTCTGTCGCGCGGTGGACGACATCGCCGACGAGGGCGGCGACAAGGCGACGAAAAAGGCCGGGCTCGAAGCCTGGCGGCGCGCCATCGACGCCCTCTATCGGGGCGAGGCCACGGGCCTCGCGGCAGGCCTCGCCGAGCCCTTGCGCCATTTCTGTTTCACGCGCGAAGATTTTCTCGCTGTGATCGACGGCATGGAAATGGACGTGGACGCCGACATCGTCGCGCCGGACGCGGCGACGCTCGACCTTTATTGCGACCGGGTGGCGAGCGCCGTCGGTCGGCTCTCGGTGCGGGTGTTCGGCCTTCCGGAGAAGGAAGGGATCGCGCTCGCCTTTCATCTCGGCCGCGCCCTCCAGCTCACCAACATCCTGCGCGACATTGACGAGGACGCCGGCATAGGCCGGCTTTACCTGCCGCGCGAGAATCTCGAATTGGCCGGGATTGCCGATCCGACCCCGCAAAAGGTCGCCGCGATGGAGGATCTCGACGCCGTCTGCCGGCCCCTGCTGCGCGAGGCGAAGGCGCATTTCGACAAGGCTGACGCGCTCATGGCGCAGCGACCGCGTGACGAGATTCGCGCGCCGAAAATCATGAGCCTCGCCTATGGCGCGATCTGGCGGCGCCTCGACGCGCGCGGTTTCAGGAAGCCGCGCGAAAGAATCGGGACGCCGAAGATCGCCCTCATCGGCGCGGTTCTGCGCTACGGGTTCTTCTGATGGCGCGCATTCATGTCATCGGCGCGGGGCTCGCTGGCCTGTCCGCTGCGGTCGAACTCGCCGGCAAGGCGGAGATTTCGCTCTACGAAGCCGCGCCGCAGGCGGGCGGGCGCTGCCGGTCCTATTTTGACGCCAGCCTGAACATGACGATCGACAATGGCAATCACCTGCTGCTGTCGGGCAATCATGCGGCTTTGGCCTATGCGCGGAAGATCGGCGGCGAGGCCAAGCTCGCCGGGCCGGAGGAAGCCTCGTTCGATTTTTGCGATCTCGAGCGCCGCACGCGCTGGACGCTGCGGCCGAACGCCGGGAAATTCCCCTGGTGGATTCTCGCGCCCGACCGCCGCGTGCCGAATACGGCGGGGCTCGATTATCTCGCTTTGGTAAAACTGCTTTTCGCCGGGCCAGACCAGACCTTGCGGCCCTTTCTCGGGAATGGCGAGATCGCCCGCAACCTGTGGAACCCGCTGTTCGTCTCCGCACTCAACACCGATCCCGCCGAGGCCTCCGCCGCGCTCGCCGGCGCGATCGTGCGCGAGACCTTTGCGGAAGGGGGCGTGGCCTGCCGCCCGGTGGTGGCGGTGGAGGGTCTTTCCGCCGCCTTCGTCGATCCGGCGCTGGATTTCTTGCGCGGCGCGGGCGCCGACATTCGCTTCGGCGCGAAATTGCGGGCGATCGAGTTCGACGGCGATCGCGCGGCGGCGCTCGATTTCGGCGAGGAAAGGATCGCGCTCGCGACGGGCGACAAGGTCGTGCTGGCGGTGACGGCGCCGGTCGCGACGGCGCTCCTGCCGGGGCTTACGGCGCCGACCGAGTTCCGCGCCATCGTCAACGCCCACTTCGCTTGTCCCGCGCCGAAAAGCCTGCCGCTGCTCACCGGCGTGATCGGCGGCGCGACGGAATGGCTGTTCGGCTTTGCCGACCGGCTGTCGGTGACGATCAGCGCGGCCGAACGCTTTCTCGCCACGCCGCGCGAAGAACTGGCGGCGACAATCTGGGCCGAGGTTCAGGCGGTCGCCGGAATTTCCGAGCCCATGCCGGCGTGGCAGATCATCAAGGAAAAGCGGGCGACCTTCGCCGCGACGCCGGCGCAGGACGCCCTGCGGCCGGGCGCCGAAACGGAATGGCGCAACCTCGTCCTCGCCGGCGACTGGACCCGGACCGGCTTGCCGGCGACCATCGAGGGCGCGGTGCGCTCGGGCCTCCGCGCCGCCGCGTTCGTGGAGGTTCCCGCGTGAGCCCGCGCATCGCCATCGTCGTCGGCATGAAATCCGAGGCGCGGATCGCCGCCTCGGGGCCGGGCCTGACCATTGTCGGCGGCGGGTCGGCGGCGCGCGTCGAGGGCCTGCTCGATCAGGCCGGGCGCCTTGACGCCGTCTTGAGCTTCGGGGTGGTGGGCGGCCTCGCGCCCCATCTGCGCTCCGGCGACCTGCTCGCGCCGGAGGCTGTCCTGTCGCATTCGGCGGTCTATCCCTGCCATGTGGGCTGGGCGAGGAGTCTCGCGCGCCGCCTTCCGGGCGCGCACAAGGGCGCCTTGCTCGGCGTCGACGAGCCGATCCGGACGCCTGAGCACAAGCGCCGCCTGCATGACGAGACCCGCGCCGTCGCGGTCGATATGGAATCCCATGGCGCGGCGCGTTTCGCGGCGAAGCACGGCCTGCCGTTCGCGGTATTGCGCGCGGTGTCCGATCCGCAGCATCGCGCTGTTCCGGCGGCGGCGCTGGCTGGATTCAAGGCGGACGGCTCGGCCGATGTCTTTGCTGTTCTGGCGGCGCTCGTCCGCAGCCCTGGCCAGACGGCCTCGCTTGTCCGCACCGCGCGCGACGCGCGCGCGGCCTTCGACGCATTACTCGGCGGCCGCCGCCTGCTTGGGAGTCTTTTCGGCTTCGATCAGATCGCCTAGCTGCCGTTCGATCTGGGCCGTATAAGCGAATTCCGCGGGGCGCTGCTTGTCGAGCGGAATGTCGGGCGCAAAGGGGCCCTCGGTGTTCACGCCAAACAGCGAGACCTTCAGGGCGGCGAAGGGGTTCTTGAAGGCGTGGTTGACCGCGCTCGCCTCGAAGCCCGAATGAACCATGCAGTCGGCGCATTTCTCGTAATTGCCGACGCCATAGGAATCCCAGTCGGTCTCTTCCATCAGTTCCTTGAAGGTCTGGGCGTAGCCTTCATTGAGCAGATAGCAGGGACGCTGCCAGCCGAAGACGGTGCGCAGCGGATTGCCCCAGGGCGTGCAGTGATAGGTCTGGTTGCCGGCGAGGAAATCGAGGAACAGGGACGATTGCATGAAGGCCCATTTGCGGCCCTTGTTCCCGCGCCGGAAGATTCCGCGGAACAATTCCTTGGTCTTGTTGCGGTTCAGGAAATGCTCCTGGTCCGGCGCGCGCTCATAGGCATAGCCCGGCGAAACCGTGGCGCTGTCCACGCCCATATCCTTCAACGTGTCGAGGAAGCGGGCGACGCGTTCTGGGTCGGCGTCGTTGAACAAGGTGCAATTGATGGTGACGCGGAAGCCTTTTTCGCGCGCGGCCTTGATCGCGGCGACGGCGCGGTCGTAAACGCCCGTCTGGCACACGGATTTGTCATGCATTTCGCGGTCGCCGTCGAGATGGACCGAGAAATTGAAGGCCGGGGACGGCTCGAACTCGCCGAGCTTCTTCTCCAGCAGGAGCGCGTTGGTGCACAGCGTGACATATTTGCCGCGCTCCAGAGCCCCGCGCGTGATCTTGCCGATCTCCTTGTGCAGCAAGGGCTCGCCGCCCGCGATCACCACGACGGGCGCGCCGCATTCGTCGATCGACGCCATGCAGTCTTCATAAGGCAGGCGCTGGTTCAGGATCTTGTCGGGATAGTCGATCTTGCCGCAGCCGGCGCAAGCGAGGTTGCAGCGGAACAAGGGCTCCAGCATCAGGACGAGGGGATAGCGCTTCCGTCCCAGCAGATGCTGCTTGACGATATAGGCGCCGATCCGTGCCGCCTGAATAACCGGAATGCCCATGGCCGCTCCTGTTGCGCTGCAAAATTCTCAACGTCGGGCGACCAATAGGCCGAACCCGCTTCGAGCCGCAAGCAAAAACCGGGCTTGCGACGAAAAGCGATGGGAAAAGTGTCGCGCCCCCGTTTCCTTTCTCTGAAAAATAAAGCAATTTCCGGGCGTCGGGAAGACCGTTGCTCGAAGCTTGCCGACGCGGGAGCGCCATGGCCGAGGCAGAAGAATTTCTCCACCCGAACGCCGAGGAGATCGGCGTCGTCGCGCGGACAGTCGCCTTTTCCACGGCGCACAAGCTTCTCGTCCTGTCGCTGGCGCTGCTCGTGACCGGGCTCGCGGGCTGGTTCGCCGTCGACCGGTTCGCCATCACCACTGACCTCAACAAGCTGATCAATCCGGACCTGCCCTGGCGCCAGCGCGAGATCGCGCTCGGCGCGGCTTTTCCCCAGCGCGCCAATTCGCTGCTCGTCGTGCTCGATGCGCCGTCGCCCGAGCTGGCGACCACGGGCGCCCTGGCCCTGGTTGCGGCGCTCAAACCCCAGACGAAATATTTCGAGGACGTGACGAGCCTCGAGACGAGCGATTTCTTCCGCCGCAACGGCTTGCTCTATCTGCCGGCCAAGGAGGTTGAGGCGCGGACCGACCAGCTGATCGACGCCCAGCCCTTTCTAGGCGCCTTGGCGCGCGACCCGTCGCTGCGCGGCTTCGCCGGCGCGCTTGGCCTGATGGCCCGCGGCGGAAAGGAGGCGGCCGGCCTCGCCAAGCCGCTCGAAAGCATCAGTGGCGCGCTCGACGCCGCCATTTCCGGGCGACCAAGCGATTTCTCCTGGTCGGCGCTCTTTTCCGGCGCGCCGCCATCGGTTCGCGACAAGCGCCGCTTCGTCATGGTCAAGCCGGCGCTCGATTTTTCGGCGCTCCAGCCGGCCGCCGACGCCTCCGACGCCTTGCGCGAGACGGCCCGCAAGATCGGGCTGACGCCCGACGCCGGATACAAGGTGCGGCTGACCGGCGAAGCCGCCATGCAGGACGAGGAATTCGGGACGCTCGCCGAAAACGCCGTGCTCAACAACAGCCTGACCCTGCTCGCCGTGCTCATCATCCTGTGGCGGGCCCTGCGCTGGGGCAGGCTGATCTTCGCGGTCATGGTCAATATGCTGATGGGCCTCGCGGTCACCGCCGCCGCCGGTCTCGCCATGGTTGGCTCGCTCAATCCGATTTCGGTCGCCTTCGCCGTGCTTTTTGTGGGCATCGGCGTCGATTTCGGCATCCAGTTCAGCGTGCGCTACCGCGAGGAGCGTTATCGCGACGATCATCTGGTCCGGGCGCTGAATTCGGCCGGCGCCAAGGCCAGCCTGCCGCTGGCGCTCGCCGCCGCCGCCACCGCCGCCGGATTCTATTCCTTCATCCCGACCGATTATCGCGGCGTCTCGGAGCTGGGCCTGATCGCGGGCACCGGCATGCTCATCGCCTTCGTGACCTCGGTCACCGCGCTTCCCGCCATGCTCGCGGCGCTCAAGCCGCGCTCGGAGACCCGCACCGTCGGTTATGCCTTCCTCGCTCCGCTCGATGAATTCCAGATGCGCCACCGCAAGGGCATTGTCGTTTTCGCGCTGGGTCTCGCGCTGATCGGGGCGCCGCTGCTCGCCAAGGTGCGTTTCGATTATAATCCGCTCAACCTGCGCAGCGCGAAGACCGAATCCGTCGCGGCCCTGTTCGACATCATGCAGGACCCGCACATGACGCCCAATGTCATCGAAATCCTCCAGCCCTCGCTGAAGGACGCGGATGCGCTGGCGGTTAAATTGCGGGCGCTGCCCGAGGTCGAAAGCGTCACGACTTTGTCCGATTTCGTGCCCGAGGACCAGAAGCCGAAGCTCGCGGCGATCGAGGACGCCCGCGGCCTGCTCGGGCCGAGCCTCGATCCCGTGAATCCGCCGGCCCCGCCGACCGACGCCGAGGACGCCCAGGCCCTGATCGCGGCGGGCGCCGCCTTGCGCAAGGCCGCGGGCGACACGCCCGATCTCTCGCCTCTCGCGCGCGCCGGCGCAGCGCTCGAACAACTCGGGCAAGGGCCGGAAGCCGCCCGCGCTCGCGCCCGACGCCTGCTGATCGACCCGATGAAGGGCTTGCTGGCCGATGTGCGCCTGACCCTTCGGGCCAGCCGCGTGACCCTGGCCGACCTGCCAGCCGAGCTTCGCCGGGACTGGATCGCCGCCGACGGCCGCGCGCGCATGGAAGTGGCGCCGCGCGGCGACAAGAACGATTACGAAAAGATGCGGCCCTTCGTCGACGCCGTCCTGAAAATCGCGCCGCAGGCCTCGGGCGCCCCGGTGGGGATTCTCTTCTCGGGCGATACGGTGCTGCGCGCCTTCGCCACCGCCGGACTGCTCGCCTTCGTCTCCATCGCGATCCTGCTCTGGCTTGCGCTCAGGCGGATCGGCGACGTCGCCTTGACCCTCGCGCCGCTGCTGCTCGCGGCCGTCTATACAATGGAGATCTGCGCGCTGATCGGGCTGAAGCTGAATTTCGCCAATATCATCGCTCTGCCGCTGCTGCTCGGCCTCGGCGTCGCCTTCAAGATCTATTACGTCATCGCCTGGCGGGCTGGCTCGGCGAAGCTGCTGCGCACCGGCCTGACGCGGGCGATCTTCTTCTCCGCCATGACCACGGCCACCGCCTTCGGCAGCCTATGGATGTCCAGCCATCCGGGCACGTCGAGCATGGGCAAGCTTTTGGCGCTGTCGCTGGCGACCACGCTTTGCGCGGCCGTCCTGTTCCAGCCGGCGCTGATGGGGCCGCCGCGCGTGTGCAAGGACGACGAGCCGTGATCGCCCTCGCCAGGATTGGCGTCCTGACGATCTCGGACCGCGCCAGCGCCGGGATCTATGAGGACATTTCCGGGCCGGCCATCGCGGAATGGCTCGGCAAGGCGCTTTCCGTGCCCTACGAACTGGACATGCGGGTCATTCCCGACGGTTTCGAGCGGGTTCGCGACACGCTCATCGACATGGCCGACAAATCGGGCTGCAGCCTCGTGCTCACCACCGGCGGCACCGGCCCGGCCCCGCGCGATCTGACGCCCGAGGCGACGCTCGCGGCGGCCGACCGCGAA
>JAJXYV010000014.1 GCA_021780435.1 Pseudomonadota bacterium
GTTCAGGAATTGTCTTATGCGCTCGCGACCGCCGTCGCGATCCTCGACATGGTCAAGAATTCCGGACAGGTTTCGCCCGCCGATTTTGGCGAAGTGGTCGGACGAATTTCATTTTTCCTCAATGCGGGAATGCGCTTCGTCACGGAATTGGCGAAAGTCCGCGCCTTCACGGAACTTTGGGACGAATTGACGCGCGATCGCTATGGAGTCGAAGACGAGAAATTCCGTCGTTTCAGATATGGCGTTCAGGTCAATTCGCTCGGCCTGACCGAACAGCAGCCGGAAAATAACGTCTACCGCATCCTTCTGGAAACGCTTGCCGTCGTGCTTTCAAAAAAGGCGCGCGCCAGAGCCGTTCAGCTTCCTGCCTGGAATGAAGCGCTCGGCCTTCCACGACCGTTCGATCAGCAATGGTCGTTGCGTCTTCAGCAGATCCTGGCCTATGAGACCGATCTGCTCGAATATGGCGATTTGTTCGACGGGAGCGTCGAACTCGGCAAGAAAGTTCAGGAGCTGAAGGATGAGGCCTTGGCCGAGCTTGCAGCGATCGACGCCATGGGCGGCGCAGTGGCGGCCGTCGAGTCCGGTTATTTGAAATCGAAACTGGTTGAATCCAATACGCGCAGGCTCGAGGGGATCGAATCCGGCGAACAGATCGTCGTCGGCGTGAATAAGTTCACCGAAACGGAGCCTTCGCCTCTGACGACCGGAGATGGCGCCATTCTCGTCGTTCCACACCATGTCGAAGCTGAGCAGATCGAGCGGCTCAACGCATGGCGCGCGCAGCGCGACGGGAACGCCGTCAAGAAGGCGCTGGCTGAATTGCGCGCCGCGGCCCAGGAAGACCGAAATATCATGGAGCCGTCGATTGCCGCCGCCAAGGCGGGCGTGACGACTGGCGAATGGGGCCGGACCTTGCGGGAAGTTTTCGGCGAGTACCGGGCGCCGACAGGCGTCGGCCGAAGCGCGCGGCAGGCCGGTGGTTCGCTCGACCCCGTCCGCGCGGAGGTTGAGCGCGTTTCCAAGAAGCTCGGCCGCCGGATCAAATTCCTCGTCGGCAAGCCGGGCCTTGATGGACATTCCAATGGCGCCGAACAGATCGCAGTCCGCGCCCGCGACGCCGGGATGGAAGTCGTCTATGAGGGCATACGTCTTACGCCAGCAGAGATCGTCAACGCGGCGCTGGAGGAAGGCGTGCATGTCGTGGGCTTGTCGATCCTTTCCGGGTCGCACTTGCCGCTCGTTCGCGACGTACTGACGCGGATGAAAGCCCAAGGCATCGCCGACGTGCCAGTCATTGTCGGCGGGATCATCCCTCCCGACGACGAGAAGCTTCTGCTTTCCGAGGGCGTGGCGGCGGTTTACACGCCGAAGGACTATGAATTGAACGCGATCATGGCCGATATCGTTCGCGTCGTAGAGAAAAGCGCAGCCCACGCTTGATCTGCGATCCTGCCGATTGAAAGCTTTCAGCTTGTTTGCAAGAAATGTGATGGCATTTTCTTGCGATTCGTCAGGAGCCTGATCGATGGCGGCCGAGGCCTGCACCCAAGGATTGGATACTGGATTCATCGAACTGGGCGCCGCCAAGGTCGCGGCGCTCGGCGTCGTCCAGGGCATCACTGAACTGCTGCCGATTTCCTCGACGGCGCATATGCGGATCGTTCCCGCCTTGCTCGGTTGGCGCGATCCTGGCTCGGCCTTTTCCGCCGCCATGCAAATGGCGGCGCTCGCCGCTGTCATTTCCTATTTCTGGGGCGATGTACGAGGACTCGCGGTCGGGTCGATCGCCGCCATGCAGAGGCGCGATTTCCGGGACTGGCGTTTCCGTTTCACGACATGGATCATGCTCGCGACGCTGCCCATCGTGATTTTCGGCGTCGTCCTGTCGAAATCCCTGAACGCCTGCGGTTCGTCGTTCCGCAGCCTTTGGGTGATTGGCGCGTCCAGCATCGTCATGTCGCTTCTGCTGGCGACTGCCGAGAAATTCTGCTCCCATCGGCGCACGCTCGACAATGTCTCGCTCAAGGACGCCATGATCGTCGGATTGGCTCAGGTTGGCGCGCTCATACCAGGCGTTTCACGCTCCGGCTCGACTTTGACGGCTGCTCTTTTTCTGGATTTGGAGCGTGACGAGGCAGCCCGATTTTCGTTCCTGCTGGGCTTGCCCGCCATTTTTCTCGCCGGCGTCAAAGAGTTTTACGAACTTTTCAAGGCGCATCTTCCCGCCGAGGGATGGATGATACTCGGCGTCGGAATTGGCGTCGCGTCGATCTCCGCCTTTTTCGCGATCTGGGGTCTGATGAGGATCCTGGAGCGTTTTTCGTCCTGGCCCTTCGTGATTTACCGTTTTCTGATCGGCGTCGTGCTGCTGGTGGGAGTCGCACAAGGCTGGCTACAATAAAGAAGGGCGGTTGCGCCGCCCTTCTTGTCGAATTCGATCAGTTCAGCCGGGCGGGATGCGTTTCTGCGTCCAGTTTGGCCTTGGAGACAGGCTTGCCATTCAAGGTGAGGACGCCGTCCGCCGCGGAAATTTCCACGGTTTGATCTTCGCCCACTTCACCCGAGAGCATCATTTCCGCCAACGGATCCTGGACGTTCTTTTGAATGACGCGCTTGAGCGGTCGGGCGCCGTACGCGGGATCATAGCCCCTCTCCGCCAGCCAGCTTCTTCCTGCTTCGGTCAAGAGCAGATCGACCTTCCGATCTTCGAGCAGACGGCTGAGTCTCCTGAATTGAATATCGACGATCGCGCCCATATCCTGCCGTCTCAGGCGGTGGAACAGGATGATTTCATCAATACGGTTCAAGAATTCCGGACGGAAATGTGAGCGAACAACTTGCATGACCTCGCCATGGACAGCCGAGGAATCTTCGCCCTCCTGCTGCATGACAAGAAATTCCGATCCGAGGTTTGACGTCATGATGATGACGACATTGCGGAAATCGACTGTCCGACCCTGACCGTCCGTCAACCTTCCATCGTCGAGAACCTGGAGCAGGACGTTGAAGACATCGGGGTGCGCCTTTTCGATTTCGTCGAAAAGCACGACCTGATAGGGCCGTCGACGGACAGCCTCCGTCAGCGCCCCACCTTCCTCATAGCCAACATAGCCTGGAGGCGCGCCGATGAGCCGGGCAACCGAATGCTTCTCCATATATTCCGACATGTCGATGCGAACCATTGCGGTGTCGTCGTCGAACAGGAAGGCGGCCAAGGCTTTTGTCAATTCGGTCTTGCCGACGCCGGTGGGGCCGAGGAACATGAACGATCCGATCGGCCGATTGGGATCCTGCAATCCTGCTCTGGCCCGGCGCACGGCGGTTGAGACCGCGGCGACCGCCTCGCGCTGGCCGACCACGCGGCGGGCCAGTTCATCTTCCATTTTGAGCAGCTTGGCGCGTTCGCCCTCCAGCATCTTGTCGACGGGAACGCCCGTCCAACGAGAAACCACCTGGGCGATGTGATCAGGCGTCACAGCTTCTTCGACGAGCACTTCGCCGGACTTGGCTTCGGTTTCGCCAAGCTTGTGTTCAAGCTCGGGAATGATCCCATAGGTGAGCCGGCCCGCTTCGGCATAATCGCCTTTCCGTTGCGCTATGATGAGATCGTTCCGGGCTGCTTCGAGCTGTTCCTTGATTTTTTGCGCGGCGCCCAGCTTGTCCTTCTCCGCTCGCCAGCGCGCGGTCAATTCGGCGGATTTTTCAGTCAGTTCAGCTAATTCGCCTTCGAGCCTGGCCAAGCGGTCTTTCGACGCCTGATCGGTTTCTTTCTTGAGGGCTTCCTGCTCGATCTTGAGCTGGACAATGCGACGGTCGAATTCATCGAGCTCCTCGGGCTTCGAGTCGACCTGCATGCGCAGCCTTGACGCCGCTTCGTCGACAAGGTCGATCGCTTTGTCCGGAAGGAATCGATCGGCGATATAGCGGTTGGAGAGCGTCGCGGCGGCGACCAAGGCAGAATCGCTCACCCGCACGCCGTGGTGCAGTTCATATTTTTCCTTCAGACCGCGAAGGATCGAGATGGTGTCTTCGACGGTCGGTTCGCTGACGAACACAGGTTGGAAGCGGCGTGCAAGCGCGGCGTCCTTTTCGACATGTTTGCGATATTCATCGAGTGTTGTCGCGCCGACGCAATGCAGTTCCCCCCGCGCCAGAGCCGGCTTGAGCAGGTTTGAGGCATCCATTGCGCCGTCAGCCTTGCCGGCGCCGACAAGCGTATGCATTTCGTCGATGAAGAGGATAATGCCCCCCGCGGCCGCAGTGACTTCATTGAGAACGGCCTTCAACCGCTCCTCGAATTCGCCGCGATATTTCGCGCCGGCTATAAGCGCGCCCATGTCAAGGGCGAGAAGACTCTTGTCCCGCAGGCTTTCGGGAACGTCGCCGTTCACGATGCGCAAGGCGAGGCCTTCGACGATCGCGGTCTTTCCGACGCCCGGTTCGCCTATCAGAACAGGATTGTTCTTCGTGCGCCGCGAGAGCACCTGAATGGTTCGCCGGATCTCCTCGTCCCTGCCGATGACGGGGTCAAGCTTCCCTTCACGCGCCGCTTCGGTGAGATCGCGCGCGTATTTCTTGAGTGCGTCGTAAGCGTTTTCGGCTGAGGCCGAGTCGGCGGTTCGCCC
>JAJXYV010000073.1 GCA_021780435.1 Pseudomonadota bacterium
TGGCGCGCCCAAGGGGAATCGAACCCCTGTTTTCGCCGTGAAAGGGCGACGTCCTAGACCGCTAGACGATGGGCGCGGGCGCGAAGCAGCAGGGCTGTTCGCGAAGTGGGGCGACGTATAAACGCGCCCAATCGGGCTGGCAAGCCTTTCATTCCCCTCGTGGCGGAATTTTCCTCAGCCATTCTGGCCGGGTTTGCAGAAAGCGGCGTCGACCATCCGCGCGCCGACCTTCGTGCGTCCGCCCCAATGATCGAGCGACAGGGCGCAGGCCAAATGGGCGCGCTCGCCTTTTGCCTTGGCCAGCGCCGCTCCGAGCGGAGACTGGCCGGCGCGGAACGCCGCGATCTCCAGCCGCGCGCCGTCGCCCGCCTGAACGCGCAGCCGGAGGTGATCCGAGCCGAAAGGTTGCACATCGACGATTCGATGCTCGGGAAGGACGAAGACGGGTTCGGGATTGGCGGAGCCGAAAGGCCCCGCCTTTTCGATCTCCTCGACAAGCGCCGGCGTGCAGGCGCTCGCGGTGAGCAGGCCATCGACCGCCAGTCCGGCTTCGGCGCGGGCGCGGGCAACCGGTTCGGCCAGAGTCTCCTCCAGAAAGGAGCGGAACGTGTCGAGCTGGTCGCGGCGCAAGGTGACCCCCGCCGCCATGGCGTGGCCGCCGCCCTTGACGATGAGGCCGCGCTCGACCGCCGCGCGGACGGCCTTGCCCAGATCGACGCCCTGGATCGAGCGCGCCGACCCGGTCGCCATGTCGCCGTTGAAGGCGAGGGCGAAGGCAGGGCGGCTGAACAATTCCTTGAGCCGCGAGGCGACGAGGCCGACGACGCCCGGCTGCCAATCCTCGCCGGCGGTCAGGACATAGGCGCCCTCCTCCGCCGGACCAAGTTGCTTGTAAGCCTCGGCCAGAGCTTCCTGTAGCATCTGCTTTTCGAGGATCTGGCGTTCGCCATTGAGGCGGTCGAGTTCGGCCGCGATTTCCGCGGCTTCAAATTCGTCGCGCAGCAGCATCAGGCGCGAGCCGAGAGCGGCGTCGCCGATGCGCCCGCCGGCGTTGATGCGCGGCCCAAGCAGGAATCCGAGGTGAAAAGCGCGCGGCGGGCCGCTGACGCCGGCGATGTCGGCCAGCGCCCGCAAGCCGACGCGGCCGCGCGATTTCATCAGCGCGAGTCCCTTGACCACGAAGGCGCGGTTGAGGCCGGTCAGCGGCGCGACATCGGCGACCGTCGCGAGCGCGACCAGATCGAGCGAACGCAACAGGTCCGGCTCCAGCCGCTCGCGCCAATAGCCCCGCTGCCGCAGAGCCCGATTGAGCGCGACCAGAGCGACGAAGGCCACGCCCGCGGCGCAGAGCGCGCCCTGCCCCGAGACGTCGTCCTGGCGGTTTGGATTGACCACGATCGCGTCGGGCAAATGCTCGGGCGCCTGGTGGTGGTCGAGGACGACGACGTCCAGGCCGAGCCTGCGGGCTTCGGCGAAAGGCTCATGGCTGGTCGTGCCGCAATCGGCGGTGATCAAGAGGCTGGCGCCGCGCGCCGCGAGCGCCCTGATCGCTTCGACATTGGGACCATAGCCTTCCGTGATCCGGTCCGGAATATGGATCAGGCGCGGGACGCCGCAATAGTCGAAAAATTCCGCCAGAACGGCCGAGGAACAGGCGCCGTCCACGTCATAGTCGCCGAAAATGGCGATGGTTTCCCGGCGCTCGATGGCGCGGACCAGACGTTCGGTCGCCTCCTGCATCGCCGTGAGCGCGAAAGGCTCCGGCAGGAGGGTTCGCAAGGTCGGGTCGAGATGGCCGAGCGCCGCGTCGGGGGCGACGCCGCGCCCCGCCAGCACCCGCGACAGGAGGTCCGGCAAGCCGGTCTGCTGGGCGATGGCCATGGCTTGCGCCTCGCCTGCGGCGTCGAGGCGCCCCCGCCACGGCCGGCCGAGGACGCTGGCGTCGACGCCGAGCAAGACGCGCCGGTCAGACGCCATCCGCATCGATCTTCGCGGCGCGGTGGAAAGCCGGACGCGATTGGCAGCGCTCCAGATAGGAGGCGAAGACCGGACGCTGTTCGAGCAGCTTGAAGGCGTTGATGGTGAAATGCAGATCGGCGGCGATCAGCACGTCGGCGGCGGAGAACTTGTCGCCCAGGAGATAAGGCGATCCGGTAAGAACTTCTTCCAGAACATTGAAAACCTTGTCGAACGACCCCCAACCTGCCGTGCCTTCCGGCATTTCCGATTTGGTGTATTTCTGGGTGATCGCAGCCTCGATTCCGCCGCTGGAAAAGAACAGCCATTGAAGATAGCGCCCGCGCGTCGCCTCGCCGATCGCCGGCGCGAGCCCGGTCTGAGGAAACTTCTCGGCGAGATAGGCGATGATCGCGCCGGATTCCGCGACGCAGGCGTCGCCGTCCTGCAAGGCCGGGACTTTCTCCATCGGGTTGATGGCGTGATAGGCGGGCGTGTGCTGCGCGCCGTTCTTGAGATCGACGAGCACGCGTTCGTAAGGCGCCCCGATTTCCTCCAGCATCCAGAGAGCACGCAAGGACCGCGTATGAGGCGCCCAGAAAAGCCGCATGAAGTCCTCCGAAAGGAATGAGCGGAACAAAATAGGAACAAATATCCGCGACGTCAAGCCGCGAGATTATTCCCGCTCGATGCGGATGACTTGCGGCTTTTCGGCTACATGGCCGTCGGCGAGGATGGCCGCGAGCGCCTCGCGCACCGAGGTTTCGGTGGTGGCGTAGGTGACGAGCACCACGGGGGCGACGCTGCCGTTGCTGGCGCAAGCGCGGCGCTGGACGATGCTTTCCAGCGAGATCTCATGCTGCGCCATGCGGGCGGCGATGGCCGCCGCGGCGCCGATCTGGTTGCGCACCGCGAGCCGGATGTAATAGCCGCCCTCATGGCGCTGCATCGGCGATTTTTCGGGCGCAGTGAGATGATCGACCGGCAGGCCGAAGGGAGCGGAGCGGATGCCGCGGGCGATGTCGGCGATATCCGCCACCACGGCCGAGGCCGTCGCCATGCCGCCGGCGCCGGGGCCGACGAGGGTCAGTTCGTTCACGGCGTCGGCGTCCACCGTGACGGCGTTGGTGACGCCCATCACCTGCGCAATCGGCGAGGAAAGCGGAACCATGGTCGGGTGGACGCGCTGCTCCACGCCATGGGGCGTGCGCTGGGCGACCCCGAGCAGCTTCACCCGATAGCCGAGCTCCCGCGCGGCGTGGAGGTCGGCGAGCGAAATATCCTGGATGCCCTCGACGCTGATCGCCTCGGCGTCCAGCTTCACACCGAAGGCGAGGCTGGTGAGGATGGCGAGCTTGTGCGCAGTATCGAAGCCGCCGATGTCGAAGGTCGGGTCAGCCTCGGCATAGCCGAGCTTCTGGGCCTCGGCGAGGCATTCGGCGAAGGACAGGCCCTCCAGCTCCATGCGCGACAGGATATAATTGCAGGTGCCGTTGAGGACGCCGTAGACGCGCTCGATGCTGTTGCCGGCGAGGCCTTCGCGCAGCGTCTTGACGATGGGAATGCCGCCGGCGACCGAGGCCTCGAAAGCGAGCGCGGCGTGATGCTGCTCTGCGAGCCGCGCCAAAGCGATCCCGTGCTTGGCGAGCAGGGCCTTGTTGGCGGTGACCACCGACTTGCCGGTCCTGAGCGCCGCTTCGACGCTCGCGCGCGCCGGGCCTTCGTCGCCGCCGATCAGTTCGACGAAGAGGTCGATCTTGTCCGAGGCGGCCAGTTCGACCGGGCCGGCGAACCATTCGACGTCGGCGAGGTCGATGCCGCGCTCGCGCGAGGGGTCGCGCGCCGAAACGCCGACGAGGACGATCTTGCGGCCGGTGCGGGCGGCGAGGTCGCTGGCCTGCGTGGCGAGGAGGCGGACGACGGCCCCGCCCACCGTCCCGAGACCGGCGATGCCGACGCGCAAGATTTCACTCATGTTCCGGTCCCTGCCCAATGCGATGATTGCGCGGCCTTTTGCCCCATTTCGCGCGGGGGATCAATGCGGGGCCGCGGTCGCGGGCTTCTCGAGCCATCTTTCCGCCTGCGTCAGCGCGTAGCGGTCGGTCATGCCGGCGATATAATCCGAAACCACGCGAGCCCTGCCCGCCTCGTCGCAGGGTCTCGCGGCGAGCGTCCATTCTTCCGGCATGACCTGCGGCTCGGCGAAGAACGTCTCGAACAGGCCCCTGACGATCTTCTTCGCATTGCGCCAGACCGGCAGGACGGCGGCGTGGCGGTACATCCGGGTGAACAGGAAGTCCTTGATCTCCTTCTGCGCCTTTTCCATTTCGGCGGAAAAGGCGACGACTTGCCTGTCGGCGCAGCGGATGTCGTCCACGCTGTGCGGCGCGAGCTCGCTCAGCCGCCGCGCGCTTTCCGCGAAAGCGTCCTCGACGAATCGGGTGATGATCCGGCGCACGAGTTCGTGGATGACGCGGACTTGTTCAAGACCCGGATGCGCCGTCTCGATTTCGCCGAGCAGCCGGTTCAGGAAGCCGACTGGACGCAGGTCGTCGAGGCTGAAAAGCCCGGCCCGCAGCCCATCGTCGATGTCATGGGCGTTATAGGCGATGTCGTCGGCAAGCGCCGCGCATTGCGCCTCGGCGGAAGCGAAAAGCTCCAAATCGAGTGGAAATATTCTGTCGAATTCTATGATTTCAAATGGAATGTCATTGTGCCGATGGCGTCGGGCGTGGGAGCCGCTCAAGGGGCCATTGTGCTTGACCAGGCCTTCGAGCGTCTCGTAGCAGAGGTTCAGCCCGTCCCAGCCGGCGTAGCGGCGCTCCAGCTTCGTCACGATGCGCAGGGCGTGGGCGTTGTGGTCGAAGCCTCCGTAAGGGGCCATGCAGGCGTCGAGCACCTCTTCGCCGGCATGGCCGAAACAGGTATGGCCGAGGTCGTGGGCGAGCGCGGTCGCCTCCGCGAGGTCCTCGTCGAGGCCCAGCCCGCGCGCCAACGCGCGTGAAATCTGCGCGACCTCGATCGTGTGGGTCAGGCGGGTGCGGAAATGGTCGCCGTCGAGCGGAATGAAAACCTGCGTCTTGTGGGCGAGGCGGCGGAAGGCGGTGGAATGGATCAGCCGGTCGCGGTCGCGCTGGAATTCGCCGCGCGTCGGCGAGGGCGGTTCGGCGAAGAGCCGGCCCCGGCTTTTGCGCCAGTCGGCGGCGAAAGGCGCGAGCGGCCTCGCCTGAAGGAAATTAGGACCCGGCGCGGCGGACAAGGCGGACCCTCCGGAACTCGGGGGAAATGGAGCATCGAAGGGCTGCGGCGCCCTTCACGCCGCGCATATCACGCCCGGCGCGCCGCCGTCGAGTTCGATCAGGCGCCAAAGCCGTAGCGAAGCCGGGCAGACCGGAAAATGCGGGCGCGCGCATTGACCGCGCCATGCGGGCGCCTATCTTTCCCCTGGAACCTATGTTTGGAGGACGGAATGAACCAGATCGCGGCGGAACAGGTCGTCGCCACGGACAGCGCGCTCAGGCGGGTCGCGGAAGTGCTGCGCGGCGAGGCGCCGGGCTCCTTCCTGCGCATTTCGGTCAATGGCGGCGGCTGCTCGGGCTTTCAATACGCCTTCGACATCGTTTCGGCGGCGGAGGACGGCGACGTCATTCTCGGCGACGCCGACGCCCGCGTGGCGATCGACCCGGTCTCGCTCGATTTCATGAAGGGCGCGAAGATCGATTTCGTCGATGATCTCATGGGCCAGTCCTTCAAGATCGACAATCCGAACGCCACGGCCTCGTGCGGTTGCGGCACCAGCTTCGCCATTTGAGGAATCACGCCCGGCGGTCTATAGCGGGAGCATAGCCCCGGGATCGAATCCGGGGCGGGAGCCTCTCGCATGACCCGCCGCGCCCTGGCTGCTTCCCGCTTCGCCTGTCCGCGTCAGCGCCGCGACGCCTTGGGTCGCGCGGCATGAGGGGGCCGAACGCGGTCGATTTCTGGCGCGGCTTCGCGCTGGTGACGATCTTCGTCGATCATGTCCCCGGCATTTTTCTCGACCGCTATACATTCCGCCAATATTCGCTGTCGGATTCGGCGGAGCTTTTCGTCTTTCTCGCCGGCGTCTCGCTGCGCTATGTCGTGAATTCGCTCGCCGCCGAACCGGCGAGCGCCGCGCTCTACCGCCTCGCCGGCCGGGCGCTGACCATCTATTTCGCGCAGATCGTCATCACCGTATTCGCCATCGCGATCATCGCCGGTTCGGCCAAGGCGCTCGACCAGCCCTATATCCTGCAATGGCACAATGCGGCCGCGGTGTTCGAGGATCCGATCGACGCCCATATCGGCCTCGCCTTGCTGCGCTACCAGCTCGGCTATTTCAATATCCTGCCGCTCTATGTCGTGCTCATGGCGAGCGCGCCGACCATGGCGATCATGGACCGCTTCGCGCCACGCCTGCTCTTTCCGCTCTCGCTGGCTGTCTATCTCTACACTCTGGCGACAGGCTGGAACCTGCGCACCTGGCCGGTCGAGGGAACCTGGTTCTTCAGCCCCTTCGCCTGGCAGTTCATTTTCGTCCTTGGCTTCATCCTGAGCGGTCCGCGCGGCTATGCGAGCTGGTCGCCGCGCGCGAAGACCATCCTGTTCTGGCTGGCAGGGCTGCAGACGGCGGTCGGCGCGGCCGTCGCGCTCGCGGATTTCGCGCCGGACCCGGCCGCCCTGCCCCATCCGACGCTCTTCTTCGTCTTCGACAAGACCTATCTTTCGCCGGCGCGCGTGGTTCACGCGCTGGCGCTCGCCTGCTTCTTCATGGGCGCCTTCAAATATATCGATCGCTGGGCGCCGCGCCTCACCGGCTATCTGGCGATGCTGGGGCGCAATTCGCTTTACGTTTTCTGCGCGGGCTCGATCTTGAGCCTGTGTGGCCAGGTCGCCCGCTACACGTTTGACGGGCGTTGGGAAATCGATGTCGTCGTGTTACTTGTCGGAATGACGGGATTAGGCGCAGTCGCATGGTTGTCGGAATGGCGGACAAGGCTGGCCATAGCGCGCGCGCAGCGATTGGCCTCGGCCTGATCCTGATGCTCGCGTCGCTGGTTTTCGGCGCGCCCGTCGCGGCGCAGGAGGGCGCGCGGCCTGCATCGGCCTGCGAGGCGCCGGCTGAATCGCTCGCCGCGCCCGCGCCCTTGCCCCATGTCGCGGCCGCCCTGAAGCAAGGCGGCAAGCTGAATATCCTCATCATCGGCTCGCCGGTCGGCCTCGACAAGAGCCAGCGCAAATCCTATCCGGCCGCCCTTGAGTCGATCCTCGAACATGCCTTGACCGGGATCGACGTGGTGATCGCCAACCGCCCGGTCTCGGGCGAGGTCGTGGCGACCGGCGCCGAGCGGATGCGCACCGAGATCACGCTTGACCGGCCTGACCTGCTGATCTGGCAGGTCGGCGCCAATGACGCGCTCCAGCATGTCGCGCCGGGCGATTTCGAGGAAAAACTGCGCGAAGGCGTGCAATGGGCCAAGGACAACGGCGTGGACGTCCTGCTCGTTGGGTTCGAGGCCAACCCGTGGCTGCACGACGACCGGGAGGCCGAGGAGATACGCGAGGCGACCCGCCGCGTCGCCCAATCCGAGAACGTCCTCTACCTGCGCCGGTTCGAGGCGATGCAGTTTCTGGCCAAGACCCGCAAGAGCGTCGAGCAGGGCGACAATCCGTTCTCCCCCGAAGTCGGCTATGAATGCCTGGCGGAACAGGTGGCGCAAGCGCTCGTCGCCAATATGGTGCTGCGCCGCACCCGGCCCGTTTCGCCGTGAGGCCGGGAGCGGACATGGACCAAACCGCCGTCGTCGCCTTTATCGCCGCCGCGCTCGCCCGCGAGACGGGCGCGCCGGTCGAAACCAAGCAGACGCATGTCTCGCTGCTGTTCCTTGCCGGCGATCTGGTCTTCAAGCTCAAAAAGGCGATCGTCTTCCCCTATCTCGATTTTTCCACGCCCGCCCTGCGCGAAAAAGCCTGCCGGGCCGAACTGGCGCTGAATTCGCGCGCGGCGCCCGATCTTTATCTCGGCGTGCGGCGGATCACCCAGGAGCCGGGCGGGCTCGCCTTCGACGGGCCGGGGCCTCTCGTCGACTGCATCGTGGTCATGCGCCGGTTCGAGGAAGCAAGCCTGTTTGACGCCATGGCCCGCGAGGGGCGCCTGACCCCGGCCCATATCGAGGCGCTCGCCGCGAAACTCGCCAATTTTCACGCGAGCGCCCAACGTTTCCGGGAGGTCGGCGGCGCGGAGGTTTTTGCCCATCTCCTCGATCTCAACGAGGATTCCTTCGCCCATTGCGGAATCTTTGCGCAGAGGGAAATCGACCGGCTCAACGCCCGCTTCCGCGCCGAGTTGAAGGAGCTGGCGGCGCTGCTCGACGCCCGCGCGCTCGCCGGCTTCGTCCGCCTGTGCCACGGCGATCTCTATCTTCGCAACATCTGCCTGTTCCAGGGACGCCCCACCCTCTTCGACTGTATCGAGTTCGACCCAAGGCTCGCCCAGATCGACGTGCTCTATGACGTCGCCTTCACGCTGATGGACCTGTGGTTGCTAGGCCGGCATGATCTCGCCAACCTGCTGTTCAACCGCTATGTCAGCGCGCTCTCGCGGACCGTGCCGGACATGCCGGCCAAGACCCGCGACGGCTATGCCGCCCTGCCCTTTTTCATGGCGCTGCGCGCGGCGATCCGCGCCCATATCGCGGCCTCGCAGGCGCATTCGGGGAACCCCGAGTCGAACGCGGCATTGGAGCGCGAGGCCCGCGCCTATTTCGCCTTGGCCGAAGACCTGCTGACGCCGCGCCCCAATGTCATCGTCGCCATCGGCGGCCTGAGCGGCACCGGCAAGTCGACCCTTTCGGCGGCGATCGCAGGCGACATTGGCGCGCCGCCCGGCGCGCGCATGCTGAATTCCGACCGCACCCGCAAGGCGATGCACCGCATCGCGCCGACCGACCGCTTGCCAGCCGCCGCCTATGAAATCAACATCACGGGGGCGGTCTATCTCCGGCTGCTGTCGCGGGCGATGGACGCCTGGGCGCAGGGCCGCTCGATCGTGCTCGACGCGGTCTATTCGACCGAGGAGGAACGCGACGCCGTCGCGAAGCTCGCGCGCGAAAGCGGCGCGCCTTTTGTCGGGATCTGGCTGGACGCCCCGCCGGAAGTGCTGCGCCGGAGGGTGCGCGAACGTCCGCATGGCGTTTCCGACGCCGATCTCAGCGTGCTGGAAGGCCAACTCGCCCGGGATGTCGGACGCGTCGACTGGATTCGCCTCGACGCCACCCTGCCCGACCTGCCCGGGCGTGTGCTCGAAATCATCCGCATCGCCTTCGCCGACAATATTTGATCGAACCTCTGGCGCGGGCGCGCGTTTCTTTCTGGATGCCCGAGTCGGTTTGTGGTCTAATAAATTTACCTCAACAAAAAGAACGACGCTCCCGGGCGGTGGGACGCTTCGTTCGCGGCGGCAGACAGGATGTTTCATGGATCCGTTGCGGACTCCCAAGCTCGCCGACGCGCTTGTCGAGCATCTCGAACAGCTCATCCTCGAAGGCGCGCTTCGACCAGGCGAAAAGCTCGCGCCCGAGCGCGAACTGGCGGCCAAGCTCGACGTGTCGCGTCCATCCCTGCGCGAAGCTCTGGACAAATTGCATGCGCGCGGCCTGATCGAGACCAACAAGGCAGGCAATTTCGTCAGCCAATTCCTGACGCCGATGATCGACCCGCTGACCTCGCTGTTCCAGTCGAGCGAACAGGCGGTCAAGGATTATCTGGAATATCGTTGCCTCATCGAGGGCGAAGCCGCCCGGCTTGCGGCAATCCGGGCGACAGACGTCGAGCGCGACGCCATCGCGCGTTGCCTGGAAAAGCTGCGCGACGCCCATGACGCGAACGATCTCGCGGCGGAGGCCGACACCGACGCCGAACTGCACATGTTGATCTATGAGGCGGCGCATAATCTGGTGCTGCTGCATATCATGCGAGCGCTCTACGAGATGCTGCGCAGCGACGCTTTCTATAACCGCCGCCAACTCTACGCCAAGGAGGGATCGCGCGAGGTTTTGCTGACCCAGCATTTCGCCATCGCCGAAGCCATTCTCGCCCGCGATCCCGAGGCGGCGGCGGCCGCCGCCACCGCCCATATCGAGGGCGTCGCCCACACGCTCAGGGAAATGCAGGAGGAGGAGACCCGCGTCGCCCGCGCGATGCGCCGCATGGGCCGCGCGGAACTGCTCGCGCGTCCAACGGAATGACGGCGTGGTAAAAAGAATTGACCAAATAAAATTCAACGATATAACGTCGCTTTGACCATCCGAAATGAAGGGTTTACGTCGATGCCGGAACGTGGGAATGCCCCGGGAGCGCCGCACGTCGGCCTGTTCGCGACCTGTCTGGTCGATTCCATCCGCCCCAATGTCGGATTTGCGGCGCTCGCATTGCTCGAGGCGGCGGGCTGCAAGGTCGAGGTCCCTCTCCAGCAGACCTGCTGCGGCCAACCGGCCTTCAACAGCGGCGCGGACGACGCGGCCAAGCCGCTCGCCAAGGCGGTCATCGAGACTTTCGAGGCCTTCGATTATCTGGTCGCGCCCTCGGGCTCGTGCGCGGGCATGATCAAGGCGCATTATCCCGAGCTTTTCGCCGACGATCCCGCCTGGCTGCCGCGCGCCCGGGCGCTCGCTGCCAAGACGCATGAATTGTTGAGCTTTCTGGTCGATGTGCGCGGGTTCAGCCCGCGCAATGTCGTTTGCAAGGCGAGCGCCACCTATCACGATTCCTGTTCCGGCCTGCGCGAGCTCGGCGTCAAGGCGCAGCCGCGCGCGCTGCTTAACGCGGTCGCGGGACTCGAGCTTCGTCCGCTCGAAGGCGAGGAGACCTGCTGCGGTTTCGGCGGGACCTTCTGCGTGAAATATTCCGACATTTCCAACGCCATCGTCGGCGAGAAGGCGCAGAACGTGGTCGCGACGGACGCCGATCTCCTGCTCGGCGGCGATCTCGGTTGCCTGCTCAACATGGCTGGCAAGCTGCGCCGCGACGGCGCGTCGACGCGGGTTTTCCACACCGCGGAAATTCTGGCCGGCATGGCCGACCACGCCATCGGCGAGGAGGCGTGATGAGCGCGCCAGCCGGCACTTTCCACGACCGCGTCGAAAAGGCGCTGCACGATCCGCAACTGAAGATCGCGCTGGAGCGCACCACCGGCAACGCCCGCCGCAAGCGCGCGGCGGCCGTCGAGGCCTGGCCCGAGTTCAGCGCCGCCCGCGCCGCGGCGGCGGCGATCAAGGACCACGCGCTCGCCCACATGGCCTATTATCTGGAAATGTTCGAGCGCAACGCTCTGGCCTCCGGGGCGCAGGTCCATTGGGCGCGCGATCCTGATGAGGCGCGCCGGATCGTCGTCGAGATCTGCAAGGCCGCGGGCGCGAAAACCGTGACCCGCTCGAAGAGCATGCTGGGCGAGGAGATCGGCCTGCCCCACGCGCTCGCCGAAGCCGGCCTGCGCCGCGTCGAGACCGATCTCGCCGAGCACATCATCCAGCTCGCCGGCGAGACGCCCTCCCATATCATCTGGCCCGCCGCCCATCGCACGCGCGAGGACGTCGCCAAACTCTTCGACCAATATCACCGCGAAAAGCCTCCCGCCCACGACGTGGTGAGCATGGTCGGCTCGGCGCGCAAGGAATTGCGCGCGGATTTCTTCGCCGCCGAAGTCGGCATTTCCGGCGCGAATTTCCTTGTCGCGGAAACGGGCGCCATCTGCACGATCACCAATGAAGGCAACGCTGAGCTGACGACCACCCCGCCGCGCGTCCATATCGTGACGGCGGGCATCGAGAAGATCGTCGCCAGCACCGAACATGCGCTGCAACTGACGCGCCTGCTGGTGCGCTCGGCGACCGGCGCCGACCTCACCCAATATACGACCTTCCACAGCGGGCCCAAGCGCGCCGCCGACCGCGACGGGCCGGAACAGTTCCATATCGTCCTGGTCGATCACGAGCGCACGAAAATGCTTTCCGAACTGCCGGAAATGCTGCGCTGCCTGCGCTGCGGCGCCTGCCTCAACCATTGCGTCGTCTATCGCGCCATCGGCGGACACGCCTATGGCGGCGCCTATCCCGGTCCGATGGGTTCCGTCCTGACCCCCGCCTTCGACGGATTGCAGCAGACCCGCGACCTGCCCAGCGCCTGCACGCTGAACGGCCAGTGCAAACAGGTTTGCCCGGTGGACATCCCGCTGCCGACTATGCTTCGGCATTGGCGGTCGCGCAGCTGGCGGGCGGGCTACGAGCCGAAAATCGCCGGCGCGGCGATTTCGATCTGGGCCTTCGTCGCGGCGCGGCCGGCGCTGTATCAGCTGGCGCAAACCTTCGCCCTTCCCGCGATGCGGCTCTTCGCCAAGGCCGGCTGGATTTCGTCGCTGCCGCTCGCCTCGGGCTGGACGGCGCACCGCGACTTTCCCAAGCCGCCACGGCAAACATTCCTGACCATGATCCGGAAAGGCAACCGCTCATGAACGCGCGTGAGGCCATTTTCGCCGCGATTAACAAGGCGCGGACCGAGAGCGGCGCTTCCGCCGCGATCGCGGCCGAGGCCCAAGCCTGTTCGGAGGCGATGAAGCGGACCCTGCCGGCGCTGGACCTCTCCGATCTCGCGGCCTTGTTCACGGCGCGGGCTGGCGCCGAAAAGGTCGGCGCGACGCTCGAACGGGTGGCGGCGCTCGGCGAGCTTCCGGCGGCGGTTGCGCGTTATGTCGCCGCCAACAACCTGGCGCCGGATTTCGCCGTGCAGCCCGATCCGCGCCTGCGACAGCTCGACTGGGGCGCCCTGCGGCCCGGCGCGCCCTTGCGCCCCGACAGCGCCCTGGCGGTCGGGATCGCCTTGTGCGGTGTCGCCGAAACCGGTTCGCTGGTTTTCCATTCGGGAAGCGAGGCGCCGACGCTCTATGAATTCCTGCCGCTTCATCACCTCGTCGCGCTGGACGCGCAGAGTCTCCTTCCGCGCCTTGAGGATTACGCGGTCTTCGCCCGCGACCTCGCCGTTCCGCGCAATGTCAATCTCGTCACCGGCGCGAGCGGCACGACCGATATCGAAGGCGTTCTGGCGCGCGGCGCCCATGGGCCGGGACGGCTGCATATCGTGATCTTCAACTGAACCTGCTGGCGCGTCGACGAAGGACTCGAGAGACGGCGACGAAGACTCTGGTCTAAGATCGAAACACAAGGACGCCACCGACGCATCGAGAGCCCGAAAAGGGCCGACGCCGGGGCGAATCGAGGCGGAGCCGCAAGGGAGGGCGAAGCCGTGAAAGTCGCGGAGCAGGTCCCGGACGAAGGCGCGCGCGCCGCGGCGCGGACCGCGCCTTCAGCCAAATCGCGCCTCTTGCGCCAGCGCCTGCCAGGCGCGCGCAGCGTCCGAGAGATAGGCGCCCTTGCGCCAGACAAGGGCCAGCCGCCAATCGACGTCCGGCTCGTCCAGAATCACGCCGACCACGCCTTGACGCGCATGGCTTTTCCCGAGCAGGCGCGGCAGGAAGGCCGCTCCCAGACCGGCGCCCGCCAGTTCGACGATGAAATCGATTTGGCCCGACCGCGCGGCCACCTCCGGTTCGAAGCCGGCGCGATGGCAGGCGTTGATGATGAGGCGGTTCTGCGCGAAGCCGCTCTCGAACAGGATCAGCGGCATGTCGCGCAGGTCCTTGATCGACACGCGTTCGCGGCTCGCGAGCGGCGAGTCGGCGGACACCAGCATCACCAGCGGATCGCGCCGGATCTCGTGAAATTCGAAGTCTTCGTCCACTGGCAGCAGGGAAGCGGCGAAATCGATTTCGCCGAGCCGCAGGATTTCCTCGAGGCGCGCGCTGCCATGCTCGACCAGGCTGATTTCGACTCCGGGATAGAGCTTGCGGAATTTGGTGAAAAGCGGGGCGAAAAGGATGCCGCTGCCGACCGGCGGCAGGCCGAGCCGCAGCACGCCGCGCTTCAGGCCGCGCAATTCGGCGATTTCCGTCAAAAGGTCGTCGCGCTCGGCCAGCAGGCGCAGCGCGCGGGAATAGACCGCCTCGCCGATCGCCGTGAGCCGGGGTTTCGGGGCCAGGCGGTCGAGCAACGGCGCGCCGATCTCGTCCTCGAGCTGGCGCACCGCCTTGCTCACCGTGGACTGGGTCGCGCAGAGCGTCTTGCCTGCGGCGGTAAAGCCGTTCTGGCGGACGACTTCGACAAAGGCGCGCAGGTTCTTCAGCTCCATTTCTATTCCAATATGGAATGGATGCTAGGAAATCAATTCATTTCGAGAATTAAGCAAGCCGGATTAATCTACTCCGAACAAGCGAAACGAGAAAACTCGCGGAGACCGCGAAAGCCGCATAGCCCGGTCGTCTCCCGCAAGGGGACGCAGACGGCGGCCTTCGATCCGTTCGCGCCCAAGGGCTTCGCGATCAACTGGAGGAAACCATGGACCGTAATGACGCCTCTGCGGAAACCCGCGAATGGCTGGAAGCGCTGAATTCCGTTCAGGAATTTGAAGGCGTACAGCGTGTCGACAACCTGCTGAGCGACGTGGTGTCGGAAGCGCGCAAGAACGGCGCAAAACTGCCCTTCGCCTGGAACACCGCCTATATCAACACCATCCCGCCTGACCAGCAGCCGCCGCATCCCGGCGTGCGCGAGATCGAAACGAAGATCCGCTCCGCGATCCGCTGGAACGCCGCCGCTCTGGTGCTGAAGGCCAACAAGGTGTCGTCCGAGCTTGGCGGCCATATCGCCAGCTTCCAGTCGGCGGCGACGCTCTATGACGTCGGCTTCATGCATTTCTGGCGCGCGCCGGACGCCCAGCACGCTGGCGACCTGATCTTCTTCCAGGGCCATTCCTCCCCGGGCATCTACGCCCGCGCCTTTCTGGAAGGCCGCATTTCCGAAGAGCTGATGCTCAATTTCCGCCAGGAGGTGGACGGCAAGGGCCTGTCCTCCTATCCGCATCCCTGGCTCATGCCGGATTTCTGGCAGTTCCCGACCGTCTCGATGGGGCTCGGGCCGCTGATGGCGATCTATCAGGCCCGTTTCATGCGCTATCTCGAAGGGCGCGGCCTGATCGAGACGCATGAGAGAAAAGTCTGGGCCTTCATGGGCGACGGCGAGATGGACGAGCCCGAATCGCTGGGCGCGATCTCGCTCGCGGGCCGCGAGAAGCTCGACAATCTGATCTTCGTGATCAATTGCAACCTGCAGCGGCTCGACGGCCCGGTGCGCGGCAATGGCAAGATCATCCAGGAGCTGGAGGCGGATTTCCGCGGCTCCGGCTGGAACGTCATCAAGGTGGTCTGGGGCTCGAGCTGGGACGAACTGCTGGCCCGTGATTATTCGGGGCGCCTGCGCCAGCTGATGGAAGAATGCGTCGACGGCGAATATCAGGACTTCAAGTCCAAGAACGGCGCCTATGTCCGCGAGAAATTCTTCGGCCGCTATCCCGAAACCGCCGAAATGGTCAAGGATTGGTCGGACGATCGGATCTGGAAGCTCACGCGTGGCGGCCACGATTCCAAGAAGATCTTCGCCGCCTACAAGGCCGCGGTGGAGCACAAGGGCCAACCGACGGTTATCCTCGCCAAGACCGTGAAGGGCTATGGCATGGGAGCGGCCGGCGAGGCGCAGATGATGGCCCACCAGGCCAAGAAGATGAACATCGACGCGCTGAAGCAGTTCCGCGACCGCTTCAACATCCCGGTCGAGGATGGCGAGATCGAGCACCTGCCCTTGATCAAATTCCCCGAAGGCTCGGAGGAGATGGACTATCTGCGGGCCCGGCGCGAGGCGCTCGGCGGCTATTTGCCGGCGCGCCGGCGCCAGAGCGAGCCGCTCGTCATTCCGCCGCTCTCGGCTTTCGAGGCGCAGCTCAAATCGACCGGCGACCGCGAAATCTCGACGACGATGGCCTTCGTGCGCGTGCTGAACGCGCTGCTGCGCGACAAGAATATCGGCAAGCGCATCGTGCCGATCGTGCCCGACGAGAGCCGCACCTTCGGCATGGAGGGCATGTTCCGGCAATATGGCATCTTCTCGCAGGTTGGCCAGCTCTACCGGCCGCAGGACGCCGACCAGCTTTCCTATTACAAGGAGGACCGCTCCGGACAGATGCTGCAGGAAGGCATCAACGAGCCCGGCGCCATGGCCTCCTGGATCGCGGCGGCGACCTCTTATTCCCATTCCAACACGCCGATGATCCCGTTCTACATCTATTATTCGATGTTCGGGTTCCAGCGCGTCCACGACCTCGCCTGGGCGGCCGGCGATCTGCGCGCCCGCGGCTTCCTGCTCGGCGGCACATCGGGGCGCACCACGCTGAACGGCGAGGGCCTGCAGCACGAGGACGGCCACAGCCACATCCTCTCGGCGACCATCCCGAACTGCGTCTCCTATGACGCGACCTTCTCCTATGAAGTCGCGGTCATCGTGCAGCACGGCCTAGAGCGCATGTATGGCAAGGGCGAGGACGTCTATTTCTACCTCACCTTGCTCAACGAGAATTACGAACATCCCGCTATGCCGGAAGGCGCCGAGCAGGACATCGTCAAGGGCATGTATCTCTTCAAGGGCGCGCCGGACGGCACGCCCAAGGAGAAGCGCGTGACCCTGCTCGGCTCAGGCGCCATCCTGCGTGAGGTCATCGCCGGCGCGGCCTTGCTCGAACGCGACTTCGGCATCCACGCCGATATTTTCGCCGTGACCAGTTTCACCGAGCTGAAGCGCGACGCGGACGCCTGCGAACGCTGGAACATGCTGCATCCGATGGAGGAGCCGCGCGTTCCCCATGTCACCCGGCTGCTGCAGGAACGCGGCGATTCCCCGGTCGTCGCCTCGACCGACTATATCCGCGCTTTCGCCGAGCAGATCCGCGCCCATGTGCCGACCCGCTACAAGGTGCTCGGCACCGACGGTTTCGGCCGATCCGACTATCGCCGCAAGCTGCGCAGCTTCTTCGAAGTGGACCGCAATTTCGTCGCGGTCGCGGCGCTCAAGGTCATGGCGGAATCGCAATTGCTGGCGAACAGGACGGTCGCCGACGCGATCGACCTTTACCAGATCGACCCCGAGAAGCGGGACCCGATGCATTCCTGAACTCGCGTCCCGGCCCCGACAGGCCGGGCCGCCCGCTTCCCCGAGGGGCGACTTCCCGCGCGAAACCAAGTGATCCGCGCCCGCAGACGCCCCGGTTCCAAGTTCTCTTCTTCCAAGGTTTGCAACAATGTCCCAGATTGAAGTGAAAGTGCCGGACATCGGCGATTTCAAGGACGTTCCCGTCATCGAGATCCTGGTCAAGGCCGGCGATGTGATCAAGGCCGAGGATCCCTTGATCGTGCTCGAATCCGACAAGGCGACGATGGAAGTTCCCGCGCCGACCAGCGGCGTGGTGTCCGAGCTTCTCGTCAAGGTCGGCGATCGGGTAGGTGAAGGCGTCGCGATCCTGAAGCTCACGGCTGAAGGCGCCCCTGCAACGGCGGTCCCGGCGACTGCCGCCCCCGCGCCGGCCGTCGCCCCAGCCGCGCCGCCGCCGGCCGCGGCGAGGGAGCCTGAGACGGCAAGGGCCGCCAGCGCCGTGCCGATCCTCGGCCCGGGCGCGGCGGTCGCGGATTTTGGCAATGTCTTCGCCTCGCCTGGCGTGCGGCGTCTCGCCCGTGAGCTCGACATCGACCTGACCCGGGTTCAGGGCACGGGCGACAAGGGCCGCATCACCAAGGAAGACGTTAAGGCGTTCCTTTCCGGCGGCAAGGCCGGCGCGCCCGTCGCCGCGACCGGCGCAGGAATTCCGGAAATTCCGGTTATCGACTTTTCCAAATTCGGCCCGATCGAGGAAAAGCCGCTGTCCCGGATCAGGAAACTGTCAGGCCCCTTCCTGCATCGCTCCTGGCTCAATGTGCCGGCCGTCACCCACAATGACGAATCCGACATCACCGACCTCGAAGCCTTCCGCAAGACGCTCGACGACGAGGGCAAGAAGGCCAAGGCGCCCTATCGCGTCTCGCTCCTGCCCTTCCTCATCCGCGCCAGCGTCGCGGTGCTCAAGGACTTTCCCGATTTCAACTCGTCGCTGAGCCCGGCCAAGGATTCCCTGATCCACAAGAAATACTGGCATATCGGCTTCGCCTGCGACACGCCGGAAGGCCTGGTCGTGCCGGTGATCAGGGACGCCGACAAGAAGGGAATCATGGAAATCTCGAAGGAGCTTGGCGAACTCTCCGCCAAGGCCCGAGCCGGCAAGCTGACGCCCGCCGAAATGTCGGGCGCAACCTTCACGATCTCCTCGCTTGGCGGCATTGGCGGCACGAGCTTCTCGCCGATCGTCAACGCGCCGGAAGTCGCGATCCTCGGCGTCGTGCGCTCGAAAATGGCGCCGGTGTGGACCGGCAAGGAATTCATTCCGCGCTTGATGCTGCCGCTGTCGCTTTCTTATGACCATCGCGTCATCGACGGCGCCGCCGCCGCCCGCTTTACGCGCGCGCTCTGCGTCGTGCTTGAAGACATCCGCCGGCTGGCGCTGTGATTGGGGGCTGACATGACTCAGGAAATCAAGGTCCCCGATATCGGCGACTTCAAGGACGTGCCGATCATCGAAGTGCTGGTCAAGGCCGGCGATGCGATCAAGGCGGAAGATCCGCTGATCGTTCTCGAATCGGACAAGGCCACGATGGAAGTGCCCTCGCCCTCCGCCGGCGTCGTCAAG
>JAJXYV010000147.1 GCA_021780435.1 Pseudomonadota bacterium
ACCGACAAGGACAGTTTCGGGATGTTTGAAATCGGCTCATCGACGCCCAATCCGAAACTGGTGCATCTGATGGAGCGGATCGCACAGACGTTGAAAGAGCAGCCTGGCGCCGTGGTCCTGCGCGGCTATACCGACGCGCGGCGCTATCGCAACGGGGCGTCGGACAATTGGCGGCTCTCGGCGTCGCGCGCCCAAATGGCGCTCTACATGCTTGCGCGCGGGGGCCTGCCGGAATGGCGCGTCGAACGGATCGAGGGCTTTGCCGACAGGCGGCTGAAAAATCCGCAGAAACCCGAATCCGCGGAAAACCGCCGGATCGAAATCCTGCTTCGCAAGGCGGCGCCATGAAGTTCGCCTTGCCTAAATTCTCTCGTCCCCTTCCGAAATTCAAGGCGCCGAAGTTGCGCCTGTCCGCCTTGCGCGGCCAGGCCTCGTCCCGGAAAAAGTTCGGATGGCCGAAGGTGTCGGGGCCAAATTTGGCGATGCTCAACGCCGGGATGAAACGCGCGCGCCTGATCATCGGCGCTGGCGCGCTCGGATTGGTCGGGTTGGGGGTCCTCGGTTGGCTGGTCGTGAGGCCGATGGTGACCAAGCCGCAAGCCGCAGCAGCCGAAACATCAACCGCGCCGGTCGTCGCGGCGAGCGAGCCGGCGCCCGCGCGCGCTTCGGTCGCGGCGGTTGGAGCGTCCGGGGCGACAGGGAAGCCTGAAAGCGCGAAAGCGTCGGAGCCTTTGGCCAAGGACGCGGGAAGGGAGCCGGGTGAGCCTACCGCCGCGCCTTCCATGGCGCCGAGCGAGCCGGAACAACTCGTGCGCGGCCTGCAGGATCTGGAAGAGCGGGTCGCCGCCGGCGATCCCGGCGCCTATGCCGAAATGCCGCGCCGGATCCGCTCCACTGCCTCGCGTTTCCTAGCCTTGCCGCGCGAAACCTGGGCCGAGAAGCGCAATGCCCGGGCGCTTGCGCTTTTCCTGCTGAGCGGCGGCAGTTCGGCGCTCGGGCGCAAGATTTACGCGCTTCACACGGTGGTGGCGTCGGAAGAGGGGTTGGTAAAAGGCGCGATCGCCTATCTTGATGGAATCGATTGCGCCGAACGCGACGCCCTTCTCAATCTCGATCCGCGCGCGCTCGATGTCGCGCTTGGCGCGCAGATGGCCTTCGTCCAGTCAATTCTCATGGCGAATTACGACCGCGCCAAAGCGATCGCGAGGCTCGATCTCACGCGTCTCCTCGCGCCGGGCGGGCTGCTGGAGGAGGCGGCTTTGCGGCGCGAAGTGGGGTTGCTCAGCGAGACTGCGCAATTCGACAAATTCGCGGAGCTTTCCGGGCAATATTGGTCGCGTTTCCGGCGCTCGCCCTATGCCGGCAATTTTTTGCGCCAGTTTGTCGCGGCGCTCGCACGCGAGTCGGCTCGCATCAAGGTGGAGCAATGGGCGCAACTCGATGAACTCATCGATAGCCTCAGCGTTGAACAGCGGCGGGCGCTGTATCTGGTCATGGCCCATAATGCGGCCATCGCCAGCAATTCGGCCTTTGCGGATCTCGCCGCGCGCCGCGCCCTGGCGCTGGCGCCGCCGGACGGCGTTGACCTGCAAAGGGCGCTGCTCTATCGCGCCGCCGCGAACGTCGCCGATCCGACGCTGAATGGCGATCTTCTGCACGGCGTTGACCGCGCGAAACTGCCCATGGGCGATCAGCCGCTTTTCGACGCGGTTTCCAGGGTTCTGGCCGGGATTCATCGCGCGCCCGAGCAGGAATTTTCCGGGCCCCCGCCCGGCGCGGGCGATCTTTCGGGCGGCGAATTCGCGCGGACGGAAGCCGACCTGCGCGAGGCCGACGCAACATTGGCGGCAGCGCAGAAAAGCATGGAGGCGAACAAGCGATGAGCGCCCTGGCCTTCACGATCCTTAATGGGCTCGCGGCCGGCGCGCGGGCCGCAGCGAATTTCCCGGGCGCTCCGAACCGCGACACGAGCGCCGGAGAGGCCTTCGACGCCACGCTGGCCGAAAGCGCCGTCGACGCGACGAAGGATGGCGCGGACAAGTCCGGCCCGGCAACGCCTTCCGTCCCCCGGAGCCTACGCGGCGAGGCCGCGCCCCCGGGCAATGGCGCCGCGAGCGACGCGCAAGCGCAGGGCGGCGACGTCATCAGCCAGATCCTGAATCTTGCCTCCGAGGCCGGCGGCGGCGCAGCGACGGCGAGTGGAGGCGCGCGGTGGGGCGGGGCGCAGGGACGCGCCTTCGCCGCAAGTCCCTTGCTCGCCGAAAAGCACGCAAAGGCGTCTACGGAAACCATGCCCGCCGCAACAGGTGACAATGCCGATCAGGCCGCGGGCGGCAGGGCGCCGGAGGCCGCAGAGCCGCGCTCGAGCGGCGGCCGTTCCATGCTCGATCATGCGACGATCGGCGCTACAGGGAGCGAGCGCCGGAAATCAGACAACACCCCGCGCGTCTCAGGCTCCGAATTGTCGTCAGAACACGCTCTTCCCGAGAGCGGGACCAATGCGTCGACCGAAGCGGCTAAGCCACCTGAAGGCGGCGCAATCGACAAAAAGGCGGCGCCATCCGGGAGCGCAATCGACGCCAATCCTTTGCCAGCGACTCCTTCGCCAACTGATCCTGCTGTGGCCGCGGCCATGGCGGCGACCCAGCCGCTATCGCCAGGCGCCGCGTTTGGCGCGGGGCCGTCGTCAGGAATCCCCGCGACGCCCGGGCGTGGCGGCTGGTCAAGCCAGCCCGAAGAGGTGGGAAAAGCCGGGAGGACCTCTTCGGCCCGCAGCGCGACAGGTTCCGCCGCCGATCCAGGCGTCCCGGCGCTCAACCCGCAGACGACAGGAGCGACAACCAATGTCCAGGTCGTCGACATGAAGACCTGGCACGCGCCTGTCGCGGAGGCCGCGTCCGCCGCGCGCGAAATTTCCGCTCGGACGGCGAGCGCGACGGCGACTGCCGGAACCCGCAACGAGACCCGGCTGGGCGCGCCGGAATCGGTGGCTTCACCGCAGGTTTCGCCGTCCGCAGCCGGACAGTCTTCCTTCGGGACGGTGGCGGCGCCTGTCGCGCCAATCGTCGAAAATTCAGCAGCACGAGCCGGAACAGGAACGCCAGCAGGCGCCTCGCTCGCCGCTCCAAGCGCGCCCGCTGCGAATATTTCGACCGCGCCGCGCCGGGATATCGAAGTCACATTGCAGCCCAATGAGTTGGGCGGTGTCTCCCTGCGGATGAAAAGCGTGGGCGACCGCCTCGAACTGACCATCGTGGCCGAGAAAGGCGACACCGCGCGGATGATCGATGAACGACGCACGAGGTTGGAGAGCCAGTTGCGTGACGCGGGCCTCGGTTCGGGCGGCGTCGATATCAGCGTCGCCGTGAAGCCGAATGGGGGGATTGCGGCCAATGCGCCGGCCGCGGGCGGTTCGTCGTCGGACATTTCAACGGGCGGCGGCCGCGCCGACGATCAGGCGCGGCCGTCGCGGCAGGCGCCCCCCGAGCGTAACCTGGAGACCGCAAGCGATGATTCTTCGGAAATGGCGCGTGACGCGCAACGCCTTCGCGCTGATCGCGATCTTTATCTCTAGTCTCGGGGCGGTGGCCGCGCCTTCGGAAGCGATGGGCCCTTGCGAGCGGGAAATGACGCAGGCGTCGCGCGCGGAGGGCGTCCCCTTGAGCGTCCTCTATTCCGTGGCTCTGACGGAAACGGGCCAGCATGGCCGCCTGCAGCCCTATGCGCTCAATATCGACGGCGTCGCGGTAATCGCGACGAGCCTGCCGGAGGCGATGCAGGTCTTCGCCGCCGCGCAAGGGCGTGGCGCGAAATTCATCGACATCGGCTGCATGCAAATTAATCAACGCTGGCACGGCGCGCATTTCGCCTCGCTCGAGGCCATGTTCGACGCCCACCTCAATGTCGCGTATGCGGCGCGCTTCCTCAAAGCCCTCCGCGCGCGCGAGGCGAGCTGGACAATGGCCGTCGCGCGCTACAACGCCGGTCCAGACAATGATGCCGGCCAGAAGCGTTACGTCTGCGCCGTGATCGGCAACATGGTGCGCAGCGGCCTCGGCGCCTGGACCGAAAATGCGCGAAAATTCTGTTCGCCCGGCGGCGCATGAGGGAAATCATGGGCGTTGGCGCGGCTCGGAACGGTCCTGGATCGCGCGATCGATCGCGGCGTTGATTTCCGCCATGAATTTCTCCGCCATGGCGCGGTCGGGTTCGGACAGGCGGTCGGGATGGGCGAGGAGCGCGCAGCGCCGGCGCAGGATTCGAAGATCCTGAACGTGTCTGGCGGCGCTGATTTCACGACGGATCGAGACGATATCCGCTTCGGGCTGACACAGGCGTTGGGGCGGAGGTGGCCCATGTTCGTCGCCGACGTCATGCGCGGCATAGGCGGCGGCGATGGTCTCGGGACATTGGACTGGTTTTGCCGGCGGTTCGGAAAGGCGAGGCCAAAGGCGGGCCTCGGTCCAGGGCGGCGCAATTCGCGCTTCGGCGCCTTCTTGGGATTCGAGCTGTTCGAGCACCCGTTCGAATACGCCACGCCGCAAGGACAACCCCGAATCGCTGGCCATGATACAACCTGTGAACGCAACGGGCGGCTGGATAGGTTGACGCCG
>JAJXYV010000224.1 GCA_021780435.1 Pseudomonadota bacterium
GCTTCCTGGCGCGTCAGCGGCGGGACGCCGCCCCGGCAGGGCGTGCAACTTTTGCCGGACAGCGCATCTGTCAACTTCAAGTCCCCGGCGGCGACTTCTACCTTATAAAAATAATATCATGTTTCGGCGGCGACGGCGGCCAAATTGGCGTGAACGGTCAGGCTTTCCGCCCCGCGCGCCATTTCGCAAAGCCGTCCGCGCGCAGGCGGCAGGCGGGACATTCGCCGCAGCCATAGCCCCAGTCGTGGCGGGCGCCGCGCGCGCCGAGATAGCAGGTGTGGCTATGCTCGACGATCGCCTCGACGAGAGTCGGGCCGCCGAGGTCCTGCGCGAGCGCCCACGTCTGTCCCTTGTCGAGCCACATCAGCGGCGTCTCCAACACGAAGCGGCTCTCCATCCCGACATTGAGCGCGACCTGCATCGCCTTGATGGCGTCGTCGCGGCAATCGGGATAGCCGGAGAAATCCGTCTCGCACATGCCGCCGACGATGCGGGTGAGGCTGCGGCGATAGGCCAGCGCCGCCGCGAAAGCCAGAAAGATCAGGTTTCGTCCGGGCACGAACGTATTGGGCAGGTTTTTGGCGCCCATTTCGATGGCCTTGGCCTGGGTGAGGGCGGTGTCGGAAATGGCCCCCAGCGCCGCAAGCTCAAGAACATGGTCCGGCCCGAGCCTTTTGGCCCAATCCGGCTTCATGCGGCCCAGCGCCTCGCGCAGGATCGCGCGCTGGTCGAGTTCGATGCGATGGCGCTGCCCGTAATCGAAGCCGATCGTCTCGACCCGCTCGAACCGCTCCAGCGCCCAGGCGAGGCAGGTCGTCGAATCCTGTCCGCCGGAAAAGAGAACCAGCGCCATGTGTCACCTCCAGCTCCTCCTGCCTACAATGGGGAGAAAAGGTTTGCCAGTCCGACGGGCGTCCATTATCCCGCGAGGGTCGCAAACTCGGGAATGAAACGTGGCCGCGGATGCGCCTTTCTGCCTGATCGAAGACCGCGAAGCGGGCGAGGCCCGTCTGTTCAGCGCCCCGCGCCGGATCGTGGCGGCTTGGCGACCGGAAGAGGTCTTTCCCGCCTTCGCCGCGATTCAGGCGGCGACGCAAGAGGGCTGTTTCGCCGCGGGTTTCGTCGCCTATGAATGCGGCTATGCGTTGGAGCCGAAGCTTGCGCCGCTGCTGCGGCCGCATCGCGACAAGCCGCTTCTTCTCTTCGGCCTGTTCGACGCGCCCCGGCCGGCCCCGGCGCTGGAAAGAGCGCATGGCGCGGCGTCCGTCGGCGATCTCCACGCCGCCTGGAGCTTCGCCGATTACGAGAGGCGCTTTGCCGCCTGCCGCGATTATATCGCCGCGGGCGACGTCTATCAGGTCAACCTGACCTTCCCGATCTTCGGCCGCTGGCGCGGCGCGCCGCTCGATCTCTATCGCCAGTTGCGCGCGCGCCAGCCGGTGGCGCTCGGCGGCATTGTCGCGCTCGGCGGCGAAACCATTCTCTCGCTGTCGCCTGAGAATTTCTTTGCCGCAAGCGGCGACCGGATTTCCGCCCGGCCGATGAAGGGGACCGCTCCGCGCGGCGCAACGGCGGAAGAAGACCGCGCCCTGGCCGAGGCGCTGGCGCGCGACGAGAAGAACCGCGCCGAAAACCTCATGATCGTCGACCTGCTGCGCAACGATATCAGCAGACTGTCAGAGGTCGGTTCCGTCAGGGCCCCGGAATTGTTCGCGGTCGAAACCTTCCCCACCTTGCACCAGATGACCTCGAATGTCGTGGCGCGCTTGCGGCCGGGGCTTGCGTTCGGCGAAATATTCGCGGGCCTGTTTCCGTGCGGTTCGGTGACCGGCGCTCCAAAAATCCGGGCGATGGAGATCATCGCCGAACTGGAGGCATTTCCGCGTCAGATCTATTGCGGAGCGATCGGGGTCATCGCGCCGGGCGGCGACATGCGCTTCAATGTCGCCATCCGCACCTTGACGCTAGCGCCCGACGGGCGGCTGACCTGCCCCGTCGGTTCGGCGGTGGTGGCGGATTCGCGGGCGCGGGAGGAATATAAGGAATGTCTGCTCAAGGCGCGCTTTCTGACCGGCGATCCGATTTCGGCTTGATCGAAACCTTGCTCTGGACCCGCGGGGAAGGGTTCTGGCTCGTCGAGGGCCATCGCGCCCGCATGGCCGCCTCGGCTTCGTCGCTTGGCTTCGATTTCTCGTTGAAGGATTTCGAGGCGGCGCTCGCCCGCGTCGGCTCGGGCGCCGAGGCCAAGGCGCTGCGCGTCCGTCTCGTGCTCTCGCGTGACGGCGCCATTGCGCTCTCATTCGCGCCTTATGTTGCGGAGCCGCCCGAAAAGATCTGGCGGGTCGCGGTCGCGCCGCAACGGCTCGATTCGCGCGATCCGCTCCTGCGTCACAAGACCACGCGCCGCGCGGTTTACGAGAATGCGCTCGCGGCTTCCGGCGCCGATGAAGCGATCTTCCTGAACGAGCGCGACGAAATCTGCGAGGGCGCCCGGACCAATGTCTTCGTCGAGCGTGACGGCGTCCTGCTGACTCCGCCGCTCGCGAGCGGCCTGCTGCCGGGCGTCTTGCGCGCGAGCCTTCTGGCGGAAGGCCGCGCCCGTGAAAGCCTTCTGCGCCTTGGCGATCTGCGGGAAGGCTTTTTCCTTGGCAATGCCCTGCGCGGGCTTTTGCGCGCGAGCCTTGCCTCGCCGAATTCAGCTTGATGCGGCGGACGCCATAAATTTGGCTCAAGTTTGGATTATAGGCTCAACATTGAAGATCGAATGGGGGCGGTCGTGAGCGACAAACTCATCTCTCCCGAACAATGCCGGATGGCGCGCGCGGGCTTGGGTCTTACCGCGGGGCTTTTGGCCGAGCGCGCTCGGGTGTCGAAAGTCACCCTTTCCGATTTCGAAAAAGGAAAAAGATCGCCGCATCCGCGCACAATCGCTGCGATCCGGGCTGCGCTCGAGACCGTCGGCGTCGAATTCATTGACGACGGCAACGGGGCGGGCGTGCGGCTGAAAAGGGAACCAAGCGATGCGACCATTTCCCTGGAGGAGCTGAACGCGGAAAACGATAACTAGCTTTCAAGCGCGACCCTGACCGGCCTGCTTCCGGGCGCGAAGCCTTCCGGCGGCAGGCGCGGTCGCGATGGTTTGGGGGGCGAAATGACCACTATCGGACAAATTCTGCAGGAAAAGGGCGGCGATGTCATCTCGATCAGCCCGGACGCCACCGTGTTCGACGCAATCAAGACAATGGCCGACCAAAATGTCGGCGCGCTCGTCGTCATGGAGCGCGGCAAGGTGGTGGGGCTCATCACCGAGCGGACCTATGCGCGCGAGGTCGTCCTAAAAGGCCGGACTTCTCCCGCCACTTTGGTCCGGGATGTGATGGAGACCGATCTCCCTTACGTGAGTCCCGAGCAGATGGTTGAGGAATGCATGGCCGTGATGACCGAGACCCGGTTGCGGCATCTGCCCGTTTTCAGTCGGGGCGAACTCGTCGGATTGATCTCAATGGGCGATCTGGTGAAATCAATCATCGGCCACCAGGAATTCACCATCGAGCAGTTGCTCCATTATATCCAGAGCTAACAACCCTCGAGCCAATGCGCCAGCAGCGTGTGGGCGATCGCCATGGGATTGGGCGCGAACAGCCCTTGCTCGTGCCGGCCTTCGAGCATGGCCCGCGCCTCGTGGCGGCTGAACCAGCGGCAGTCCTCAAGCTCCTCCGGGTCCATGACAATCTCGCGCGACAGGGCCTCGGCCTGGCAGCCGATCATGAGCGAGGCGGGGAAGGGCCAGGGCTGCGAGGCGACATAACGCACGGGGCCGACGGCGATTCCCGCCTCCTCCATGATTTCGCGGCGCACGGCCTCCTCCAGGGTCTCGCCGCTTTCGAGGAAGCCGGCGAGGCAGGAATACATTTTTTCCGGGAAGCGCTTCTGGCGGCCGAGCAGGCAGGATCCGCCCTGCGTCACCATCATGATGACCACGGGATCGGTGCGCGGAAAATGCATCGCGCCGCAGGCCGGGCAGTCGCGCCGCCAGCCGGCCTGGACGGAATGTGTCCGCGAACCGCAGCGCGCGCAAAAGCGGTGCGTCGCGTGATCATGCAGGATCGCCTTCGCCTGCGCGAGCATGGCGATGATCTCGCGCGGAAGCGCCTCCTTGTTGGCAAGGATGCGCAGTTCGCGGATGTAGATTTCGGGTCGCCCCGGCAGGAACAGCCGGCGCTGATCGACGAAATCGCTCCCGTCGGGCGGCGTCTCGGCCTGAGCGGCCTCGTCCGGCAAGGTCAGGGCGAAGATCGGCCCCTCGGCGTCTCGGCCGAGCAGGACCTCTTCCGTCGCCTCGCCGAGACGCCGCGCCTCGGCGAGCGGGTGCAGGCCGCGGAGCCTCTCGCCCTCCATCCGCAGCACGGGCATGGCCTGGACGAAAACGGCCGCGCGGGCGTTCGGCGCGGCGGCCAATGCGGCGAGCTTTTCGGCGTCGTCGCGCAGATGCGATAGGCGGTCGAGCGGATTGCCGGCGAAGCCGACGCTCAGGTCATAGGGATTCATGCGGCGCCGTCCACGGCGAGAGCCGCGCGCAGCGTGGCGACGCGTTCGGCCGCCGCCGC
>JAJXYV010000127.1 GCA_021780435.1 Pseudomonadota bacterium
AGTTCGAACGGGCCGCTCTTCCAATTGTAGCCAAGGCGCATCGCCTCATCGATCGATTCGATCTCGTCGGCGGCGTCGCCCACCAACATGGCGGCATAAGTCAGCGTCTCGCGCATGACCGTCCAGGCGTAGCGCCCGGCGAGGCTGTCGTGTGAGAGCAGCTTGGTCAGGCTCCTGCCGGCTTCCTTGATCGCCTCGACTTGCGGCTTCTTCTGGACGCGATAATCCCCGGTCTTGAGGTCGATCGCCTCCTTGCGCTTGTTCATCTCGCGATTGACGCGATAGAAGCCGCCCTTGCCCTTCCGGCCGGTATAGCCTTCCTTGATCATGCGCTCGATCAGCGGCGCTGGGCGGTTCATGGCGTGGAACGGATCGTCGGGCGGCAGCGAGCCGGCGAGGCTGGCGTTGATATGCGGCATCAGGTCGAGGCCGACGAGGTCGATCAGGCCGAACACGCCGGTCTTCGGGATGCCGAAGGGCTTGCCGATAATGGCGTCGGCGTCCTCGACGTCGAGGCCCATCTCGAAGGCCGTGACCACCGCGGATTGCAGCCAGTAGACGCCGAGGCGGTTGGCGATGAAGCCGGGCCGGTCCTTGCAGGGCACGACGCCCTTGCCGAGGCGGTAGTCACAGAACTCTGTCAGCGTCTTGACGGTCGCCGGATCGTTCTTCGCGCTCGTCACCAACTCAAGCAGCCGCATATAGCGCGGCGGGTTGAAGAAATGGGTGATGACGAAATCGCGGGCGAAGCTCTCGGGCAGGCCGGCGGTCAGCGTCGCCAGCGGGATGGTCGAGGTGTTGGAGGAAACCACGCTGCCCTTCTTGCGATGGGTTTCGACCTTGGCGTAGAGCGCCTGCTTGATGTCGAGGCGCTCGATCACCGCTTCGACGATCCAGTCGCAATCAGCGAGCAGGTCGAGATGGTCCTCGATATTGCCGGTGGTGACGAGCTTCGCCGCCGCCTTGCTCATGAAGGGCGCGGGCTCGGTTTTCAGCATCTTGGCCACCGCGCCTTCGGCGATGGCGTTGCGGTTTTCCGCCCCCGCCGGCACGATGTCGAGCAGAACGACCGGCGTGCCCGAATTGGCGACCTGGGCCGCAATGCCGGCGCCCATGACGCCGGCGCCGATGACGGCGACTTTCCTGATCTGCGCCATCACAAAGCCTCCAGAATGGTGGCGATGCCCTGGCCGCCGCCGATGCACTGGGTCGCCAGCGCATATTTGCCCTTCTCGCGCTTGAGCAGTTGGGCGGCCTTGCCGACGATGCGAGCGCCGGTCGCGCCGAGCGGATGGCCGAGCGCGATGGCCCCGCCATCGAGATTGACCTGGGCTTCGGAGAGGCCGATGTCGCGCATCGAGGCGATCGCCTGGCTGGCGAAGGCTTCGTTCAACTCCACGACGTCGAGGTCCTTGGCCTCGATCCCCGCGCGCTTGAGCGCCTTGCGGCTGGCGCCGACCGGACCGATGCCCATGATCGAGGGCTCGCAGCCGCAGACGGCGACGCTCCTGATCGCGGCGAGGATTTCGAGACCGTTCTTCTTCGCATAGTCCTCGGTGCAGACCAGAACGGCGGCGGCGCCGTCGGTGAGCGGCGAGGACGTGCCGGCGGTGACGACGCCCTCGGCGCTGAAGGCGGGTTTCAGTTCGGCGAGGCCTTCCAGCGTCGTGTCGGGGCGGATGCAGCCGTCAGCCGATACCGTGCCCTTGCGGCCCTTGATCGGGATGATCTCATCGGCGAATTTGCCGGCCTTCTGCGCGGCGGTCGCCTTCTGCTGCGAGCGCAGGGCGAATTCCTCCTGGTCTTTCCGGGGGATATGCCATTGCGCGGCGACATTCTCCGCCGTGTCGCCCATGCCGATATAGGCGGCGGGCATTTGCGCGACGAGCTCCGGATTGGGCATGGGGTTGAAGCCCATCATCGGCACCCGGCTCATGCTCTCGACGCCAGCGCAGAGGAAGGCCTCGCCCGCGCCGACCGCGATGGCGCCGGCCGCCATGTGGACCGAGGTCATGGAGGACCCGCAGAACCGGTTGACCGTGACCGCGCCGAGCGATTTCGGCAGGCCGGCGAGGAAGCTGACGAGACGCGCCACATTGAGGCCCTGCTCGCCTTCGGGGAAGGCGCAGCCGAGGATCAGGTCCTCGATGTCTTCCGGCTTGACGCCCGTCTTCTTCACCAGGCCGGCGACGACTTGCGCGGCCATGTCGTCCGGTCGGACGGAAGCCAGTTCGCCCCTCCTGGCGGGGGCGAAGGGCGAGCGGACATAGCCTGCAATGACTGCTTTCGTCATCTGTTTCTCCCGAGATGAGTCATGGTGACCGGCCCGCCGGGCCGGTCAGGATTTTTCGGCGCCTTTCGTGGCCAAAATGTCCTGGGTCACGCGCTCGACGTCGCGCAACTCGGCCAGACTGGTCTGGACGTCCTGAAGCTGGGTTTCGAGCCGCCCGATGCGGCTGCGCACCTTGCCGAGAAGGCTGCGCATCTGGGTGACCTGGGTGGCGTCGACCACATAGAGGTCGAGGAATTCCTGGATGTCCTTGAGGCTGAAGCCCATGCGCTTGCCGCGCAGGATGAGGATCAGCCGCGCCCGGTCGCGATGGCTGTAGACGCGCGACGCGCCGACGCGCTGCGGCGCGATCAGCCCCTTGGCCTCGTAGAAGCGGATGGCGCGCAAGCTAACGCCCAGTTCGCTGGCGAGTTGGGCGATGGAATAGGTTCTGGCCGTCGCAGCGGCGCGCCCCGGCGCGAGGGCGGCGGCGCTCGCGGCATGCGGCTCCGGACCTTGGCGATGCGGCATCATCGGCGGACGCTCTCCCTGGGCGCGGGCTCATTGCTGGGGCCCAGTCTTGATTGACGTATACGTAAATTTGGCGGTGGACGTTGTCAACGGAAAAGTTCATAAATAAACAAATTGTGAAAATGAAATTTATTTCAATAAGTTAAGTTTTATCATGCATGCGAATCCGGCCGGATGCGGCGTGTGGGCCCAGACAGATTGCGGTGGGGCGCCGGATGGTCTGCCCTATAGGTCATCTGAAATTTCAGGCTTCAAAAAAATCGGCTCCCCGCGGCAGACAAATCAATGTGAGCTTGGCGGCCTTGGCCTAAGATGACAATCTGGAACGGATGAAACTGGCGGCGCGCTTGCGCCGTGGGGAGGGCAGGAAAATGAAAATGCGATTGATCCTGAGCGCGGTTCTGTCCTGTCTGGCCCTGGGCGCCGCCTGCGCCGAGGACGGCGCCGCCGGGAGTTCGGCAAGTCCGCCCGCGGCCTATAGTCCAGATCTCGCCGAACTGATGGTCGGCGCGCAACTGCGCCATTTCAAGCTGGCTTTCGCGGGGCGGCTGCAGAATTGGGATCTCGCGGAATATGAAGTCGTGCAGCTGCGCAAGAATTTCGCCGACGCCGCGCATTATTTCCCGAATTTCCAGAATGTTCCGGTCGCCAAACTGATTCGCGAATATAGCGAGCCGGCGCTGGACGACGTCAGCAAGAGCCTCAAGGCGAAGGACTCCAGGGGCTTTCAGCAGGCGTTCGAACGCCTGACCGAGGCCTGCAATTCCTGCCACCAGGCCGCGGGCATGAGTTTCATCAAGGTCAGGGTGCCGACGGCTTCGCCCTTCAGCAACCAGGTTTACAAGCCCGATCGCTGACGCAGGCGGCGTCCGCGTCGGCTCTGCACGACATAGGCGGCAGAGGTCGCCAATAAAACGAGGACGACGCTGATCGCGCCGATGGCGTTGATCTTCGGGCTCACGCCGAGCTTGACGCTGCCGAGCACCACGACGGGCAAGGGCGTCGCCCCAGGCGCGGAGATGAATTGGCTGGTCACGACGTCGTCGAGGCTCAGCGAAAAGGCGAGCAGCCAGCCGGCGGCGAGCGCTGGCGCAATCACCGGCAAAGTGATGACAAAAAAGGTTTTTAAGGGCGAGGCGCCGAGATCCAGCGCCGCCTCCTCGATGCTGCGGTCGGACTCCGCGAGCCGCCCGGCGACGATCACCGCGACATAGGACAAGGTGAAGGTGGTATGGGCGATGACCAGCGTCAGGAAGCCGCGCTGCGAAGGCCAGCCCAGAATCTCGCCCATATTGACGAAGAGCAGCAGCAGCGAGATCGCCATGACGATCTCCGGCATGGCGAGCGGCGCGAAGACCATGCCGGCGAAAAGGGTCCGGCCCGAAAATCGGGGGAAGCGGGCGAGCGCGAAGCCCGCCAGCGTCCCGAGCGCCAAAGCGAGCGTCGCCGAAATAAAGGCGAGCCGCAGGCTGAGCCAGGCGGCTTCGAGCAGGGCCTCGTCCGCGATCAGTTCCCCGTACCAGCGCGTCGAAAAGCCAGCCCAGACGGTCGCGAGCTTCGAGGCGGTGAAGGAATAGATCACCACGAGAACGAGCGGCGCGTAAAGAAAGGCGAGGCCGAACGCGAGGACCGACCGGCGGAACAGGCCGCGCCCGGTCACGCCGCCGCCTCGCTACGCCGGGCGATCCATTGCAGCAGGAGAAGCGGCGCGACGAGGATCGCCAGCAACAGGATCGCGACGGCGGAAGCGAGCGGCCAGTCGCGGTTCTGGAAGAACTCGGTCGAAAGTTGCGTGCCGATCATCGGATAGTTCTGGCCGCCGAGCAGGGTCGGGACGACATATTCGCCGCAGGCCGGGATGAAGACCAGCAGGACGCCGGACACGATCCCCGGCCAGGAGAGCGGCAGGACAATGGTCGCGAAAGCCCTCCAGGGCGGCGCGCCGAGATCGCGCGCGGCCTCGGCCAGAGTCCAGTCGAGCCGCGCCAGATTGGCGTAGAGCGGCAGGATCATGAAGGGCAGATAATTATAGACCATGCCGATCTGCACCGCCCAATCGCTATAGAGAATGCTCGGTGGATGGGCCGGGTCGACGAGCCCGAGCGCGCTCAGCGCCTGGTTGATCAGCCCCGTCTCCTTCAGCAGGTTGATCATCGCATAGGTGCGGATCAGCGACGAGGTGAAGAAGGGCAGAATGATCGCCATCAGCAGGATCTGGCGGCGGCCCGGCGGCTCCAGCGCCATGGCGTAGGCCATCGGATAGCCGATCAGCAGGCAGAGCAAGGCGGTTGTCGCCGCGACGCGGATCGAATTGACGAGCGCGTCGGCATAAAGGTCGTCGCTCAGGATCGAGCGGTAATTCTCCAGATTGAGCGAGGGCCAGTCGAAAGGATTGCTGTAGGGCGGCGAACCGTCGACGGCGTGGGTGAGGCTGATCGCCAGCGACACGAGCAGCGGCGCCAGGAAGAAGACGAGCAGCCAGGCATAAGGCAGGATGGCCGAGGGCAGGGCGTTTTTGCCGCCGCTCATGAGCGCAGGACCGTGATCGCTGTGGCGGGCCAGGACAGGGTCACCGGCGCGTCGACCTTGAAGACCGGCCCGGCCTCGGCGGCGTTGAACCGGGCGGCGCGCAGCATCGCCCCGCCTTCGGCGCGCACATAATAGACGGTGTGGTCGCCGTAATAGGACATGGCTTCGACCACGCCATGTTCCGCATTGGCGTCCGCCGACGCCAGCGCCGGCGCGGCGATCGCGACATTTTCCGGCCGGATCGAGACCCAGCACGGCTCTGCGCTGTCGATGGACGCCGAGGGCCGCAACAGGGTCCGCACGCCCTCGGCCAGCAGGCCTTGGCCGCCGGCGCGCGCCTGCAGAAGATTGGTCGCGCCGATGAAGCCCGCGACGAAGCGGTTCGCCGGGTGGGCGTAAAGCGCGCGAGGCGTATCGACCTGTTCGACGCGTCCGGCGTTCATCACCGCGACGCGCGACGCCATCGCCATCGCCTCGTCCTGGTCATGGGTGACGACGACGAAGGTGACGCCGGTCCGCTTCTGGACATCGAGCAGATGAATCTGCGTCGTCTCGCGCAATTTGCGGTCGAGCGCGGAAAGGGGTTCGTCGAGCAGCAGCACCTTAGGCCTTTTGACGATCGCCCGCGCCAGAGCGACGCGCTGCTTCTGGCCGCCGGATAGCTGGTGCGGCTTGCGCGCCGCGAATTCGCGCATGGCGACGAGGTCGAGCGCCTCGTCCGTCCGCCGCCGCAGTTCGTCGCCGCGCAGGCCTTCCTGGCGCAGGCCGAATTCGACATTCTTCGCCACGCTCATATGCGGAAAGAGCGCATAGGACTGGAACATCATGTTGACCGGCCGGCGATGCGGCGGCGCCTGCGCCATGTCCTCGCCATCGATCAGGATGCGCCCGCCGTCCGGCCGCTCGAATCCGGCTATCATCCGCAGCAGGGTGGTCTTGCCGGAGCCGGAGCCGCCGAGCAGGGCGAAGAATTCGCCCGCCGCGATGGACAGGTCGACGGCGTCGACCGCGCGGTCGTGGCCGAAGCTCTTGGTCAAGCCCTCGATCCTGATCATCAATGGCCGGTCTTCACCTTCGTCCACAGCCTCGTGCGCAGTTTGTCGGTCTCTCGGCTCGGCACGGTCAGGACGAAGAAGGTCTTGCGGACCTCGGGCGGTGGATAGACGCCGGGATCCTTGGCGATCTCGGGCTTGACGAAGGGCAGAGCGGCGATATTGCCGCTGCGGCCGCCGACCGTGTTGGCTGTGTCGGCCATCACCTCGGGACGCAGGATATAGTCGATGAAGGCATGGGCCTCGGCGACATGGGGCGCGCCTGCGGGAACGGCGAGCGCGTCGAGATAGAGCAGGGTGCCTTCCCGGGGGATGATATAGTCGATGTGGAAGGGCTTGTTCGCCTCCTGCGCGCGCTTGGCGGCGATCTTGATGTCGGTCGAATAGCCGAAGGCGATGCAGATGTCGCCATTGGCGAGATCGTTGATATAGCCCGACGATTCGAACTTGCGGATGAAGGGCCGGATCGAGGTCATGACCGCGGCCGCGCGCTTGAGGTTCTCGGGCTCTTCGGAATTGGGGTCGAGCTTGAGCCAGTTCAGGATGACCGGCAGCTCGTCGGTGGGGCTGTCGATCATCTCGACGCCGCAATCCTTGAATTTCGAGAGGATTTCCGGCTTGAAGATCAGGTCGTAGGTATCGAGCGGGGCGTCGGGCATGATCGCCCTGACCTTCTCGACATTGACCGCGATGCCGTCGGTCGCCACGATCCATGGGACGGCATAGGCGTTGCCCGGGTCGGACTTCGCCATGAGCGCCAGGACTTCCGGGTCGAGATTGCCCCAGTTCTTCAGAAGCGACTTGTCGAGCTTCTGATAGAGGCCGGTCCTGGCGCCGCGCGCCAAAAAGGGCGTGAAGGTCGGAACGGCGACGTCATAGCCGGATTTTCCCGCCGACAATTTGGCTTCGAGCGTCTCGTTCTGGTCGTAGGTGTCATAGTTGACCTTGATCCCGGTTTCCTTTTCGAAGCCCGGGATAACGTCGGGGCCGATATAATCGGTCCAGTTATAGACATTGACGACCTTGTCCGCCGCGAAAGCCGCGCCGGTCAAAGCCAGCGCCAGGGCCATCGCGCCCGTCCAAACGCCCAAACGCCCTTTCATCCGCGCCCCCTTGCAGCCCGCGCTCTTGCGGCGCCATGATTCCCTGCTTCGTCGCGACAATCAATCGCCGCTTTGCCGCGTTCGAGCTTCATTCCGCCTGGGGCGCCGCGTCGGCGGGCGCGGTGAACAACGCCTCGATTTTCTGCGATTTGCCCGGACGCCGGACCAGCGCCAGAGCGTCGCCGTCGCCGACCTGGATTTCGGCGTCCGGCTGCAGGACGGACGCGCCGTTCTTGCGTTCGAGCGCCACGACCAGAAAGGCGCCGGCGCCGAGCTCTTCGATCTGGCCGATGGTCAGTCCGGCGCCGCGGCTGCCGGACTCGACGGTCGCGACTTCGATGTCCAGCCCGAGTCCCTGAAGATCGAAGGCAAGCCGGTCCAGATTGCCGCTGCGGGCGCGCGAGATCAGCCGCGCCATGTCGCGGTGGAGGAGAAGTTCGGCGACGCGTTCGGCCCCGATCCGCGCGGGAAGGACGACGCGATTCGCGCCTGCCTGGATCAGCTTGCTTTCGGTCGAAGGCAGTTCGCCGCGCGCGATGATCGTCAGGTCGCTATTGAGGCTGCGCGCGCTCAGCGTGATGAAGACATTGGCGGCGTCCTCGGGCAGCACGGTCGCCAGGGCGCGGGCGCGGGTCACGCCGGCCTGTCGCATGGTTTCCTCATCGGTCGCGTCGCCCTGGATGACGTGATGGCCGGCGTTGCGCGCGGCGGCGATCCGCTCTTCGGCATGATCGATCACGACGAACTCGCCCTTCGCCGCCTTGAGCTCATGGCAGAGCATCTGGCCGATCCTGCCGAAGCCGCAGACGATGACGTGATTGGAAAGCTTGTCGATATCCTTCTGCATGCGGCGCGATCCGAAAAGCTGTTGAAACTGGCTGGCGGTGATCAGTTGGAACAGGCTGCCGGTCAGGAAGATCATGCCCGTGCAGCCGGCGACGATCAGCGCGACGGTGATGGCGCGAAGCGCCGGCGTATCGACCGGCTCGACCTCGCCATAGCCCACCGAATAGACGGTGAGCACCACCATATAGAGCGCGTCGCTCAGGCTCCAGCCCTCGGCGACATAGGCGATCGTCGCCGCCAGCCCGACGAGGAGCATGAAGGCGACGCCGGCGAACAGATTACGTAGCGGCGATGCGAGAAACTGAAACATTCTTTGCCCAATTCCGCCGAAAAGCCTGTCGCCCTTGAGCCTCGCGCCTGATTGGCCCATCGTGGCAGCAATCAGATTCTTTCGAACGCCGCCAGCCGCGCCTTGAGCTCGGGCAGCGCCCAGGCGAGGCTGTCGTCCCCTTCGTCGTTGAGGTCGTGGCCGCGAAACATCTCGTCGGTATATTTGGCGAATTTCAGCGGGTCGTCCTTGTCCACGCGCGCGATTCCGCGCCGGCGTTTCGCGGCATATTCTTCATAGGACTTGCCGAAATAATGATTCACCTGCGCCGCCGACCAGTCCACCGCGTCGGCGACGCCCTGAATTTCCATGTTGAGGGGCGCGCCCGAGGCGAGCACGGAGCGCCCGACCCCGATGATCGGCGCGTGCATGTGAATGGCGGTCGCGCAGCGCGGGCGGAAAAAACTCTTCACGTGTCGGTTCACGTCGACGCGCGCCGCGCCCGCGTGGGTGAAGCGCTCCAGCACCAGGCCGGGCGCATAGGTCTTGTGGCCGGACGAACCGAAAATGCGCCAGTTCACCGCGACGCAGGAGACGTCCGGCGCGAAACCGGCGAGGAAGGCGTTGACCGGCGCGCGCGACCTGATGTTGAGGAATTCGTCGGCGTCGAGGAACATGATCCAGTCGGTCGGGCATTTCACCGTCGCATCGAAATAGGCGCTGAACTGCGGCGAGCCCTCGACATCGCGCCAGGGAACATGCTCGTCGATGACGCCCGCGCGCTGTAGCCGGCCAAGGACCTCAGGCGTCGCGTCGTCGCTGTCGTTCTCGTAGGCGACAATGCGGTCGAAGCCGATCATGCGATGAAAAAGCGCCCATTCGGCGAGATAGGGCGCCTCGTTCTTGACGATGACCCCGAGCGTGCTCGACATGAAGCCTTGTCCCTTCCGCCGGCGGAAGCGCGTTTCCGCTTGGGCGCTGCGGGCTCCTATAGGTCACTTGAGCAGCATGATAAAGCTTTGGCTTTCGCCGGGCCTGCGGACTTCGAGCCGGCGCAGGCCGAGATAGCGCACGAGGCGCAATTTTTCGCCCGCGTGGAAGCGAACGCATTCGCCGGCGGCGACCTGAGCGTCGATGTAACGTTCCGCCGTCTCGCGGTCCTGATCGACATAAGTGTCGATCCAGCGCTTGATGTCGCCGAAATCCCTGCAGCCGAAGAGCGGGCCCTGGATGGCGCAGACATCGCCGACCTTGCAGGCGTTCTGCGCTTGGGCCGGGCGCGGCGCGAGGGCCGTCAGGACGAGAAAGGCGAGGATTCGAAGCTTCATCGGGCAGGCCAGGAGCAATCGCGCCCGCCGCGACCTTGGTCATGGCGCGGGGAGGCGCTTTGCCTTCATAGCGGCCCGGGATTGAGCGAAACTGGATTCAATGCCCCTCGAAGGCGATCAGCGAGCGCACCGGCACGCCGAGGTCGCGGATCTTCTGGGCGCCGCCGAGTTCGGGCAGGTCGATGACGAAACAGGCCGCGACAATGTCCGCGCCCATCCGGCGCAGCAGCTTGACCGCGCCTTCCGCGGTGCCGCCGGTCGCGATCAGGTCGTCGACCAGAATGACCTTCTCGCCTTTCTTCACCGCGTCTTCGTGCATCTCCATCTCGTCCACGCCATATTCCAGGCTATAGGCGACCGAAACCGTCACATGGGGCAGCTTGCCCTTCTTGCGGATCGGGATGAAGCCGGCGGAAAGCTGGTGGGCCACAGCGCCGCCGAGGATGAAGCCGCGGGCCTCCATGCCCGCGACCTGGTCGATCTTCGCCCCGGCGAAGGGCTGGACCAGCTCGTCCACCGCGCGGCGGAAGGCGCGGGCGTCGCCGAGCAGGGTCGTGATGTCGCGAAACATGATTCCCTTCTTGGGGTAATCGGGAATCGCGCGGATGATGGATTTGAGGTCGGTTTCGAAAGTCATGGCGGCGGCAAGCTCGTTGTTGGGATGGCGACGGCGCCGTGCGGCGCCGTCAGTCGAACAGGCTGGAGACGCTTTCTTCCTTGGCCGTGCGGGCGATGGCCTCGCCGATCAGCGGGGCAATGCTGATGACCCGGACATTCTTCGCCACGCGCACCGCCTCGGTCGGCTGGATCGAATCCGTGATGACCAGCTCCTTGAGCCGCGAGGACGAGATGCGCGCCACCGCGCCGCCCGACAGCACGCCGTGGGTGATATAGGCCCGCACGTCGGCCGCGCCCGCCTCGAGCAGGGCGTCGGCGGCGTTGCACAGGGTGCCGCCCGAATCGACGATGTCGTCCACCAGGATGCAATTGCGGCCCTTGACCTCGCCGATGATGTTCATGACCTCGGATTCGCCGGCGCGCTCGCGGCGCTTGTCCACGATGGCCAGCGGCGCGTTGATGCGCTTGGCGAGCGCGCGGGCGCGCACCACGCCGCCGACGTCGGGCGAGACCACCATCACATTGCGGAGGTTGAGGTTGTCCTGAATGTCACGCACCAGGACCGGCGCGGCGAACAGATTATCGGTAGGGATGTCGAAAAAGCCCTGGATCTGGCCCGCGTGGAGATCGACGGTCAGTACGCGGTCGGCGCCGGCGCGGGTGATCAGATTGGCGACTAGCTTGGCGGAAATAGGGGTGCGCGGGCCGGGCTTCCGGTCCTGGCGGGCATAGCCGAAATAGGGGATGACCGCCGTGATTCGCCGGGCGGAGGCGCGACGCAGGGCGTCGATCATGATCAACGCCTCCATCAGATGGTCGTTGGTCGGGAAGGACGTGGGCTGGACGACGAAAGCGTCCTGGCCGCGCACGTTTTCCTGGATTTCGACGAAGATTTCCATGTCGGCGAAGCGTCGAACCTGACATTTCGTCAGCGGCACGCCGAGATAGGCGGCAATCGCTTCGGTCAAAGGCCGATTCGAATTACCCGCCAGAATTTTCATTGCTCCAGCCATTACGCAGCCTTTGCCTGGACTGACTTGGCGCGCGTCTTAGCAGGGGGTTGAGCGATGAACAATACGACTGGCGGGCGCCTGTCGTGATTTTGTTGCAATGCGGCCGATTTAGCGCGCCGGCGCGTAGGAGAGGGCCTGCTGCGCGGAGGCCGCCGGCTGCGATGGCGCGACGACGGCTTTGGCCGCGTCGCCTGCGTTCTGCGCCGTTGCGGCTGCGGTCTGGGCCGCCGCGGCGAGAGCTTCGGGCGTGTTGGAGAGATAGGCCGCCAATTCGTTGGCGCTGCGCGCGGCAAGCGCGGCGAGGGCGGCCGAATCGACCAGCGTCCACGGGTCTGCGGTCGCGCCGCTGAGCGGGATTTCGTCGTTCAGCCGCTGGGCGCGGTGGTTGGCGCGGTCGTAGATATCGAGAACATAGGTCAGGCGGGCGCCGCCATCGACCAGGAACGCCGAGATATAGCCCTTGGCGAGATAGCGCGCGCCGGCGTTGTCGGTCAGGGCCACGTCTTCCCTGGCCGCGTCGGCGTCGAAATAAGCCATGAACTGGCTCTTGATCGGCGCCGGGGCCCCTTCCATCTGCGCTACGGAAACCGGAGCAGGCCGGGGGCTGTAGCCGGAAGGAAGAATCTGGGCGCCCTGCGGCGAAACGGCCGAGGCGGCGGGGCTGATATGGTCGTTGCAGGCGCACAGCGGCAGCGCGGCCGCCGCCGTGGCGGCGAACGGAAGCACACGCTGGAGAAACGCCGAAAAAGCCGCCATCAGGTCCCGTCCCCGTCGAATTATTGATTATTCGTTAAAGCCATTGCTAGCCGCAATTATGGAAAAGGTCCAGCCTCGCCCGCCGGCGTCCCTGAAGAGGCCATTTCGCGGCGCGGCGTCCATGCCTAGATTAGCCACATGAGTCGCTTGAAAAACCAGATGGACGCGCCGCCGGAGCAGGCCTTCGAGGCCGACGAGCCGGACGATCCCGCCGCCGACGAGGTCTCCGGCGTCGAACTCGATCTCGACGACGAGGCCGCCGCCTCTTCGTTCAGGCGCGGCCTGAGGGCGATTCGCGCGCACTGGAAGCACGCGCCGACGGGGCCGGGCGTCTATCGGATGATCGGCGAGGACGGCTCGGTTCTCTACGTCGGCAAGGCCAAGAGCATCCGGAAGCGGGTCGCCTCCTACACCCGCCTCGCCGGCCATGCGAATCGCATCGCCCGGATGATCGCGCTGACGGCGTCGATGGTCTTCGTCTCGACCCGCACCGAGGTCGAGGCGCTGCTGCTCGAAGCCAATCTCATCAAGCAGCTCAAGCCGCGCTTCAACGTGCTGATGCGCGACGACAAGAGCTTTCCCTATATCCTGCTGACGCGGGATGAACGCGGCGCCCAGCTGACCAAGCATCGCGGCGCGCGAAGCCGGAAGGGCGATTATTTCGGGCCCTTCGCCAGCGTCTGGGCCGTCAACCGCACCCTCAACGTGCTGCAGCGCGCCTTCCTGCTGCGCTCCTGCGAGAATTCCTTCTACGACAACCGCACCCGGCCCTGCCTGCTGTTCCAGATCAAGCGCTGCTCCGGCCCCTGCACCGGCGAGATCTCGGCGGAGAATTACGCCGGGCTGGCGGGCGAGGCCCGGGATTTCCTCACCGGCAAATCCCGCGCCGTGCGCGAGCGGCTGGCCGAGGAGATGAACAGGGCCGCCGACGAACTCGAATTCGAGCGGGCCGCGAAGCTGCGCGACCGTATCGCAGCGCTGGCCGCGATCCAGGGCCAGCAGGGGATCAATCCGCGCAGCGTGGCCGAGGCCGACGTCTTCGCGCTCCACGAGGAGGCGGGCCAGTTCTGCGTCGAGGCTGTGTTCTACCGCGCCTATCAGAACTGGGGCAATCGCGCCTATTTTCCGCGCGCGGACAAGAGCCTGTCGCCCGGCGAGGTGCTCGGGCCCTTCGTCGCCCAGTTCTACGCCGAGCGGCCGCCGCCGAGACTGGTTCTGCTCTCCCATGCGATCGAGGAGGCGGCCTGGCTGTCGCTGGCGCTTGAGGAGCGCGAGGGCCACAAGGTCGAGATTCTTTGCCCGCAGCGCGGCGAGAAGCGCGAAATGGTCGCGGACGCCGCCAACAACGCCCGCGAGGCTCTGGGCCGCCGGCTCGCCGACAGCGCCAGCCAGATGAAGCTGCTGGAGGCGCTCGGCGCCGCCTTTGGCATGGAGAAGCCGCCGCGCCGGGTCGAGGTCTATGACAATTCGCACATCATGGGCAGTTCGGCCATCGGCGCGATGATCGTCGCCGGCCCGCTCGGCTTCATGAAGACCCATTACCGGACCTTCAACATCAAGGGGCCGGTCACGCCGGGCGACGATTACGCGATGATGCGCGAGGTGCTGACCCGGCGCTTCTCGCGCCTCCTCAAGGAGGCGGAGACGCCAGCGCCCGAGGATCCTGACGCCTTTCCCCAGGCCCCGGACCTGATCCTGATCGATGGCGGGCGCGGCCAGTTCGAGGCGGTGCGCGGGGTGCTGGCCGAACTGGGCGTGACCGGCGTGACGCTGGCCTCGATCGCCAAGGGCGCCGACCGCAACGCCGGCCGCGAGAGTTTTTTCGTCGAGGGCCGCGAGCCGTTCAAGCTCGCCCCGCGCGATCCGGCGCTCTATTTCGTTCAGCGCCTGCGCGACGAGGCCCATCGCTTCGCCATCGGCACCCACAGGGCCCGGCGCAAGAAGGAATTTGCGAAAAATCCGCTCGACGAGATCGCCGGCGTCGGGCCGGCGCGCAAAAGGGCGCTGCTCCAGGCCTTCGGAACGGCCAAGGCGGTCGCCGCGGCGGCCCTCGCGGACCTCGAAAAAACGCATGGCCTTTCCGCGGCGACGGCGAAACTGGTGTTCGACCATTTCCACGAGAAGGGGTGAGGCGATCTGAACCAGGAAAGCGACCGAGAAAAACCCATTGACGCGGCGGCGCGAACAGGTTTCCCTCCGGCCATGTCCGTCAGCCCCGCCCGATCCGGCGCCCGCCGCGCCATGAACCTGCCGAATATCCTGACTTTCGGCCGGGTGCTGATCGTGCCGGCGGTGGTCGCCTGCCTGTTCTGGCCCGATGAATACGCCTTGCGCTGGACGGCGCTCGGCCTGTTCATCGTCGCGGCGGTGACCGATTTCTTCGACGGCTACCTCGCCCGCGCCTGGGAGCAGCAATCGGCGCTCGGCCGGATGCTGGACCCGATCGCCGACAAGCTTCTCGTTTCCGCGCTTCTGCTCATCCTGGTCGCGGATGGCACGATCCGCAGCTGGTCGCTCTGGGCGGCCATCGTCATCCTGTGCCGCGAAATCCTTGTTTCGGGTCTGCGCGAATTCCTCGCGGAGCTGAAGGTTTCGGTTCCTGTGAGCAGGGTCGCCAAATGGAAGACGACGATGCAGATGATCGCGCTCGGCTTCCTCATCGCCGGGCGGGCCGGGGAAGTCGTGCTGCCCGGCACGGTGCGGATCGGGCTCGGCCTGCTATGGGTTTCGGCGATTCTGACGCTTTACACCGGTTGGGATTATTTCCGCGCCGGCATCAAATATGTGGTCGAGGAATGAGGCTGGTCTATTTCGCTTCGCTGCGCGAGCGCATCGGTAAATCCGTCGAGGAGGTCGATGTGCCGGGGTCGGTGCGCACTGTGGCCGAACTGATCGATTGGCTCGGCGCCCGCGACGAAGCCTATGCCGCGACTTTCGCGGACGGGCTGGCGCGAACGGCCGTCGACAAGAAACATGCGCGGCGCGAGGCTTCGATCGTCGGGGCAAGCGAAGTCGCCTTTTTCCCACCAATGACGGGGGGATGAAAAGCCGCCGCGGGCGTCGATCAGCTTTGTTGTCCCGTCACGGCAGCTCGAAATGCAGGACGCCATCGTCGAGGCGGGCGTAGCGCAGGGCCCAAAGGTCGTCGAGATAATTCACGCTGTATTTCCACGGCGCAGTCGCGCCCTGTCTCGGCATTTCCGCCTTTCCGCGCGCGACATAGCCCGAGGTCAAGGCCAGGACAGGCCCGACCGGCGCCGGAGGGTTTTCCGGCGCAACCCACTTTGCCTTCCGCGCGATGAGTTCCCGCGCCAGCCGCAGCAGATAAATCGTGGTCAGCTGGCATTTCAGCGTCCAGGACGCGTTGACATAGCCGATCGCCGCGAAAAGATTCGGCGCGCCCGCGAACATGCAGCCGCGATAGGTCACGAGATCGCCGGGCGCCAGAACCTTGCCATCGACGCTCAGTCGCGCGCCGCCGAAGGACTGCAGCTTGAGGCCGGTCGCGGTGACGACGGCGTCGGCGGGCAGGACTTCGCCATTGCGCAGCCTGACCCCTTCGGCCACGAAGGACTCGATTTCGGCGGTGATGATGCTGGCGGCGCCGTCGCGCAGGCAATTGTAAAAGGCGAAGCCCGCGTCGACGCAGACGCGCTGGTCCCAGACGTCATAGCGCGGCGTGAAATTCGCCATCCGGCTCTCGTCGAGGCCGAGGCGCCGGCGCGCGAAACCGAGCAGCACGCGCTTGGCCAGCGCCGGTCTGGCGCGCGCGAGGCGATAGAGGCCGAAGGTGAAGAGGATGTTGCGCCAGCGGAGCAGGGAATAGGCGAGCTTCTTCGGCAAGATCCGCCGGTACAGCCGCGCCTCGTAATCCTTGGCGGGCAGGGGCAAGAGAAAAGTCGGCGAACGCTGCAGCATCACGACATGATCCGCCTTCGCGGCGAGCGCCGGAATGAGCGAAATCGCGGTCGCGCCGCTGCCGATCACCACGATCCGCTTGCCGCTCGCGTCGAAATCCGAGGGCCAGAATTGCGGGTGGATGACGGGTCCGGAAAAATCGGACCGGCCGGGAAAATCGGGCGTATGGCCGGCGGAATAATCGTAATAGCCGCAGCAGGCGTAAAGAAAACGGCAGATCAATCGCGCTGGCCGCTTGTCCGCGCCGATCGCCACATCGACCCGCCAGAGGCCGGACTGGCTGTCGAAGTCCGCCGCGACGACGCGATGTTCGAACAGAATTTTCCTGTCCACGCCGCTCTCGCGCGCCGCGTCGCGGATATAGGCGAGGACATCGGCGCCCTCGCCAGTGAAGGCGCCGTTGAACACGGGGCGGTCGGAAAAGGCGAGGGTCTGCAGATCCGAATCCGAGCGCACGCCGGGATAGCGGAACAGGTCCCAGGTGCCGCCGATCGCCTTTCGCCCTTCAACGATGGCGAAGGTCAGGTCCGGCGCCTTCTTCTCGATGTCGCGGGCCGCGGCTATGCCGGCGACGCCCGCGCCGACGATGAGAATGTCGAGCGGCTTTGCTTCGACCGCGCCCGTTTCCCGCTCAACGCCTTGACGCATTGCGACATCGAGCATGGCGCCCTCCATGGAAGACCCTGACTTTTCAGCCCTTCAAATCATTGCCGCTGAGGGCGTCCCGAGCGCCCTTGGCGATAGTAGCCCATCCTTTGCCGCGCTACGATAGGCCTTGATCGTGAGGGGAAACATCATGGCCGGTTTCTTGCCGACGCCCGAGGCGGCGACAGCCTTCGCTTTCGGCCTCGAACGGAAATTCGCGGGACTGAAGCTGAAAAAGCAGGAGGCCGACGGCTTCGCCATGCCTTATCTGGAAGGCGGCCGTGGCGACGTTTTGGTTTTGCTGCACGGCTTCGGCGGCGACAAGGACAATTTTACCCGCATGGCGGGACGGCTGACGAAGCGCTACCGTGTCGTGCTTCCCGACCTTCCCGGCTTTGGCGAGGCCTCGCGCGACGTTTCGGCCCATTATCGGATTGCAGATCAGGTGGCGCGGGTGCGCGCCTTTTGCCGCGCCTTGAACATCGAGCGCATGATCCTCGGCGGCAATTCCATGGGCGGCTTCATCGCGGCGCAATATGCCGCGACCTACCCTGAGGACGTCGCCGCGCTCTGGCTGCTCGCCCCCGCTGGCGTCGCGGCGGCGCAGCAAAGCCCGATCATGATCCGCTATCGGGAAACCGGCGAGATTCCGCTGGTGATGCGAAGCCCGGATGACGCCCGCGCCCTCATTCAGGCTGTCATGACCCGCCCGCCTTATATTCCCGCCTTTGCGATCAAGACCTTCGGGCGGCGCGGCGCCGCCGACCAGGCGTTGCACGCGCGCATCCTGAACGAAGTGCTGGAGCAGTCGCCATTGCTGGAAACGCAATTCGCCTCGCTTCGGGTTCCTGCCCTGATCGTTTGGGGGGCGGAAGACAAGGTGCTGAATCCGAGAGCCGCCGCGACCTTTCAAAGGCTCTTTCGACACAACAAGCTTATTCTCATGCCCTGCGTCGGCCATGTGCCGATGATGGAGGCGCCTTTCCGGACCGCCCGCGATTTTCTCGCCTGGGCGCCGCGCGTCGGGTGATGACGCGGCTTTTCGGGATGGTCGGCGGCGGTTAAACTGTCGTTGGAATTGTCGGTTTTTGCCGATCCGGGATCAGGATTCTCATGTCGTCCCATAAAATTCGCGTTCAGGCTGAAAATTTCGACGCCGCGGCCGAAGGCGCGGCGCTGACCCGCGGGCGGCGGGATGTCGGCGCGCTGGTCAGTTTCATCGGCTTGTGCCGCGACGAGGCCGGGACGCTCGAAGCGCTCGAACTCGAGCATTATCCCGGCATGGCGGAGGAGGAGATCGCGCGCATGGTCGGCGAGGCCGAGCGCCGCTGGCCCTTGCTCGGCGTCACCGTGATCCATCGCCATGGCCGGATCCTGCCGGGCGAGCAGATCGTGCTGGTGCTTTGCGCCAGCGCCCATCGCGCGGCGGCCTTTGCGGCGGCCGAATATCTGATGGATTTCCTGAAAAGCCGTGCGCCTTTTTGGAAGAAGGAGCATCGCGCCGACGGCGGCCAGGGCGACTGGGTCGCCGCCAAGGACGCCGACGAGGCCGCGCTCGCGCGGTGGGGCGAGCGCTGACTTCAGTCCATTAAAGCCGTTCGATCTTGCGCGCCGCGTCGTCGAGAATGTCGGCGACTTCGAACAGAACCTTCTTGTCGGCGGTCTCGTTGAGGCGCTGGTGCAGCGCCGTGCGCAGATTGCCCATGGCGCGCGCGACCGGCCCGGCCTCCATCGGTTTTGCTC
>JAJXYV010000015.1 GCA_021780435.1 Pseudomonadota bacterium
GCCACAGAGCGACAGCGCGCCCAAGGCTGCCGCCATGAGTGTTTTCTTGCAAGTCACAGGACTCCCCCTGATTTTTCAGGCCTTATCGTCAACAATAATGTGATTTTTACTTGCTGACTGGCACAGTAACGATTTTGTTAGGCAAGCCATATCTTTAATGTTCTTCGTCTATAACGAAAACATCAGATGACCATACCCGCGTTATTCATTATCGTCATTTTTTCTGAAATGTGGGGCCGAACACTCAAATTGGGGATTTGGATCAATTAGATCTATGTGTTGTTTTTTTGATACAATGATCGATCCGTCAAATTGTGAGCATCTCTGCGAGCCGGCGCCATTCGTCGAGATTCTGGATCGCAATGCCCCGCGTCGTCCGCGTGACGAAATGGATTTTTTCCAGCCGCACCGCTTTGCGGCGCACGGTTTCGGTCGGGATCTTGAGCAATTGCGAAATATCGAGGCAGGTCACCGGGCGCATGGTCACGCCTTGCGGCGTCGCGGCTATTCCCAGTCGTCCAACCGCCAGAAAAATCATGATCTCGTCGCTGGTCAGCTTCTGTCGCTCCCGCATGTCGCTGAACACGCGCAAAAGCGTGTCCAGCCGCTCCGACACGGTCGCGATCTTAGCGGATGGCCATAACGTCTCGGACATGCCCACGTAGTTCAATCCCGGCATTTGATGGATCTGATCGATATTGAAATGCTGTGGCTTTGACGTCCAGCATTTGCAAATGATCCGCTAACGAAACCCGTGCGTAGGTAAATCTGCGTGGACAGAGCGTCGCGCGGACGGACCGCTTGTTCCTCGTCGATGACCTCGTCGTGAACCGGTCGAGAACGACGCGTCCTGGCGACGCGGCAGACGGCGGAGGCTCGCGCCCGAACGCCAACAGATATGCAGTTCAAATTGGGGGCGGCAGACGCTCCCGAACGTGACTTCCAAGATATCCATCGAACCCGGTCAACACCGCTTTATTGCAGAATTTAAGGGCTGGATTTTCGGAATTCAACGCAATGATCCGATTGCGTTTTCCTTCCTCCACGCCAAGATGATTTTGCTTTCGGGAGCAATTTCGAAAGCGATTGCGCGGCGGCCAAGGGTGACGTCTCCGGACGTCCCGTCCAGCGCGATCCAATCGCCCTGACGCAAGGCCTGGCCGCCGATTGTCGCGCCGCGCTCGTCGGCGTCGACCGTCAGCCCCGCACAGCCGACCAGGCAGACCTTGCCCATTTGCCGGGCGACGACGGCCGCATGCGAGGTGCGGCCGCCGATGGCGGTCAGAACGCCATCGGCCACAGCGAAGCCGGCGACGTCCTCGGTTGACGTGTCGCGGCGGATGAGAACCGCCTTTTCGCCGCGTCGAACCATTTCCTCGGCCTGGGCGCTGGTGAAACAGGCGCGGCCGCAGGCGACTCCCGGCGCCGCGACAATGGCGCGGGCGACCGCCGGAGCGCCTTCGACAAAGGATGTTTCGCCGACCTCGGCGGGGTCGATCATGGCGACGCGGCGCAGGGCCTCCGCGCGGTCGATCATTCCTTCGGCCACGAGATCGACCGCGATCCGGAGCGCGGCGCGCGGGGTGCGCTTGGCGGACCGCGTCTGCAGCAGAAAGAGCTTGCCGTCCTCGATCGTGAACTCGATGTCCTGCATGTCGCGCCGCGCCTTTTCCAGCATCTCCGCGCTTTCCGCCAGGCGCCCGGCCGCTTCCGGCAGGCGATCGCGCAGTCTGATCGCATCGATCGGCGTGCGCCGTCCCGAAACGACATCCTCGCCCTGCGCGTCGAACAGGAAATCGGCATAGAGCGCCTTCGCGCCGGTCGCGGGATCGCGCGAAAAGGCCACGCCAGAGCCGGATGCGCCCCCGGCGTTGCCGAAGACCATGGTCTGGACGGCGACGGCGGTGCCGAGCAGATGACCGAGCCCGTTCAGCCGGCGGTATGTTTCCGCGCGCGGGCTATTCCAGGAAAGGTAGACGGCGCGAGCCGCCCCGAAAAGCTGCTCAAGCGGATCCGGAGGCGGCGCGGCGTCCTCAGCCAGGACAAGAAATTCCGCGACCAGGCGTTCGAGCGCCTCGGGATCGAGTTCGCCCTCGTGCGCCACGCCTTCGGACTGGATCATCCGCGCCAGCGCCTGGTCGAACGGCGCGATCTCCATTCCGCCGACAACCTCGGCGTAAGACTGAATGAAACGCCGCCAGGAGTCGAAGGCCAGACGCGGATTTCCGGTGGCGCGAATCTGCCCGTGGACGCTGACCGCATTCATGCCGACGTCGAGCACGGTCTCCAGCATGCCAGGCATGGATTGTTCCGCGCCAGAGCGAACCGAGACGAACAACGGCGCGCGGGCGTCGCCGAATTTGCGTCCGGTCGCGGCCTCGAGACGCTCGACGCCCTCGGCCAGGCCCGACCGCAGGACGGCTTGCGCTTTCTCGTCGCCCGAGAGGATCGGGCCGCAGAATGTCGTCGGGAGGACGAAAGCCGGCGGAACCGGCAGACCGAGCGCGGCCATCCCGGCGAGTTCGGAGGCTTTGGAGCCAAAATGCGACGGAGCCAATTCGGCCGGCGCCGCCTCCAGTCCAATCCATCCGAGCTGAAGCTTGGGGGCGCTCATTCGGACAACTCCTGCAACAGGCGAGCGCGCAACGCCATGGCGGCATGAGCGAGGCGGTCGGTCGCGTCCTCCATGGTCCGTGCGATTTCGAGCCCCAGCACGATGACGCGCGCCTCCGCTCCCGAAAGCGCCGGCCCGAGCAGCGCCGCCATGGCGGCCCGCTCGGCCGTGTCCGCGGCCCGCTCGGCGTCTCCGACCGCGTCGATGCATTTGAGGGCGAAAGCGGCATCCTCGCGCTTGCCGTTGGGGATGAGCAACGCGCCCTCGATCGCCCGCGTCATTTGCGCAACGGAGTCAGTTGCGACCGACGCCAGGAGGGTGAGCGGCGCGCTGATCCGGCTGGCGCCATCTCCCTCGGCGAGGCTGAGGAGAAAGGCGGCCTCGTCAAAGCAATCCGTCGCCGCCTCGATCTGATCGATCAAGGTGAGCAGATCGCCGGCGTCGCGCAGGCGCGAGGACAGCCTGCGGGCGTCCACCGTCAGTCGGTCGGCCTTGGCCTCCAGCGCCTTGGCGCGCGCGGCCAGAGCGCGGCGCTCCTCGACGCTCGCCAGATCATCCGGCAGAAAAGCAGCTTCGATCATGCCCGCCAGCATTCGCGTCAGGCCGAGATGGCGCAGCGCGACAGCGAGGATCTCGCGCTCGGCCGTGTCGAGCCTTTGCGATAGATCCGCCTGGATCTCGTCGCGGATCAGCCGTGTCGATCGGCCGTCCTTCAGGCCCTCGCAGGCGACATGGAGGACATTGCGCAGGAAGCCGCGGCATTCCTCTTCCCCCAGCGCCTTGTCGAGCGGAACGCCATAAGCGATTCGTCCGGAAGCGGCGTTGCGGACCGCCTCGTAGATGAGCTCCGCGCCGCCGAGTTCGAGAAAGGCGCGATGGCCCTCGTCGCGACGAGCTGCATTCGTCAATATTTCGATCGCCGCCTTTTTGTCGGCGAAGAGCTGAAGGGCTTTCCGGGCCTTGTTCCAGTCGATCAGGAAGACGATGCGCGAGCCGAGCAATTCGAGGAAACGATCGAGTTCGGTGGCGTCTGCGGCGCGAAAAACGCCGTTCAGCAGATAGAAGACCTCGCCCTCGGCGAGATTGCGCTGGCGCTTTTCGCCCAGGGGGCTCCACACAACGCCTGAACCCTCGAAAAGCGACATGAAAAACTTCGCACGCGGGCGGTGGACGTCGGTATAGGTCGTCGTCGCCGTCAGGCCCTCGACGCGCACGACGAGCACATGCGCGTCCGTCGTGCCGATATCGTTCTGGATCGAGAGGCGCGCGCCCAGCTGGCCAGCCGTGGTCGCGAGCCCCGGATGGCCGAAGGCGAGGCTTTTCGTCCGATTCAGACCGCGCATGAAGGCCCTGACCCGCTCGCGGGCGGTCTCCTCCAGACCGGCGGCGGCGGCGCCGTCCACATCTTCTACGGCCGTTTCGGACGCAAGCTTGTTGATGGCGCGGTGGAGGTCCATCACCAGAAGATGCAGGCTGTCGCCGGCGCGGCGCCGAGCCGAAGCCAGGGACAGAACATCCGAATGGGAGACGCGATCGTCGGCGAAGGCCGGCAGACCGGTGACGATCGCCTCCAGGCGCGCTTTCAGTGAGGCGGCCTCCTCGCCACCGGCGACTTCGAGAGGCGCCAGCATGGCGACGAGGTCGCCCGCCATGCCGGCCACCAGCGCCGCCGCCCCCGGCGCGGTGAAATGGCCGGCGTCGAGCGGCCGCGCGCCGGAAAAGATCGCGTCGAAAGCCCGGTCATCGAGACCGGCCGCGCGCCGTTCGCTTTCCAGGTCGGGCGGCGCGCGGCCGGGCTCGGAGGCCTGGGCGGAGGCTTCCTGCAAAAGGGTCAGTCGAATCTTCAGGCGATCATTGGCCGCCAAAGCCGATGCAATCAGCTTCGGCAGCAGCACGGCCTGCTCGCCCAGGGATTCTACGATCGCGACCTTGCTCACCATTCGTCCGGCCGTTCCTGTTCCTCAATGGGAAGCAAAGTATAACCGCCA
>JAJXYV010000256.1 GCA_021780435.1 Pseudomonadota bacterium
TTCGGCCGGGCGAACCGCCTCAAGCCGGCGGCGGAGATGGTCCTTCAGCGTCTCCGGCGTCCACAGGTCGTTGAAGCGGATGTTGAAGCGCACCCGCGCTTCGCCCGGAATGACATTGGTCGCCTCGTTGCCGATGTCGATCGAGGTGATTTCGAGATTGGAGGCGTCGAACCAATCCGTGCCGTCGTCGAGCGGCTCACCCTTCAGCGCGGCGCAGAGCGCGAGCAGATGCGAAACCGGATTGTCGGCGCGCTGCGGATAGGCGACGTGGCCCTGGCGTCCCTTCACCAGCAGCCGGCCGTTGAGGGAGCCGCGCCGGCCGATCTTGATCATGTCGCCGAGATCCTGCGCATTGGTCGGCTCGCCGACGATGCAATGGTCGAAGCGTTCGCCGCGCCCGGTCAGCCATTGCAGCATCTTGACCGTGCCGTTGATGGCGGGACCTTCCTCGTCGCCGGTGATGAGAAAGCCGATCGAGCCTTTCTGCGGCGGGCCGTGCTTTTCGAGATAAGCGAAGGCTGCGGCGGCGAAGGCCGCGATGCCGCCCTTCATGTCGGCGGCGCCGCGGCCGATCAATTCGCCCTCGACGATGTCGCCGGCGAAGGGATCGACCTTCCAGCGTGCGGGATCGCCCGGCGGGACGACGTCCGTATGGCCGGCGAACAGCAGGAAAGGCGCGCTGTCGCCGATCCGCGCGTAAAGATTGTCGATGTCCGGCGTGCCAGGCTCGGAAAAGGGCAGGCGATGGGTGGTAAAGCCGGCGGCCTGGAGCCGGCTTTGCAAAACATCGAGGGCGCCGGCGTCGGCCGGCGTCACCGAGGGCCGGCGGATCAGGTCGCGGGTGAGCGCCACGCCGGGGCTTGTCTCGCCGTCCATTTCGACTCCTCGTTCTGTTTTGCCGCTCAATCGCGCCGCAGGCCCAGCTCGTAGAATTGCGCGGCGAAGGCCGCCGCCGCCGCGAGCAGGAACAGCCAGGGCGCGAAGTCCGGCATCAACCCGAAGGAATTGGGCTGCGCCCAGAAGGCCGCGCCCGCCGCGAAGAGCGAGAGCGGCCAGACGGCGGCCCAGGACGGATTGACCTTTCGCGCGCGAAACCTTTTGGCCGACAGATTATATTGGCTGACCTGCGCCAGCAGAACCGCCGCGGCATAGACCAGCAGATAGGCGAAGGCGAGAAAGGCCCAGATGTCGAACAGGCCCTGGGCCGCGAGGTCGCGATGGGTCCAGGGACTGACCGCCGCCCAGATCAGCGCGAGACTCACACAGAGGCCTGTCAGCGTCAGCGTCCAGCGCCGCCAGACCGGGGCGGAAACCGTCCCGTCGGATTCGCGGAAGAGGAAGCGGAATTCCGCCCGGTTCATCGCGTAGCCGCCGTCAGTCGCGCAGAAGCTCGTTGATGCCGGTCTTGGAGCGGGTCTGCGCGTCCACGGTCTTGACGATGACCGCGCAATAGGTCGAGGGGCCGGGCGTTCCATCGGGCAGGGGCTTGCCGGGCAGGTTGCCGGAGACGACCACGGAGAAGGGCGGGATATAGCCCATGTAAACCTTGCCGGTCGCGCGATCGACGATCTTGGTCGAGGCGCCGATATAGACGCCCATCGAAATGACCGAACCTTCGCCGACCACCACGCCCTCGACCACTTCGGAGCGGGCGCCGATGAAGCAATTGTCCTCGATGATGGTCGGGCCGGCCTGCAGCGGCTCCAGAACGCCGCCGATGCCGACCCCGCCCGAAAGATGGACGTTCTTGCCGATCTGGGCGCAGGAGCCGACGGTGGCCCAGGTGTCCACCATGGTCGCGGTGTCGACATGGGCGCCGAGATTGACGAAGCTCGGCATCAGCACGACGCCCGGCGCGATATAGGCCGAGTGGCGGACGACGCAACCGGGCACGGAGCGGAAGCCCGCGGCGCCGTGGTCCTTGGCGCCCCAGCCTTCGAATTTCGAGGGAACCTTGTCATACCAGGTCGCCGCGCCCGGTCCGCCCGGAATGACATGCATGTCGTTGAGGCGGAAGGAGAGCAGCACAGCCTTCTTCAGCCACTGGTTGACTTTCCACGAGTCCTTGCCGGTCGCGCCCGGGATCTTCTCGGCGACGCGGACCTTGCCTGTATCGAGCAGGTTCAGCGCGGATTCGACGGCGTGGCGGACGTCGCCGGTCGTCTCCGGCGTGATCTTGGCGCGGTCCTCGAAGGCGGCGTCGATTATGGTCGCGAGCGCATGCGGCATGAGCGTTTCCCTTTTGGTTTGCTTGGCGGCTGGTTTCGGGTCTTGGCGCTCGGAAGTCAAGTTCGCGCTGTGCCTCAAGCAGGTTTGCGGGCGACGATGATCGCCTCCTGGCCTTCGCCGAAGCGGAAAATCTCCGGCGCCAGGCCCTGGTCCGCGAAAGCCGCCGCGATTTCCTCCGCGCGCAGCAGGTGATTGCCCTGCACATGTTCCGCGAGATTCTGGAAGGACAGGCCTGTGAAGGCGGGAATGCGCAGCACGGCGCGGTCCGCCGGCCAGTCCGGCTCCCAGATCACCGCCGCGCCGCCGGGACGCAGATTGTCACGCAGCCGGGCGATGAAGGTCGCCCCGCCGGCCTCCCAGACGTGATGGAGCGCGCGATTCATGGCGATGAGGTCGGCGGGTTCGTCGAGGGTGAAATGATGGGCGTCGCCAGCGGCGAAACGCAGGCGGTCGCCCAGGCCTTCACGCGCCGCCAGACGGGTCGCCTGGGCGATGTTTTCCTCAAATCCGTCGATTCCAAGCCCATGCAGGGCGCCGCAACGGCGCGCCAGCGCCCGCAGATACCAGCCGTTGCCGCAGCCGAGATCGACGGCGAGGCCGCCACGTTCGTTGACTTCCGTGAAGAAGGGAACGTCGGGGCAGATCGTCTGCTCGAAAAAACTCGCGAAATTGGCCTCGAGCATCGGCCCGAACCAGGGCAGCAGGGTCTTGCGCTCGGCGAGAACCTGTTCGCCGGGCCGCTCGCCCGTGCGCATCAGTTCCGCCGCGCGCTCGGCCATGTGCATGTTCAGGATCGCCTGCGCGGCCACGGGCATCAACGTTCCCGCCGCGTCCGGGATCATCGCGGCGCCGGAGTCCGAGAGCCGGAAGCGCTCGCCTTGCGTTTCGAGCAGGCCGAAGGCGTAGGCCGCGTCGCACCAGCGCCGCACATAGGCGGGGTCCATGGCCGTCGCGGCGGCGAGAGTGTCGGAATCGGATGTCTCGAGATCGCGCAGCGCGGCGAAAAGCCCGTTGACTACGCCGATATAGGCGAGGCCAAGGGTCTGGCCGGCGCGCGCCATGCCGCGGAATTGCTGCTTCAGCTCGCTGTTCGGGGTCTCCGACATGAGGTCTCCTTTCGGCTGCGGACAGAAGCGGTCTACACTCTTTCGGATCGCCAAAAAAGCAGGCGCCGCTTCGGTGTGGGCGGAATGTGCTGGCTACGGCGCAATCGCGTTCTTGTCGCGCCGCGCGGCGCGAGGCAATGTCGGCGCGGGGGGCGCAAGCGCCCTCGATTCCTTCACGAGGGCAGGCGGGGTGGAGCCTCTTCCAATCATCTCTTTTTCCGACGTGCTCTGCGTCTGGGCCTATTTCGCCGAGCTTCGTCTTGCCGCGGTCCGGCGCGCCTTCGGCGACAAGGTCGCCTTCCAGCATCGCTTCTGCCCGGTGTTCGGCGACGTTCCGGGCAAGATCGCCGCCGGCTGGGCGCGCAAGGGCGGCTATGAAGGACTCGCCGATCACGTGCATCACACGGCGCGGGCTTTTCCGGAATTGAGCCTTCATCCTGACATTTGGCGCAAGATCCGGCCGGCTTCGTCGCTTGCGCCCCACATTTTCCTCAAGGCGGTTGAGATCGCCGAAAGCGAGGGCGCTTGCGCGCCGGGCGCCTTCGAGCGCGGCCTGATCGCGGTCAGGGAGGGTTTTTTCGCCCATGGCCTCGACATTGCCCGGAGGGAGGTCCTGTTCGAGATCGCTCGCGGGCTTGGCCTTGATACGGCCCCGGTCCAGGCCTTGCTCGACGACGGCCGCGCCCATGCCGCGCTCTCCGCCGACTACAAGGAAGCCGAGACGCTCGGCGTCAAAGGCAGCCCGACCTTGCTCCTGAACGAAGGCCGGCAGAAGCTGTTCGGCAATGTCGGTTATCGGATCATCGAGGCGAATATTCTCGAATTGCTGCGTGAGCCCAACCCCGATCAGGCGAGCTGGTGCTGATTCTCCCGCTGGATTCAAGTCGCCGGGCAGTTGTTTCCGCGTTGGCGCTCAATCGAACCCTTTCATCGCCGTCCGTGATTGTTTTCTGATCAAGGCGCCTAAAATTTAATCTAAACAATTTGCCGCCGCCCTTAACTCGCTCGATTTTCGTCGGTTTCGCCGGGGCTTCGCCTTGGCATGGACCTTGAAAGGTCGCGCTCGGCCGGGCTGCGCCCCGCCGACGTATTCCAAAGCGACTGCGTCGTCCAAGACGGAAATCGGGGAACATCGGATGAAGATCGTGATGGCTATTATCAAGCCGTTCAAGCTTGACGAGGTTCGCGACGCGCTGACGGCGGTCGGCGTTCACGGGCTGACGGTTACGGAAGTGAAGGGCTATGGCCGGCA
>JAJXYV010000003.1 GCA_021780435.1 Pseudomonadota bacterium
AGCGAAACATAGAGCAGAAGCTTGAGCTGCGCCGAGAGTTCGATCATCGCCAGGTGGCGGCCCGAATATTCCAGCACCATGGCCTCATGCACCATGGTCAGTTCCAGATGGGTTGCGGGATTGTCCACCGGAATCCGCGCATTTTCGGCAATCGCCACGATCACCAGGCCGATCATGCCGAGCCCGAGCGAGACGCGCAGGCCTACCGCCGGCGACAGCATGAAATCGGCGACATGGGAGAGCTGGGTCGAACCGGCGATGAGAGCGAGCGCGAAGACGATCATCAGCATCGCCGGCTCGGCCAGCGTCGCGAACATCATCTCGCGGCTGGATCCGATTCCGCCGAAACTCGTCCCGACGTCCATGCCCGCGAGCGCGAGGAAGAAACGGGCGCTGCCAAGCAGAGCGGTGATGGCGATCATGTCCGCCGACCAGCTGAACAGGAGGCCGGTCGCGAAGGTCGGAACCAGCGCAGCCGCCACCCAGGTCGCGGCGAAGACCAGATAGGGAATGGCGCGGAACAGCCAGGACGCGCTGTCGGCGACCACCGCTTCCTTGCGAACGAGCTTGAGGAGGTCGCGATAGGGCTGGAGCAGCGGAGGCCCGCGCCGCCGCAGCAGCCGCGCCTTGACCTTGCGAACGAAGCCGGTCAGCAGCGGGGCCGGCAGGAGCACGAAGAGCATCTGCACGATCTGGATGAGGAAATGGCCAAGCAGCTCCATGGCGTCACGTCCAGATCGCGAGAGCGAGGAGCAGGCAGACCAGCGCCCCGAAAACCAGACTGAGATATTGCCGGATCGTGAGGAACTGCAGGTGGTTCAGGGCGTCGGCGACAGACTGCACGCCACGGACGACCGGGGAATAGAAAATGTCCCACAGAACGTCCTGCACCCTCAGGTCGAAGCGGGCCGGACGCAGATCGCCGGGCGCAGGCATGTCGACCGTTGCACGGGCGCGGAAGACGAAGCCCGTGAAAACCCGGCGCACCGGCTGGGCGAAGCCTTCCGGCGTATATTGCGTCGCCGGGTCGGGGTTGGGGAAGCCGCAATCCCAGGCTGGCGCGATCCGCATGGCGTCGGAGGCCAGTCGGTGAATGACGGCGGCGGCGAGCAACGCGGAGCTCACGATGAAAAGGAATACGAGCAGCCCGTCATAGGAGCTCCGGCTTTCCGCGATCGGGGCGATGGCGAACCAGCCCAGATCCGACTGGGTCGCCATTTTCGCACCGACGAGCTTGCCGACAACCGGACCGAGTGCGTCCATGACCACGCCCGGAAAGACGCCGGCAAGCAGGCAGAGCGCGGCGAGCGCGCCCATGGCGCCGAGTGAGAAGAGATCGACCTCTTTTGCCTCCCGCGCTGCGCTGCTGCGCGCCCGCCCGAGGAAGGTCACGCCGAAGAGGCGCACGAAACAGGCGCCCGCCAAGGCGGCGGCGAGCGCCAGCAACGCGCCGATCGCCGGAATTTCGAGCTTGAGCGTCCAGGAGGGTAGCGACGGGCTGAGCAGGATCGCCTGAAAGATCAGCCATTCCGAAGTAAAACCGTTGAGCGGCGGAAGCGCGGAAATGGCCGCGGAGCCGACGAGCATGAACAGGCCGGTCGCCGGCATGAGATTGAGGAGGCCGCCAAGCCGCCCCATGTCGCGCTCGCCCGTCGCGCCGAGCACCGCGCCGGAGCCGAAGAACAGCAGGCTCTTGAACAGCGAATGGTTCAGGACGTGAAAAAGCGCCGCCGTCATCGCCAGGGCGGCGGCCTGCGCCTGGCCCTCGGTTTCGAAGGCAAGCGCGAGGCCGAGCGCGACGAAGATGACGCCGATATTCTCGATCGTGCTATAGGCCAGCACGCGCTTGAGGTCGTTCTGCAGCATGGCGAAGAGCACGCCGACCACCGCCGCCGCCGCGCCGCTCGCCAGAACCGGAACGCCCCACCACCATTGCGCCGGGCCGATGAGGTCGAAGACGATCCGCAGGAAGCCATAGACGGCGACCTTGGTCATGATCCCGCTCATCAGCGCCGACACATGGCTCGGCGCGGCGGGATGGGCGAGCGGCAGCCAGACATGGAGCGGAGTCAGCCCGGCCTTGGATCCGGCGCCGACGAGAGCCAACGCGAGGACCACCCCCGCGATCGCCGGGGCCGGGGCGTCGGCGCGCATCGCGGCGAAGGCGTAATGGCCCCCTGCCCCCGCCAGCAGGCCGAAGGCGAGCATCAGGGCGAAGGTCCCGAGCGTCGCCATCAGCAGATAGACGTAGCCGGCGCGGACGTTGTCGCCCTCGCGATGGTGGGCCATGACGAGCGCCCAGGAGGCGAGCGACATCAGTTCCCAGGACAGCAGAAAGATGAAGGCGTCGTCGGCGAGGACGACGAGATTCATCGCGGCGAGAAAAACCGGAAAGAAAGGCAGGACGCGGCCGGGCGCCGTTTCATGCCGTCCATAGCCCAAGGCATAGAAACTCGCCGCCGCCCCGCCGAAATTGACGACGGCGAGGAAGAAGTTCGACAGGGAGTCGATGCGGAAATGAGCGCCGAGCCAAGGCAGGCCGAAGGGCAGAACCATGGCCGCGGCCGGCGCGCCTGCCAACAGGCGCGCAAACGATTCCATGGACATCAGGCCGCAAACCAGGAACGCGCCGCCGTAAATGACGGGCGACGCCCAGCGCCCGCGACGAAACGCGACCGCAAGCGGACCAAGCGCCAGCAAGGCCCCGACGCCTAGGAGGAGGCCCGCAAACGCCGTCATGCCCCGCCTCGCCTGCGCAACGGCCCGCGACAATCGGCGCAGCTCATGCCTGAATTATTCATTATAATGTCTCAACCATCAACCTTGATGGTGAATCTTCGATATTTGCAGCCTAAGCCTTAAAATGTCGCGGTCAATATGCTAGCCTGCAAAAATTGACGGTTTCCGGAGCGGCTGGGGTTGCGGCAAAAGGACGAGTTGCCTTTTCGCCTCGCCCGTCCCGTCTGTTCCGGCTCACCGCCGATCCGGCGAATCGCGCCGGGCTCTAAACCCATTCGCCGGCCTGAAAAGCGGAGCAACCGCGCTTTGATCACCGCCTCGCAATTACGAGCCGCCCGCGCGCTTCTTGGCGTGGATCAGCGCCAGCTTGCCGAAATGTCGGGCGTTTCCCTGCCTACGATCCAGCGAATGGAGGCGAGCGAGGGCAATGTCCGGGGCGTGGTCGACACGCTGACCAAGGTGATCGAGGCGCTCGATCGCGCCGGCGTCGAGCTTATCGCCGAAAACGTCGAAAGCCGCGCCGGCGGGCGCGGCGTGCGCCTGAAGCCGCCCCGGCCGGAGCCGATCTGACGCAGGAGACGCCGAGAAAGGCGGCCCAGGATGATTCCGACGCCCGACGTCCAGCCGCCCTGCGTGCGCAAGATCATCCATATCGACATGGACGCCTTCTATGCTTCGGTCGAGCAGCGCGACAATCCCGATCTGCGCGGCAAGCCGGTCGCCGTGGGCTTCGGCCGCGCGCGCGGCGTCGTGGCTGCCGCGAGCTATGAAGCCCGCGCCTTCGGCGTCCATTCCGCGATGCCTTCGGTGACGGCGCTGCGCAAATGCCCCGATCTGATCTTCACGCCGCCGCGCTTCGACGTCTATCGGCGGATCTCGCTGCAGATTCGGGACATTTTCGCCCGGTTCACGCCGATTATCGAGCCGCTGGCGCTGGACGAAGCCTATCTCGACATCACCGATCAACTCGCTGCAAACCAGACCGCCACGGCGGCGGCGGAGGCGATCCGCGCCGCGATCCGCTCCGAAACCGGACTGACCGCATCCGCCGGCGTCTCCTACAACAAATTTCTGGCCAAGATGGCCTCTGGCCAGCGCAAGCCTGACGGACTTTTCGTCATCACGCCCAAAATGGGACCGGCCTTCGTCGCAGCCCTGCCCGTCCACAAATTCCATGGCGTCGGCCCCGCGACCGCCGAAAAGATGCGCCGCCTCGGCATCGAGACCGGCGCCGATCTGAAAGCCTGCGCTCCCGAATTCCTCCGCGAACATTTCGGCAAGGCCGGCGGCTTTTATTTCGCCATCGCGCGCGGCGTGGACGAGCGCCCCGTCCGGCCCGACCGCCCGCGCAAGTCGATCGGCGCCGAAAACACATTCCTCGAAGACGTCTTCACCTTCGAGGACGCGCGCGACAGGATCGCGCCCATCGCCCTCAAGGTCTGGACGGCGTGCGAACGCACGCGCCTGATGGGCCGCTCGGTGACCCTGAAGGTCAAATATGCGGATTTCCAGCAGATCACCCGCAGCTACACGGCGCCCGATCCCATCGCATCGGCCGACGAACTCCTGCGCCGCAGCCTCGCGCTTCTGGATCCCCTGTTCCCGTCGCAAAAAGGCGTTCGCCTGCTCGGCGTGACGGTTTCCGCTTTCGAGGAAAGCGCGCCGTCGCGCCAGCTTGGCTTCGCCTTCGCCCCGGACGAATCCTGAGCCCTATCTTGAGAGACCCTTTTCTGTGAGTTCGTTGAGATAGGTTTGCCAGAGGCTGTCGTGGGTTGCGCCGAGTTGGTAGAGGTAGTCCCAGGTATAGAGGCCTGTGGCGTGGAGGTCGTCGAATTCGA
>JAJXYV010000192.1 GCA_021780435.1 Pseudomonadota bacterium
CCGGCGCCCTTGCCGATCGTCCAAGACCTTGCGCGTGAACTTCAGGTGGACCTGAATCGATACCGACGGAAAAGCCTGGTCTTCGCGCGCGTCGAGGCCGGATTGCTGCGGCGTCGCCACGTCTTTCGCGGCAAAGGCGGCAAGACGGTCCCGCGCGCCGCTGCGGAAAAGCGAGAAGCCGATGCAGCCACGCCAGAACCATAGCCCTGCCGCGCGGTGGGAGCATTTCCCGCATGATGCGGACATCGGCCTGCGCGGCTTCGGCGCCACCCCCGAAGAGGCCTTCGAGCAGGCGGCCCATGCCTTGACCGCCGCAGTGACTTCCGCGGAGGTCGGCGCGAAAGTCGCGGTCGAACTGCGCTGCGAGGCGCCCGGCCTCGAACTGCTCTTTATCGAATGGCTGAACGCCATCATCTATGAAATGGCCGTTCGCGGCCTGTTGTTCGGACGTTTCGCGGTGCGGATCGAAGGCGACCGGCTGACGGGAACCCTGTGGGGCGAGCCCGTCGATGTCGCCCGCCATGCGCCCGCCAACGAACCGAAAGGGGCGACCTACGAGGCGTTGAAGGTCGCTTCCGACGACAGGGGGATATGGTCGGCGGCGTGTGTCGTCGACGTTTGAGGGAGGGCGATGATGGATCTTGACCGCTTCACCCGGATCGATCCGGTGACGTGGCGCATCGAGCCCCACGGGCCGATGCGCGTTCCGGGCATGATCTATGCCGACGCCGACCTGATCCGAGCCATGGACGACAAGGTCTTTGAGCAGACGGTCAATGTCGCCTCCTTGCCCGGCATCGTCGGCGCCTGTCATGTGATGCCCGACGCCCACTGGGGCTATGGCTTCCCAATCGGCGGCGTGGCGGCGTTCGATCCCGAGAAAGGCGGCGTCATTTCAGCCGGCGGCGTCGGCTTCGACATTTCCTGCGGCGTCCGAACGATCCTGACAGGCCTGAAGACGGAAGAGGTTTTGCGGCTCCAGGCGGCGATCGCGGATTCGCTTTACCGGCAAATCCCGGCTGGGGTCGGCAGCAAGGGCGCGATCGCGCTGGAGCCGGGGGAAATGGACGCCATGCTGCGCGGCGGCGCGGCCTGGGCGGTGGCGCAGGGCTGGGGCGAACCGGCGGATCTGGAGCGAATCGAGGAGCATGGCCGGATGGAGGGCGCCGCGCCCGACTGCGTGTCGGACCGCGCCAAGGAACGCCAGCGCGAGGAGATGGGAACGCTCGGCTCGGGGAACCATTATCTCGAAGTCCAGGCCGTCGCCGAAATCCTCGACCGCGCCGCGGCCGAGGCCTTTGGCCTGCGCGAGGATGAGGTCGTCGTCACCATCCACTGCGGTTCGCGCGGCTTGGGTCACCAGATCGCCGCGGAATTTTCCAAGGAAATGGTCGTCGCGGCGGAAAGCTCGTCGATCCAGCTTCCCGATCGCGAACTCGCCTGCGCCCCGATCGAGTCGGATCTCGGCCGGCGCTACCTCGGCGCCATGCGGGCGGCAGTGAATTGCGCGCTCGCCAATCGTGAAATCCTGACACACCACGCTCGGCGCGTGTTTCGTCATTTCTTTCCCGGCGCGACGCTGCCGCTGCTCTATGACGTGTCGCACAACACCTGCAAGGTCGAAACTCATAAGGTGGATGGAAAGCGCCGGCGCCTGTTCGTGCACAGGAAAGGCGCCACGCGCGCGTTCGGGCCCGGAAACGAAAGCCTGCCGGAAGCCTTTCGCGCCGTGGGCCAGCCGGTTCTGATCGGCGGGAGCATGGGGACCGCCTCCTATGTCCTGGCGGGCAGCGGCGCCGAAGCGCGGGCCTTTTCTTCCGCCTGCCACGGCGCCGGACGCGCCCTTTCGCGTCACGCGGCGCTCCGGCAGTGGGGCGGCCGCCAGGTCGTTGACGAACTCGCCGCTCAAGGCATAGTCGTCCGCAGTCCTTCGAGCCGCGGCGTCGCCGAAGAGGCGCCCGGCGCCTACAAGGACGTGACGGCCGTGGTCCTCGCAGCCGAGCGCGCCGGACTGGCGCGGCGGGTTGCGCGCCTGAGGCCGCTCATCTGCATCAAGGGGTGAGCGATCCCCGGCCCCGACAGCCGGGCTGTCATGAGCCCAGAAAGGCCCTCTGCGCTTCGTCCGCCAGCAGGTCGCCTTGTTCCTTGTAGCGCGGCGAATAATGCAGGGTGACGAGGCGCTTGGCTCCGGCCTTGCGACCGAGCGCGCCGGCCTGGCGCGCGGTGAGGTGGCGCCGGGCGGCGGCCACCGCGGAATCCACGTCGAGGAACGTCGCCTCGATGAACAGGATATCGGCGTTGCCGGCGAGCGCGATGATTTTTTGCTCGTTTTCCGGCGTGAAGGCGCAATCCACGACATAGGCGATCTTGCGGCCGGGGCCGGCCTTGAGAATTTCCCGCCTCAGCAAGCCGAGCGGCAACGTCGCGGGACGCCCGGCGGCGCCTTCGCGCCAGGCGACCGGCGCGGGCGCGTCGTCGCCTGCCGCGTCAAGAACGGCGTCCTTGAAGCTGCGGAGCCACGGCCCGACGGCAAGGCCCATGCTTTCGACCTTGTTCCTCAGGATATTGATTTCCATCCGCTCTTCCAGGGCGAAGCCGAGAACGGGCAGGCCGTGGTCCAGCGTGACGGCCCGCACCAGAAAGTCGGGCTCGCGGGTCAAGACGCCCTTTTCAGATTGAGGGCTTTCGCAATCGGTTCGCTCGAAGCGCGATCGGCCCTGAAACTCGCCCGCTCGCATCTGGCCGGCCTCATCGACATCCATGACCCGAATGGTCAGGTTGCCGTCGTAACCCTCGACAAGATTCCAGGTATAGGCCTTCAGCTTGTGCTCGACCGCGTCGATCATGCCCGGCGGGCCATAGATGCGCAGCACTTTCTCCCTGCCGATCAGCAGACGGAGCAGGGAGTCGAAGCCGGCGAAATGATCCATGTGCCGATGGGTGATGAAAATGTCGTTGACGCGCAAGAGCTTGCGCGGCGCGACTTTCGCATGATCGCCGAGATCGAAAAGAATCGCCCGGCGCTGGAAGACAAGGTCGACGTAAAGCCCGGCGTCGCCGAAGCGGTCATTGACCAGTTGGGGATCGAAATGTTGGGGCACAGGATCAGGATCGGGAGCGCTTCAGGAAAGGACCGATGTTCCATCCTATATCAGGGCCGGACAAGCGCGCGCGCAACGGATTCCTGTTCCACCGATGAACGACGGGCCCTGGCGCCGGAGCCGAGGGACGCGGATGCGGACGTTTACGGCGGCCCTGCGATGCATATTCTCTTGATCGGGGCTATGATCTTCACGCCGCGCCGCTCGCCTTCCGCCAGAGAGAGCCATGGAAAAGAAATGGCATTTCGACGTCAGCTATATCCTGTTCGCCTGGATCGTCGTGCTGCTCCTCCAACAATGGTGGAGCGCCGCGCGGACGACGGAGGTCGTCCCGTACAGCCAGTTTGAGGAGATGCTGCATCAGGACAAGGTCAAGGACGTCACCGTCGGCGAACAAACGCTGTTCGCGGAGCTGAAAGAACCTCTGCCCAATGGCCGCAAAGAACTTATCGTCCGGCGCGTCGACCCGCAGATCGCGCGCGAACTCAGCGAGGCCAAGGTCCGCTTTTCCGGCGCCGCCGACACCAGCTGGATCTCGACCATTCTGTCGTGGGTCGTCCCCGTGGCGATCTTTTTCCTGTTCTGGTCGTTCATTTCCCGGCGGATGAGCCAGGGCTTGAGTCCCTTCATGGCGATCGGCCAGAGCAAGGCCAAGGTCTTCGCGGAGACCGACATCAAGATCGGCTTCGCCGACGTCGCCGGCGTGGACGAGGCCAAGGACGAACTCAAGGAAATCGTCGCCTTCCTCAAGGACCCGACCACCTATGGGCGCCTGGGGGCGCGAATCCCCAAGGGCATCCTGCTTGTCGGGCCGCCCGGCGTCGGCAAGACCTTGCTGGCGCGCGCGGTCGCCGGCGAGGCGGGCGTGCCGTTCTTTTCGATCAACGGCTCCGAATTCGTCGAAATGTTCGTCGGCGTCGGCGCCGCCCGCGTGCGGGACCTGTTCGTTCAGGCGCGCGCCAAGGCGCCCTGCATCATCTTCATCGACGAACTGGACGCGCTCGGCCGGGCGCGCGGGCTGACCGGACTCGGCGGCGGCGCCGACGAGAAGGAGCAGACCCTGAACCAGTTGCTGAGCGAACTCGACGGCTTCGACCCGCGCGTCGGCGTGGTGCTGCTCGCCGCGACCAACCGGCCCGAAATTCTCGACCCGGCCTTGCTGCGCGCCGGCCGCTTCGACCGCCAGATTTCGATCGATCGGCCCGACAAACAGGGGCGCGTCGAAATCCTCGGCGTCCATCTGAAGAAAATCACGGTCGACGCTGATGTCGATCCGCAACGGATCGCCGCCCTGACGCCGGGATTCACCGGGGCCGACCTCGCCAATCTGGTGAACGAGGCGGCGACGCTGGCGACACGGCGCGGCGCGCCATCGGTGTCGTTCGACGATTTCACGGCGGCGGTGGAAAGGGTCATCGCCGGGCCGGAAAAGCGCAAGCGGATCCTGAACCCGCAGGAGCGCAAGATCGTGGCCTATCACGAAATGGGCCATGCCGTCGTCGCCATGGCCTTGCCGAGCACGGACCCGGTCAAGAAGATCTCGATCATCCCCCGGGGAATGGGCGCTCTGGGCTATACGATGCAGATGCCGACCGACGACCGCTATCTGATGACCCGCTCCGAACTGAGCGACCGCATGACGGTCCTCCTGGGCGGGCGCGCCGCGGAAGTGGCGCTCGTTCATGAGCCGACGACCGGCGCCGCCGACGACCTGCAGCGCGCGACGGAGATCGCGCGCGCCATGGTGTCCCGCTATGGCATGACTGAGGAGGTCGGGCAGGCGTCATTCATCGACGAGCGGCCGCGCTATCTCGAACCGGCGCTCGGCGGCGCGAGCGCGTCCGAGGCGAGCGAGGCCACGGGCGCGGCGATCGACCAGGCGGTGCGCCGTCTGGTGGAAGAAGCTTTTCAGCGCGCGACGAAGATCATTGCGCGCTGCGCCGGGATCCACCGCAAGTCGGCGCAACTCCTCCTGGAGCGGGAGACGCTGACCGGCGACGATCTCGCAACAATCGCCGAAGCCGTTCGCGCGCAGATGAAAAGCACAGGCGCAATCCCGGACGACGGCGGGGCCGAGGGCGACCAGCCGCCAATCGACGCCGCACGCCCCGGGTGAGCCAACGTCGCGGCGCGCTGACGGCCCATCCGGGCGCTTGCCCGAGGGCGTCAGGCGGAGGACAATGCAGCGGTTCGACGCCGGAGGGCTGGTCTTGACGGTGAGTTTTTCAGGTTCGAGCGCCGAAGGCGCCCAGGAGGCGCAGGTCAGCCTCGCGGCCAAGGTCCGGTTCATGAGCGATGGGTCGGCCTATGGCGAAACCGGGAAGACCGTCGACGTCGTCGAAACGCACATGTCCTTTGTCTTTCTGGTTGGCGACCGGGTTTACAAGTTCAAAAAGCCCGTCGAACTGCCTTTTCTGAATCTCGCGACACTGGCGTCGCGGAAGGCGAATTGCCTTGCCGAGTCCACTCTCAACCGTCGTCTGGCCCCTGACGTCTATCTGGGCGTGACGCCGCTGACGCGCCTGCCGGGCGGCGGCCTGAAGATCGGCGGCGAGGGCGAGGCGGTCGAATGGCTCGTCGTGATGCGGCGCCTGCCCGAGGAGCTGATGCTCGACCATCTGCTTGCGTCGGGCCCGCTCGAAGACGGGAAGACCGAACGTCTCGCGGCCCGCCTCGCGGTCTTTTTTCGCGGCGCGACGCGCGGCGAAATCGCGGGCGCCGCCTATTTCGAACGGCTGCGTAGCGAACAAGCCGACAACCGGGCGATCCTGACGCGCCGGCGTTTCGCCGTGGACCATGGGCGGGTTCCAATCGTCCTCGACCGGATGGACGCCGCGCTGAGCAGCGCAAGGGCTCTGCTGGAATCGCGTGCGGAGGCGCGCCATCTGGTCGATGGGCATGGCGACCTCCGGCCCGAACATATCTGCTTCAACGACGGCATCGACATTTTCGATTGCCTCGAATTCAGCGCCGGTCTGCGCCTGGCCGATCCGGTCGAGGAAATCGCCTATCTCGGGTTGGAGTGCGAACTGCTGGGCGCGCCGTCCCTGGGGCCGGACCTGTTCGCGCGGATCATGCGGGACATGGGCGAAGCGCCGCCATTCCGCCTGTTCCATCTCCATTACGCCCGCAAGGGTCTGCTGCGTATGCGGCTTTCGCTCGCCCACCTGCTCGATCCGGCGCCGCGGCAGCCGGCCAAATGGGAGCCCCTGGCCGCGCGCTACATGGCCCTTGCGGAAAGAGGGCTGGACCGGCTCGACGCCGCCGTCAGCCCTCCGCAACCGGAAAGGGGCTGACCGCATGTTCGAGCAGGGCATTGATCGATCCGCCCGCATGCAGCGCGCGGATGACGTCGGCGAGCAATCCGGCGGTTTCGACGATGCGCAACCGCCCTTCCGCGACGGCTCCTTTGACCTTGGCCGAAACCGGAAGGCCGTCGGCGATCCAGATTTGGTCGATTGACGGATCATGCAGGAATTTTTCGGCCTCGCCGCTGAACAGGCCGTGCGCGGCCAGAGCGATCACCTCGGTCGCGCCGTTGCGACGGCAGGCGACGGCGGCCCGCGTCATCGTCCCGCCCGTGCTGATCATATCGTCGACGACGATCGCCGTTCGCTGGGCGACATCGCCGGCGAACAGTTCGCCGGTCACTTGGCCCATGCTGCGCTTCTTGTCCACCAGCGCCTTGGTCACCGGCGCCCCAAGCACGCGCTCGAGCGTCTCGCGAAAAAGTTCGGCCCGTTTCTCGCCGCCGGGATCGGGCGAGACGACCGCAACCTCCTTGCCGGCGAGATGCGGCGCGAGCGCATGCGCGAACAGCGCATGCAGGTCGAGATGTTCCGTTTCGATCCGGAAGGCGTTCTGGAACGCGGCGAGGTCGTGCGCGGCGACGGTGACGACGCAATCGCATCCGACGGCTTCGAACATCTGCGCGAGATAGCGCGTCGCGACCGGGTCGCGCGGCTTGGTCTGGCGCTCCTTGCGGCCATAGCAGAGATAGGGCGCGATGACATTGACGCGCGCCGCCGCCGATTGCTTGAGCGCGCCAATGAAGAACAGCAGCTTGCACAGCTTGTCGTTGACGCTTTCGCCGCCGGAAGACACGAGATCGGCAAGGACATAGACGTCGCGGTTGCGGACCCCGGTCAAGGGTCGGATCTTGTGTTCGCCGTCCTCGAAGCGGCGCTCCTCATGCGCTGAGACGATCGTTCCAAGCTGATGGGCGATCTTTTCGGCCAGCCCACCCATCCGACCCAGCGCGAAGATCGCAGGGTCTTGCGCGCGCGTCGCGCGATGCGCTGGCCGCGCCTCCCCGCCAAGCGAGCGGCGCATTTCGCAGCCGCCGAAAATCCCGACGATCCGGCCTTCGGAATCGGCGAGCGGCGCCGCCAGAAGATCGACCACGAGGCTGGCGTCCTCATGGCCTTCGGCCGCAAATTCGGCGAGCAGCGGCTCCCCGGCGTCGATGATTGTTTCGAACAGCCGCCGCAGCCTCACGGCGTGCCGAAGCTCGGGCGAGGCGCTCAGTCGTCCACCCGCCTCGGCCAGCCCCGTCAGGCGTTCGAGCCCAAGGGATGGGCGCCGCAGAATGAAATCGCGCGCGCCCTCATCCCGCGCGAAAATGAAAGCGTTGGCCGGCGCCGCCTCTTTCGCCCGCGCCAGTTCGGGCGCGACCGCGGCGCCGCGCAGCGACTCCCAGCCCTCCAAAAGGTCTGACAGGCTTTTCTGCGCGGGGCGCGGCGCGAAGTCGAGGCGGGCGAACAGCCGCCGCAGAGGCGGATCGACGATGGCCAAAGTCGTCATTTTCTCTTTCCTTCCCGATCATCGCGACGCCGCGATCAGCGCCTTCAATTTGCCGGACGGCAGCGTGTTGACAATATCGCGCGCCTCCAGCCAGCCGCGCCGCGCCTGCGCCACGGCGCCGTCCAGATTGGCGAAATCGCTGGTCCGATGGGCGTCGGAGCCGATGCTCAGCCTGACGCCCTCAGCCTTCGCCATGCGGCAATGCGCGTCGTTCAGGTCGAGACGCTCGGGCTGGCCATTGATTTCCAGGCAGCAGCCGCGCGCGCGCGCCGCGCGCATGACGCGCGCCATGTCGAGGTCGCCAGGCGCGCGCTCCAGGAGCAGGCGCCCGGTCGGATGGGCGAGAATGAAGACAAAGCGGTTGTCGAGCGCCCGCAACACGCGCTCCGTCTGCTTGTCGCGCGGCAGGCCGAAATCGGAATGGACAGCCGCGACGACGACATCGAGCCAGCGCATAAGATCGTCTTCGAGATCGAGCGTCCCGTCCGGCAGGATGTCGACCTCGGCGCCCTTGAGCACCGTGAAATCTGGATTTTCCTCGTTGAACCGATCGATCGCCTCGAACTGGGCGAGAAGCCGTTCGCGGTTCAATCCATGCGCGATCCGCATCCTCTGCGAATGGTCGGTGACGGCGATATAGTCCAGCCCGCGCGCCCGCGCGGCCTGCGCCATCTCCTGCAGGGTGTTCGCGCCGTCGCTGGCGTTGGTGTGGACATGCAGGTCGCCCCTGATGTCCTTGAGTCCGACAAGGCGCGGCAGGCCGCCGCGCGCGGCGGCGTCGATTTCGCCGCTGTCTTCGCGTAGCTCGGGGGGGATCTCGTCGAGGCCGAACAGGCGGTAAATCGAGGCCTCGTCCGCGCCCGCGACGCGCTCTTCGCCGCGGAAGACGCCATATTCGTTGATCTTCAGCCCGCGCTGCTGCGCCATTCGGCGCAGCGCGATGTTATGCGCCTTCGAGCCGGTGAAATAGAGCAACGCCGCTCCGTAACTCTCGCGCGGCACGGCGCGGAGATCGACCTGAACGCCCCCTCTCAGGACCACGCTGGCCTTGGTCGGACCTTCGGCAAGGACGCGGTCGACGTCCGGCGCCGCGACCAGGCTTTTCGTCACCCGCGCCGGCGTTTCCGACGCGGCGATCAGGTCGAGGTCGCCGACCGTTTCCTTGCGCCGGCGATAGCTTCCCGCGACCGCGACGGCCTCCACCGACGGTTCCGCCATCAGGCGTTTCAGGAGCGCCTCGGCATAGGGCCGAACGCTCGCCCATTTGAAGCGTTTTTCGCGCTTCTGCTCCACCTGAAGTCTTTCCGCCAGCTTCTGCTCGCTCAGACGCCCAAAGCCGGGCAAGGCGCGCACCTTTCCGGCAAGGGCGGCCGCGAGGACGTCGTCGAGCGTCTGCGGCCGCGGCTTGAGGCCTTCGCACAGGTCCATGGCGTGGCGTGGGCCGATTCCGGGAACGTGGCTCAGCGCGAGCGCAAGGGCGGGAACTTCCGGGCGCAACCGATCCAGCCGCGTCAGCCGCCCGCTTGAAACCATTTCAGCGATCTGGGCCGCGAGGTCCTTGCCGATGCCGGGAAGGTCGTCCGGGTCGCCGCCGCGCGCGATCATGTCCGCGGCTTCCTCCGGCGCGCCGCGCATGGTGCGCGCCGCATTGCGATAGGCGCGGATGCGGAAAGGATTGTCGCTTTCCAGTTCGAGCAGGTCGGCAATCTCGTCGAAAGCCCGCGCGATGTCCTGGTTGCCGACTTTTTCGCTCCGACCGGGATTTTTTGGCGCGCGAGTCATGTCGCGATCCGGGTTTTGGGTTGCCGCGCGAGCTTGAGCCTTTCAGCTGAATATAGGCTCGGTTCGCCCGCGCGTCATCCGTCCATTGCGGCCCTTGTCATCGCCGGTAAAGGCCGACGAGGGTCGCATGCGCGAGGATATTGCCATTCAGGGCCTGCTCGACCTCGTGGCAGGTCGCCTCCGCGCGCAGGTTCAGGCTGGCGGTGGAAAGCGCCAGCACGCGGAAATGATAATGATGCGTCCCGTGGCCGTGCGGCGGGCACGGGCCGCCATAGCCATCCTCCCCGAAATCGTTCACGCCCTGCGCGAGTTCTCGGCGGCGGCCGCGATTGCCGGCGCCCTCGGCCAACGCCGCGCAATCGGCAGGCAGGTCGTAGACGGCCCAGTGCCGCCAGGTTCCGCGCGGCGCGTCGGGATCGTCGCAGAGCACGGCGAAGCTGCGGGTCGCCGCCGGCGCGCCGGTCCAGGCAAGAGGCGGCGACAGGTTCTCGCCCTCGCAGGTGAAGCGTTTCGGGATATCTTCACCATCCCGAAAGGCGCTCGAACTGAGCTTCATGGCCTGCCTCCCGGCTAGAGCTTGGCCCCGTCAAGCGATGTGATGCTTGCCGATGACGCGGACGGTGCTGGCCTGCGGTCCCTTCGCGCCGTTCTCCTCGACGAAGCGAACTTCAGCGCCCGTTTTGAGCTTGTCGAAATCGCCCTCGACGACGGAATTACGGTGGAAATAGATTTCGCGGCCGTCCGGGGTTTCGATGAATCCGCAATCCTCGCCGGCGAGGAAACGCGCTACTTTTCCGTGCATTGGCGCGGCGTGCTGCTTCACTTCGTCGCGCAGGTCGCGCATGGCGTCCTCGATCTGGCGGACCGCGGCGTCGAAGGCGTCCCTGATCGCGACGGCGGCATGTTCATGCTCGGGCTCGTCGCCATGCGATCTGTCCACCACAACATCCTTGTGGCCTGGCATGGCGACCCTCAAGGCGACCTGGAAGAGGTCGCCCTGCTGATGGCGCGCCGTCTTGCTGACGGTCAGGCGGCAGGAGGTGATCCGATCGCTGAACCGTTCAAGCCGGGCGACCTGACGGCCAACCTCGGCGCGCAGGGCGTCCGACGGTTCAAAATGATGAAAGGCGATTTCTGGCGGCGTCTGCATGATCTGGCCCCCATGGTCGAATGAACGGCGGCTTCGCGCCGCTCCGGTGAAGCGCAAGGCGAAAGCTACGCGACAAATACGTCCGAAATTCTGTGCGGTCTCCGATCTTTCGTCAGATTCCAATATTGGACCTGAGACGCGGGGATGCGAGTCGCAAGCCGGTCGGTAAAATTACGGACCCTGGCGTCGCCGGCGCGAAGTTTTGCGGCTTTACGCCGCCCCAGCGGCGATTATCCTGCCGTTGCGACGATCAATTCGCACCGTCGCGCAAAAGGAAACGATCTTGACGGACAGTCTGATGGATCAGGCGTCGCGCAGCCGCGCCCGCAAGGTGGGCGTCGCCGCAACAATCTGGGCGGTCTCGATCTTCCTCAGCCGGATCATCGGCCTGGTTCGCGAACAGGTCATCGGCCGGACGCTGGGCGCCAACCGGGCGGCGGACATTTATTTCGCGAGCTTCACGCTGCCGGATTTCCTGAACTATCTTCTCGCCGCCGGGGCGTTGTCGATCGTGTTCATTCCGATCTTTCTCGAACATTTCCAGCGCGGCGACGACGAGCGCGCCTGGCGCGCCTTCAGCATCATCGCCAATTTCATCGTGCTGGCGGGAGGCGCCGGAATCCTTCTCCTCATGTTCTTCGCGCGGCCGCTGGCGAGCGTCGTCGCCCCCGGCTTCACCAGCGCGCAGGACATCGAGACGCTGACGCGCCTGACGCGGATCATCCTGCCCGCGCAATTCTTCCATGTGATCGGCGGCTTGATGTCAGCCGTGCTGCAATCGCAGGACAGGCATCTCCTGCCCGCGCTGGCGCCCCTCGTCTATTCGGTCGCCATCATCCTGGGCGGCTTGATCGGCGCGCAATTTTCGGCGTTCGGGGCGGATGGATTCGCCTGGGGCGTGCTTATCGGCTCTGTGCTCGGCCCCTTCGCCCTGCCGCTCTTTGGCTGCCTGAAGATCGACATGCGGTGGCGCGCCGCCCTCGATTTCCGGGATGCGGACCTGCTGCGCTATCTGTGGTTGTCGGCGCCGATCATGATCGGCTTCTCCATCGTCATCGTGGATGAATGGATCGTCAAGAACCAGGCTTCCTTTCTCGGCCCCGGCGCGCTCTCCTATCTCCAATATGGCCGGACCCTGATGAAAGTCCCGATCGGCGTCTTCGGCATGGCGGCCGGCGTCGGGGCCTATCCAACCATCAGCCGCCTCGTGTCGAGCGGCGAAATCGCCGAGGCCTACAGCCTGTTGCGTCGCGCGGTCCGGCTCATGCTCGCCTTGACCTTCGCGGCGCAGATTTGTCTGACCGTCGCGGGCTTCGAGGCCGTCTATCTGATCTGGGGGATCTTCGCCAGCCGATTTACGGCCGAAGACGCCGAAGCGACGGCCACGATTCTCACCTTTCTGAGCCTGGGCCTGAGCGGCTGGGCGGCGCAGACGGTCGTCAGCCGGGGCTATTACGCCCTGGGGAGCACCTGGCCTCCGACCGCGCTCGGCACGGCCGTCGCCCTTCTTTCCCTGCCTCTTTACGTATTGGCCCGACAGCACGCTGGCGCGATCGGACTCGCGGTCGCGAGCGGCGTCGCGATTCTCGCCTATGTCCTGGCGCTGGGCGGGCTGCAGAGGCGTCGGTTCTTGCGGGAAGCGGCGGCGCGCGGGGCCGCCTTGAAGGACGAACCCGGAATGCTCGACGGCGCCCTGCGGCTTGCGGCGGCGGCGGCAATGGCCATGGGATGCGGGCTGGCGGCGCGGCCTTACCTGCTCGCGCTCGCGCCCGGGACGGGGCCTTTGTCGCTCCTGTCGCGCGCGACGGTCCTTTGTGCGTTCAGCCTGCTGATCTATGGGGTTCTGGGCCGCGCCTTCGGCGTGAACGAAGTCGTCGAAATCGAGAGAAAAATCCTGCGCAGATTTGGCCTGGCGCGACGCCGATAGCGCCGTCTGCATCTTTTGGGAGACATGCCGTGACCATCAAGGACATTCTGGTTCACCTCGGCGCCGGGGAGCACGCGGACTCGGCGAAGGTTTTCGCCTTGCAACTCGCGGCGCGCGCTGCAGCGCATGTGACTGCCGCCGCGGTCGCGTTCGACATGCCTTTGCCGACGCCCGATGCGGCGGGCATGGCCCCGGACTGGTCTCTGGCCGATTACGAGACCTTCGCGAAGGTCGCCGAAATGCGCCGCTCCGCCGCCGAGACGTCCTACAAGCGTTTCGCCCTGGCCGCGCCAGCCGGGGTCGAGACCGAATTCGTTCTGATCCAGGGCTTTCCGGAAAAGGCGCGCGATGATTTCGCGCGGCTGGCGCGGCATTTCGACCTCCTCGTCATCGCGGCGAGCAACGATCGGGGCGAGGAGCCGCCGGACGCGGGCGAAGCCAGCGCCGACCTGATTTCAAGCGCGCTCTTCGGCTCGGGACGTCCGCTTTTCATCGTTCCGCCTGCGCAGGGAGGGCCCCTGCGGCTCGAAAAGGCTCTTGTCTGCTGGGACGGCGGCGCGCAGGCGGCCCGCGCGCTCGCCGCGTCCATGCCGCTCCTTGCCCAGGCCCGGGGCGTCGAAGTGGTTTGCGTGACAGGGGAAGGCGAAAGGTCGAAGAACCTGCCCGGATTCGGGATCACCCGGCATCTGGCGCGACACGGGATCGAGGCGCATTTGCGCGAACTCGCCAGTTCGAAAGACGTCGGTTCGGCGCTGCTGGATCACGCCCGCGACATCGGCGCCGATTTCCTCGTCATGGGCGGCTATGGCCATTGGCGCGTGAGCGAACTGATCCTCGGCGGCGCGACGCGAACCATCCTCGCCGCTTCGTCGCTGCCGGTCTTCATGGCTCATTGAGTTTTCTCACCGAATGGCGGTTCCAGACTCGGAGGACGGCTCATGAGCGGCGGCGAAAAGATCGGCGAAGGCGACGCTCTCCTGATCGTCGACGTGCAGAACGATTTCTGTCCGGGCGGCGCCCTCCCGATCGCGGGAGGCGACGCCATTCTCGCACGTGTCAACGCCTTGATCGACGAGGCGTCGGGGGCCGGCGCCCTCGTCGGCGCCTCGCGCGACTGGCATCCTGCGAACCACCCGAGCTTTTCGGCGCAAGGCGGTCCCTGGCCGCGCCATTGCGTGCAAAGGGAGAAAGGCGCCGCTTTTCACGACGATCTGAAGCTTCCGTCATCGGCCATGATCGTCACCAAGGGCGACCGCCTGGATTCCGATCAATATTCCGCCTTCGACCGGACCGGACTCGCCGAGGAATTGCGGCGCCGCAAGGTCAAACGCGTTTGGGTCTGCGGCCTCGCGCTCGACGTCTGCGTCCGGGCGACGGCGCTCGACAGCGTCGCCGCCGGCTTTCCGACCTTTCTCGTGACCTGCGCGAGCGCGCCGGTCACCGCGGAAGGCGGCGCCGCGGCGCTCGCCGAACTGGCGCGCGCGGGCGTTCAGCTCGTGGATTGACCGGTTTCCGTTGCGGCGCTGCCGACGAATGCCGCCGCCACGGCGTCCTCGACGCGCTCCAGCCAGACGAATTCAAGACGCTTGCGCGCGTCTTCGGGAATGTCGTCGTAATCCCGGCGGTTGCGCGCGGGCAGCAACACCCGCTTCAGCCCCGCGCGCGCGGCGGCGGTCACTTTCTCCTTGATGCCGCCGACCGGCAGGACCAGACCGCGCAAGGAGATTTCACCGGTCATCGCCGTGTCGCTGCGCACCGTGCGATCGCTGAGCAGCGACACCAGCGCGATGAACATGGCGACGCCTGCGCTCGGGCCATCCTTGGGGGTCGCGCCCGCCGGCACGTGGATATGGATATCGCTTTTCTCGAAAATGTCCGGCGCGACGCCGAAGGACGCGGCCTGGCTTTTCACCAGCGTCATCGCGGCCTGCGCGCTTTCCCGCATGACTTCGCCGAGCTGGCCGGTCAGGGTCAGCGCCCCCCGGCCGGGCGACCGCGCGGCCTCGATGAACAATATGTCGCCGCCCACCGGCGTCCAGGCGAGCCCGGTGGCGACGCCGGGCACGCTGGTGCGCATTGCGGTTTCGTTTTCATAGAGCGCCGGCCCCAGGATTTCCGTCAGGCCGTCCGCCGTGATCTCGACATGGTCCGCGCTGCCTTCGGCGATCTTCATCGCCGCATGACGGAGCGCCCGGCCAATTTCGCGCTCCAGGCCGCGCACGCCGGCCTCGCGCGTGTAATCGCGGATGACGCGCCCGAGCGCTTCGTCCTCGATCCGGACCTGTTCAGGCTTCAGGCCGTTGGCTTCGAGCTGGCGCGCGACGAGATAGCGCTTCGCGATCTCGAATTTCTCGTCCTCGGTATAGCCCGCGAGGGTGATGATCTCCATGCGGTCGCGCAGCGGGCCCGGAATGGCGTCGAGCATATTGGCCGTGGCGATGAAGACCACATGCGAGAGATCGAAGGGTAGGCCGAGGTAATTGTCGCGGAACGAGAAATTCTGTTCCGGGTCGAGCACCTCGAGCATGGCCGCCGCCGGATCGCCCTGGATTCCCGCGCCCATCTTGTCGATCTCGTCGAGCATCATCACGCAATCGCGGGATCCGGCCTTCCGGATCGCCTGGACGATGTTGCCGGGCATGGCGCCGACATAGGTGCGCCGATGGCCGCGAATTTCGGCTTCGTCATGCACGCCGCCGAGGCTGACGCGGACGAAGGCGCGACCCATCGCCCGGGCGATCGACTGCCCGAGCGAGGTCTTTCCGACGCCGGGCGGGCCGGCGAAACACAGGATCGGCGCCTTGCCGCCAGGCGCGAGCTTGCGCACGGCGAGATATTCGACAATGCGCTGCTTGATCTTCGGCAGGCCGAAATGGTCGGCGTCGAGAATCCGGCGCGCTTCGGCGATGTCGATCGGCTTGGGGTCGGGCAAGGCCCAGGGCAGCTCCGTCAGCCAATCGAGATAGGTGCGCAAGGGGCCGGCCTCGGCGGCGCCTTCCGGCATGCGCTGGTAGCGGGCAAGCTCCTTGCGCGCCAGTTCGTCGACTTCTTTCGGCATTTTCGCCGCGGCGATTTTTTCGCTGATTTCGCGGCTTTCCTCGACCCGCGTGTCGCCTTCGCCCAACTGACGCTGGATCGCCGCCATCTGCTCGCGCAGGATCGCCTCGCGCTGCCTCTCGTCGAAGGCGGCCTTGGTTTGCTGGCCGATCTCGTGGGTGAGCCGCAGGACCTCGAGACGCTCGGACAGGAGCTTGGTCACCTTGTCGATGCGGGCGGGAATGTCGAGCGTTTCCAGCAATTCCTGCCGGGCGTCGCCGCCAATGTCGAGATAGGCGGCGACGACATCGGCCAGGACGCCGGGATAGGGAATCGATTGGACCGATTCGGCGAGTTCGCGCGGCGCCTGAGGCATCAGGCCGAAGGCTTCTACGGCCTGCTGCTGCAGGAAGCGGAAGCGCGCCTCGATCGCCGGCGTGAGCGTCTCGGGATCGCTGAAGCGCTGGACCCGCGCGACGATGTAAGGCCGCTCCTTGACGAAATCGATGACGCGGAAGCGCTGCTCGCCCTGCAGGACGATGTGATGCGTGCCGTCCGGCGCGCTGATGTAGCGCAGGATATTGGCGACGGCGCCCATCCGGTGGAGGTCGATCGCCGTCGGCTCGTCCAGTTTGGGATCGCGTTGCATCAGGATCCCGACCTGACGCTCTTCGCGCACCGCCTGCTGGGCGGCGGCGACCGAAACCTCGCGCCCGATGGTGATCGGCGTCACCGTGCCCGGCAGCAGGACGACGTCGCGCACCGGAATGATGATGAGTTCTTCCGGACCGGCGGCGGGCTCGACGCCCGTCTCAAGACTGGATTCGGAAGAGGCCTGGACCGTTTCCGGATCGGCGATCATCATGGCGGCCTCCTCAAACGGACTTGCGCAGGCTGACGTGGAGACACCCGTCGCGGACGGTGCGGGCGATTGCCCCATAATGGCCCGATGGCAAGGGAATGCGCCTTTCGAACGCACCGCGCGGCGCTTCGAGGCGATGGACGAAGGCGCCGCGCAACTGGGAGGGGAAGCCGCGCCGTCCGCGCACGACCAGCGCGCCGCCTTCGATGGCGGCGAATATGTCCTCTTCGCGCACGCCCGGCAGGGCGACGACGACGAGCACTTCGGCCTCCGTCTCGAAAATATCGACGGGGGGCTCCCAGACCGCGCCGCCCCCGGTCCGCCCTTGCGCCGCGCTCCCGCCGCGCAGCCGCTCGGCGCGCGAAAAGACCGCCATCGCTTCCGACCACATCCAGGTCATCCGATCGTCCGCAGCCATGGGCAAGCCCTCCCGATACGGATTATTGCGCGCGGCGGCGAAAGGTCCAGTGGCGAAATTACGGAGCTTTCCGCGTCGCGCCTCGGGCCAGACGAACCCGCAACGCCTTGGCGTCGGCCTGCAGACGCTGCGAAATCGTCACCGGATAACATTCCGAGACTGGCGCAAGCGCCCGGATTTCGGGCGGCAGCGCGTCCAACGCCCTGGCGGCGGCGGCTCTCACCGCGGACAGATCGCTTTCCCGCGGGGCGATGCGCTCTCCGGCGCGCATGACTTGCGCGAGCAGCGGCGTTCCCGGAAAAATTTCGTCATGACGGGCGATGACATCGCCGACGGCGACGCCGTCCTCCATGCGCCGGAAAACCTGCTTGCGGCCCGGCAAGGTCATCTTCCCCGTCGAGAGCTTCATGCGGCCTGCGCCCGCATATTCGGTAAGCTTGTAGGAAATATCGAGCGAAGGCGCGTCCCCGGAGACGCTCATGTCCGTTCCGACTCCGAAAATGTCGATGGGAGCGCCCGCCCGGACGAGGGCCTCGATCTTCATCTCGTCCAGGCCGCCGCTGGCGACGATCTTCATGTCCGGCAGGCCCGCGTCATCGAGCAGGGCGCGCGCCGATCGCGACAAGCCGAGCAGGTCGCCGGAATCGAGGCGGACGCCCATAGGGCGACGGTCCGGCCCCAGCTTGCGCGCCACGTCGATGGCGTTGCGCACGCCCTGCAGCGTGTCATAGGTGTCTACCAGCAGTACCGTTTTCGGATAGAGCGCGGCGAAACTGGCGAACGCCTCCTCCTCGCTGGGAAAGGCTTCGATGAAGCTGTGGGCCATCGTTCCGGCCACGGGGAGATGGTAGCGCGCGCCGGCGGCGAGCAGCGAGGTCCCCTCGACCCCGGCGATGGCGAATGCGCGGGCGCCAAGGATGGCGGCGTCGGCGCCCTGGGCGCGGCGCGCGCCGAAGTCCACCACCCGGCGCCCCGCGGCGGCCGTCACCACCCGGCTCGCTTTCGAGGCGAGCAGGGTCTGCAGGCCGATGCGGTTGAGAACCAATGTCTCCAACGCCTGCGCCTGACCGATCGGCGCGCGGAGCTCCAGGATCGGCTCATTGGCGAAAAACGGCGTCCCCTCGGGCAGAGCGAAAATGTCGCCGGCGAAACGGAACCCTCGCAACCCGTCGAGAAAATCGTCGGGAAAAAGATTTAGGTCGCGGAGGTACGCGATGTCGTCTTCCGAAAAACGAAAGCGCTCGATCTCGTCGAGGAGTTCATCGAGGCCGCAGGCAATGAGAAAGTTACGTTCCTCGGGAAGTTTGCGGACGAAGACGCTGAAGACGGATTCACCCTCCATGCCGAGTTCGGCATAGGCCCGCAGCATCGTCAACTCGTAAAGATCGGCGA
>JAJXYV010000179.1 GCA_021780435.1 Pseudomonadota bacterium
ATTGCGCGGGCCGAGACGGCGCCATCGCGGCCTTTTCTGCCGAGCCTGTTCGATCCGCACAACCGCCAGGCTGCGCCTTCAATCGACTCGCTGAAGGCGATCCGCTTCCTGACCGCCGACGATTATCCGCCTTTTGAATTCCTGGGTTCCGACGGCGCGCTCGCGGGCTTCAATGTCGATCTTGCGCGGGCGATCTGCGACGAGTTGAAGGTCTCTTGCACCATCCAGCCGCGCCGCTGGGACAATCTGCTCGACGCGCTGGAGGCGAAAGAAGGCGACGCCGTCATCGCGTCGCTCAAGGAGACGCCGGCGGCGCGGGCGCGGGCTCGCTTCACCGAGCCTTATTATCTGACGCCAGCGCGTTTCGTTTCCCGAGCCAGCGCTGGAAATGTAGACGTGCGGCCGGAGGCGTTGCTTCAAGCCAGAATCGGGGTTGAGGCCGGCAGCGCCCATGAGGCTTTTCTGAAAGCTTTTTTTGCGCGCTCGACGGTCGTGGCTTTCCCGGACCGCGCGGCTCTGATGGCGGCGCTGCGCGACGGCAAGGTTGATCTCGCCTTCGACGACGCCGTCAGCCTGGCGATCTGGATGAACGACCGGCATTCGGAAAAATGTTGCGTCTTCCAGGGCGGGCCGTTCCTGGAGCCGGCCTTTTTCGGCGAGGGGATCGGAATCGCCGTGCGTCCGGACGACGACAATCTGCGCCGCGCGCTGAACTGGGCGCTGCAGGAGCTCGACGAGCATGGCGCGCTGACCGAACTTTATCTCAAATATTTCCCGATCGGTTTTTACTGAGCGGCGAGCTGGGATTTCAGCTCCGCCGCGGCCTGCGCGGCCGGTTGCTGGACGTTGAAGGCGCGCACGAACCGGCCCTGGCTGTCCATCAGATAGACCACGGCGCTGTGGTCCATCGAATAGCCGCCGTTCTTTTCCGGAACCTTGCGCGCATAGACGCGATAGGCCTTCATGATCTGGTCGATCGCGGCGCGGTCGCCGGACAGGCCGATGACGCGCGGGTCGAAACTGCTCGCATAATCCTGCATGAGCTGCGGCGTGTCGCGCTCGGGATCGACCGTGACGAAGAGGACCTTGATCTTCGCGTCAGGGCCCAGCGCGCGCAGGATCTCGGAGATCTGGGCGAGCGTCGTCGGGCAGACGTCGGGGCAATGGGTATAGCCGAAAAAGACGAGGAACGGCTCGCCGCGCAGATCCCGGTCGGAGACCTTCGCGCCGCCGCTCTCCAGGACGAAAGGCCCGCCGATGGCCGACGGCGCGGGCGCGGCGGGCTTTTCGCTGGACAGAAAGCCGAGGCCGATCGCGGAAAGGGCGAGCGCGCCGGCGAAGCCTGCGAGCATCCACAGAAGGGGAAGCGGGGTTTTCGGCGGGGTCTTGGTCTTGCGCGGGGGCATGAAGTCCTACAGGCAGGTCCAGGCGGCGTTGAGCGTGTTGACGAAGACCACCGGCCCATAGGCCGCCCACAGCGCCAGCGCGCCGCCCCCCAGCGTGACGGCCAGGCCGGCGGCAAGCCACAGCCAGATGTTTGCGCACGCCGCCGGCAGGGACGGGACGGGTTCGTTCATGCCCTTTAGATGGACTGGCTCAGGCCTGATGTCCAGTATCGGCCGGCTTCGGAATTCGGAACCAGGCGAGATAGAGCGCCGGCAGGAACAGAAGCGTCAGCACGGTGCCGACGATGATGCCGCCCATCATCGCATAGGCCATGGGACCCCAGAAGATTTCGCGCGAGATCGGGATCAGCGCCAGGGTCGCCGCGGCGGCGGTCAGCATGATCGGCCGCATGCGGTGCTGGGTCGCCTCCTGCACGGCGTTCCACGGGGCGACGCCCTCCTTGCGCAACGAGTCGATCTGGATGATCAGGATCACCGAATTGCGGATCAGGATGCCGATCAGCGCCAATATGCCCAGCGTCGCCACGAAGCCCATCGGCGCGTGGCTCGCCAGAAGAGCGGCGACGACGCCGATCACCGCGAGCGGCGCCACCGCGAAGACGAGGAACAATTTGCTGAAGGACTGAAGCTGGATCATCAGGATCGTCGCCATGATGAAAAGCATCAGCGGCATCACGGCGTTGATCGGCCCCTGCGCCTTGGCGCTTTCCTCGACCGCGCCGCCGACCTCGACCTTGTATTCGGGCGGCAGCGCGTCGGCGAATTTTTTCACCCCCGGTTCCAGCTCGCCGACCACGGTCGCCGGCTGGACGCTGTCGGTGACCGCGACCTTGATCGTGATGGTTGGCAGGCGCGAACGTCGCCAGATCGTCGGCTGCTCCAGCCCGAAGCTGAAATTGGCGACCGAGGCCAGAGGCACGGACTGGCCGTTCGCCGCCGGCAATTGCAGGTTCTGCAAGGTTTCCACCGAGCCGCGCTCCTTGTTGCGGGCGCGGGCGATGACATCGACAAGATAAATGTCGTCGCGGACCTGGGTGACGTCGGCGCCGTTGACCACGCTGTTGATGGTCGTGGCGATGTCCTGCGAGGAGACGCCGAGCGTGCGCGCCTTGTCCTGCAGCACGTTTACGCGCACCATGCGCGCCGGCTCCATCCAGTCGAAGGTCACGTCGCCGAGGTGGCGGTTCCTGGCGACAATATTGCCGAGTTGCTGCGCATAGTCGCGGACCTTGTCGATATCCGGGCCGCTCATGCGATATTGCACCGGGCGTCCGACGGGCGGGCCGATGTCGAGCAGATGGACGAAGGCGTCCGTGCCGGGAAAGGCCTTGCGCAGCCAGTCGTGATAGTTCTGGCGCAGCCGGTCGCGGGCTTCGATGCTCTTCGTCAGGATCACCATCTGCCCGAAGGCGATGTTGGCCGGCTGCACGTCGAAGGACAGGACGAAACGCTTGGCGCCCTCGCCGACATAGGTGGACCAGTGATCGACATCCGGATCCTTCGCCAGCACCTCGCGCTCGAACCGCGCCATCTGGTCGTTGGTGTCCTCGATCGAGGCGTTCTGCGGCAGGTTCCAGTCGATGATCAGTTCGGGACGGTCGGAGCTGGGGAAGAATTGCTGCTGCACGAAGCCCATCCCGAAGATGGCGACGAAAAAGGTGGCCAGCGTCGCGCCGATCGTAAGCCAGCGATGGTTCATGCAGACGTTGAGCGCGCGGTCGAAGCCGCGCGCGAACCAGCTTTTGCCCGTCTCGTGATGGCCTTTCATCGCCGCCGGCAGGAGGGTGACGCCGAGCAGCGGCGTGAACAGCACCGCGACAATCCACGAGGTCACCAGCGAGACGGCGATGACCACGAAAAGCGTGAAGGTGAATTCGCCCGCCGCGCTCGAATTGAGGCCGACGGGGATGAATCCGGCGACGGTGACCAAAGTGCCGGTGAGCATCGGAAAGGCGGTGCTGGTATAGACATGGGTCGCCGCCTTGCGCAGATCGTCGCCGGCCTCCAGCCGCGCCACCATCATCTCGACGGCGATCATGGCGTCGTCCACCAAGAGGCCGAGGGCTATGATCAGCGCGCCGAGCGAAATGCGCTGCAACGAGATGTCGGTCACGCGCATGTAGAGGAAGGTGATCGCGAGCACCAGCGGAATGGCGATGGCGACGACGAGGCCGGCGCGCCAGCCCAGGCTGATGAAGCTGATGCCGAGTACGATGACGATGGCCTCGAACAGGCCGCGGGTGAATCCGGACACAGCCTCGTCCACCACGGCTGGCTGGTCCGACACCCGATAAATGTCCACGCCGACGGGCAGCGTCGATTTGACCTGCTCGATCTTCTTCTCGAGCGCGGCGCCGAACTCCAGCAGATTGGCGCCTTGCTTCATGCCGATGGCGAGCCCGATCGCCGGTTCGCCATTATAGCGAAATAGCTTGGTCGGCGGATCGATATAGCCGCGCCGGATCGTCGCGACGTCGGTCAGCGGGAAGAAGCGGTCATTGACGCGCAGGTTGATCGCGCGCAGCGAATCTTCGGAGGTGAACTGGCCGCTGACCCTGACGGCGATCCGCTCGGGCCCCGCCTGGACGAAGCCCGAAGGCGTCACCGCGTTCTGCGCGGCGAGCGTGTTCATCACCGATTGCAGGTCGACGCCGATCGCAGCCATCTGGCGGGTCGAGAATTCGAGATAGATCGCCTCGTCCTGTTCGCCGATCAGATCGACGCGGCCGACATTGGGCACGGTCAGGATCTGCGAGCGCGCGAATTCCACCTGGTCGCGCAACTGGCGCATGGTGAGGCCGTCGGCGGTGAAGGCGTAAATATTGCCGAACACGTCGCCGAAGCGGTCGTTGAAGAAGGGCCCCTGGACGCCGGCGGGAAACTGGCTCCGGATGTCCGCGATCATGTTGCGGACGCGAACCCAGGTCGGCTCGACGTCCTTGGCGCGGGTCGTCGGCAGGAGGTTGACGAAGACGATGGTCTGGCCGGCGGTGGTGATCGAGCGGGTGAAATCGAGCGATTCAAGCTCCTCCAGCTTGCGCTCGATCCGCTCAGTGACCTGAAGCGTGGTCTCTTGCGCCGTGGCGCCCGGCCAGTTCGCCTGGATCACCATGGTCTTGATGGTGAAATTCGGGTCTTCCTCGCGTCCGAGCTTCAAATAGGAGAAGACGCCCGCGACCAGGAAGACCAGTATGAAGTACCAGACGAGCGAGCGGCGATCGAGCGCCCAGTCTGACAGGTTGAAACGGCTCACGGCGCTTCGCTCCCATAAATCTTCACAAGCTCGCCCTCTTGCAGGCGGTGGACGCCGGCCGTGACGATCCGCTCGCCGGGCTTGAGGCCGCCACGCACGATCCAGCGGCCTTCCTCGCGGTCCGGCGCGACCTCGACATCGCGCAAGGAAACCCGCGAAGTCGCCGGATCGACGACGAAGACGCGCGCCTTTTCGCCTTCGTGCAACAAGGCGGAGTCGGGGATGCGGATCGCGGCGTTCGATCCCGTGGCGAGCCGGGCGAAGATCGTCGCGCCGATGCGGAACGAGTCGGGCGGGTTCTCGAGCGCGATCTTCACGCGGCGGCTGCGTGTCACAGGGTCGGATTCCGGCGCAATTTCGCGCACTGTTCCGGCTATCGCCTTGGTGGGGGCGATCTGCAGGGCGACGTCGAATTTCTGGCCGATCCACAAGGCGTCGACAATGCTTTCGGCGGCGTCGATCACCGCGTCGCGCTTTGACGGTTCGGCGAGGGCGACGATTGGCTGGCCGGGCGAAACCGTCTGGCCGACCTCGGCGTAGGTCGCGGTGACGACGCCAGAATAATCGGCCTTGAGCACGGAATAGGACAATTGCTCCCTGGCCTTGGCAAGATTGGCCTCGGCTTGCTCCATATTGGCCTGGGCGGCGGCGCGCTCCTGTTCGGCGGTGTCGAAAGCCGCCTGAGATGTCGTCTTCTTTTGCAGAAGCGCAGCTTGGCGGGTCTCTGTCGCCGCCGCGTTGTCGAACTGGGCGCGGGCGCTGGCGAGATTGGCGGTTGCCGAACGCACGGCCATTTCCAGCGCCAGCGGATCGATCGCCGCGAGGGTCTGGCCCTGTTCGACGCGGTCGCCGGCCTTGACGGGGCGGGAGATCATCCGGCCGATCACGCGGAAGCCGAAGGGAGTCTGCACCTGCGGTTCGACCGTGCCTGAGAGCACCATGTCGAGGGCCGGGCTCGGCTCGACTACCATGGTGAGCGCCGGGCGCGGGGGCGGGGGCGCCTCTTGCTCCTTCTTGCAGCCCGCGAGCGCCGCCGCCAGAGCCAGAGGGACGAAGGCGACGCGCAGGAGGGGCGAGCGGCGAGCAGGGCGGGCCATCATGAACGCTCCGTCGGCTGCGGGGCGACGATCTGCCCCTCGCGCAGGAATTTGCCGCCGTCGATCACCACGCTGTCGCCGGGCTTCAGGCCGCCGTCGAGAATGATGCGCTCCTTCTCGTAACGCGCGACGCTGACAGGTCGCAAATGCACGGAATGGTCGGCGGGATCGACGACCCAGAGCGCGGGCTTGCCGTCCTTGGCGGTCAGCGCCGTCCAGGGCAGGACAAAGACATCCTCCAGGCTCAACCGTCCGGTTCCGGTCACGGCGGCGCCCAACGGCAAGGTTGGACCATCGGGGTCGATCTGGACCTTGACCTGAACCGTGCCCGTCTTCGTGTCCACGACAGGCGAGATTTCGCGGACCCGGCCCTTGGTCTTCACGCTGGGGTCGCTGACCAGGGCGAGGAAGATATACGGCGTGCTGAGCTTGCGGGTGAAGGCGGATTCGTAGACGGAGAAAACCGCGTCGCGCGGGCCGTCCTGCGCGAGCGTGTACGCCATTTGCGCCGCCTGGGCCACTTGGCCGACCTCGATATTGCGCGCCGTGATCACGCCCGGATGGCCGGCGCGCAGATAGGTATAGGAGAGGGCGTCTTCGGCGGCGGTCTGTTGAGCCTTGGCGGCTTCGAGCGAGCCGGCGGCGGTGCGCTGGGCGCGTTCGGCGAGATCATAGGCCGCCTGGGTGGCGTAGCCATTGGCGAGCAGGGCCTTCTGCCGCTCGAAGGCGGCGTCCGCCTGACGCATGGTCGCCTCCGCGCCAGCGACCCCCGCCTGGGCCGCCTTGAGGTCCGCCTCTTGCTCGGTCGGGTCGAGCCGGGCAAGAATATCGTCCGCGCCGACATGCTGGCCGACGTCCGCATTGCGCTCGATGACCCGGCCGCTGATGCGGAAGGACAATTCGCTCTGCACCTGGGCGCGCACCGTTCCGGTCAGGGTGATGTCGCTGTCGAAGGATTGGGGTTCGACCGTCTGGGTTACGACGGCGAACGGCGCGCGCGGCGCGTGCGAAGCCTTCTCGCCACACGCGGCGAGCGGCAGGGTCGTCAGAAGCAGGACGAAGAGGCGCGGTTTGACCCTCATGGGACTCCTGGCGACCGGGCGATGAAAATTCTTCTGGGCATTTGCCCTGAAAGAGGATTATTATTGACTGACCGGAAAGTCAATAACTTGAAAGGCCGGATGGGAACGGAAATGAAAGAGCGCGCGCGCCGCAAGGCGGAACGACCGGGCGAAATCATCGAAGCGGCGTTCGACGCCTTCGCCGAGCGCGGCTTCGCGGCGACGCGCATGGAGGACGTCGCGGCGCGGGCCGGGGTGACCAAGGGCGCGATCTATTTCTATTTCGAAACCAAGGAGCGCCTGTTCGAGGAAATGGTCGACCATTACTCGCGGGACATGCTCGCTGACGCCGGCGCCATGCTCGCGGTGGCGCAGGGAACCTGCGCGGAAAAGCTCCGGGCTTTTCTGAGCTTTATGTACGGCCGCTGCGCCTGCGACCGCCGCGGGCGCGAGATGATCCGCTTCATGGTCTCGGATGGAAAAAGCTTCCCGCAACTCGTGGAGAGCCACCACCGGAATTTCTTCGCGCCCGCCATGGGCATGATCGCGGAGCTTCTGGCGGCAGGCGTCGCGAGCGGCGACTTCCGGCCCGAAGTGCTGAAACATGGCGCCGAGATCGTGATCGCCCCCTCGGTCTTCCTCACCCTGATGCGCCTGATCTTCGGCTCCAATCTCGCCATCGATGAGGAGGCCTATATCGCCGCCCATGTCGATCTGCTGCTCAACGGGCTTCTCACCCCCGCGGGCCGCGAAAATTTGTCATCCGGAAAGGCTTGCGGCGAGGCCCTCTCCCCGATATAGAACGGGTCCTTCCGCTGCTCCCTTCGTCTAGCGGTCCAGGACGTCGCCCTCTCACGGCGAAAACAGGGGTTCGAGTCCCCTAGGGAGCGCCAATAAAATCAAAATGTTAGACGGGCGTAGCGCTCTGGACGCGCTCTCGTGCCCAACCATTGTCCAATAAGCGTTGTTGGGCTTGGAGCCGCCGCTCGCTTTTGAGCGCAAGCGCCCTGCGCCGCCGGTGCAATTGGCGACGGTCAGTCGAATTCTTTCCATTTGCAAAATTAGACTTCGCTCATTCGCCACCCGGCGGCGGTGGGCGGGGAGCCGGCGTGGATCGAATGTCTGCTGGTCTCAGAAATGCGGTCAGGGGTTCAGCCTTCGCCTGCAAACGCTAACACAATCCCGCAGATCACGCCGACCATTTTATGGGGCCGGAACCTCGGTCTATGAACCGCGTCGAGATAGCCGATGGTCGAGTGGCGGCGGCCGATGCTTTAGAAGCCCTGGATATATCGCCGAAGACGTCGGCGCGGGCCTGGACAGCCTGACGATCGCGCGACAGAAGGATCGGCGGCGCGATCGCGGGACGGATCAAGCTGCGGGGTGTTCGAGCTTCAATGTCGGCTCGGCCGGCCGCATGACTTCCGGCGCCATGAGGCCGCGATAGACATAATCGGCTGCGCGGCGCGCCAGCGAGGGCGCGAGCAGGAAACCATGCCGGAACAGTCCGTTGATGAAAATCGTGCGTCCGCGAACGATCAGGCGCGGCAAATTGTCGGAGAAGGCGGGGCGCAGGTCAGAACCCGTTTCGGCGACTTCCGCTTCGGCGAATGCGGGATGGACCGCATAGGCGGAATTGATCAGATCGACGATCGAGCGCGCCGTGACGCGGGCGCGTTCTTCGTTTTCGATCTGGGTTGCCCCGATCATAAAACGATTCTCTTCGCGCGGCACGACATAGACCGGATGGCGGGGGTGCAGCAGGCGGATCGGTCGCGACAAATTCAGGTCCGGCGCGGCGAGAATCATCATCTCGCCCTTGACGCCGCGCAGCCCCGGTAATTTCGACTTCGCGGCATATCCCGTGCAGTCGATGGTCCAATCCGCTTCGCCTTCCGCCGCCTCGGCGTCGATGCCGAACCGCAGGCGGACGTTCGACATGGCCGCGAGGCGGCGCGTCGTCGTCTCCAGCGCCACGCGTGGATCGAGGTGGGCCTCTTTAGGGAAAAAAAGCGCCCGGGAAAAGCGTCCGGCAAGGTCCGGTTCGAGTTCGGCGATACGGTTCCCGCCGATTTCTTCGAATTCCTGGGCGCGGCGGGCGAAAAGCCGCAATTCGGTCATGTCGCGTGGCGTCGCGACGACAAGGCTGCCACGGGTCTGGGCCACCGGAATTCGTCGCGTCCAGAAATCCAGCGCCTCGATCCCCAGCTGGCAGACCAGCGGCTCGGCCGATTCCAGTTCGCACCAGGGCGCGACCATGCCGCCCGCATACCATGAGCAGCCGCGGCCAGGCCCTTCCTCGCGCTCGACGAGTTCAACCTCCGCGCCGCGGGACGCAAATTCATAAGCGACGGTGAGACCCGCCACGCCCGCGCCGACGATTCTGATGCGCATCCAACTCTCCTCCTTTTGCGGGCAATCGGGCAGGATGAGATTGAACGCCGCGCGGCAAGCGCGTCACGCCATCCCTCCGCCGGCATGAACCGGATCAGGTCGATAAGGGTCGTCGCGCGAGCGTTCGCTCCAGCGGCCTCTCAGCCTCTTGTCGAGGCTCCCCTTGGCGATTTTATTCTGCCGACGGGGAAGGACGACCGTCAAGCGTTATGATCGCGCAGGCCGGCCGAAAGGCCTGCATTTTGCGGTAGGTCAAACAATCGCCTCGCCACGCTTTATTCATCCATTGGCGCGCATTATGATTTTGCAGGCTCGTTTTGAACGCCTGCCGCCGTCCCACCGGCTGTCGCCGCCCGCCAGCGCGTCAGTCGGGTTTCGCGCCATCGGTCTGCCCCTATGACGATGGCGCGAACCGGCGCGGACGACGGCTAGATGAGACGGCAAATCAGGTTGCAGATAATCTCCCGGATGAAACAGAGCGCCGCGCCGCCGCCCTTCGCGGTATTTTTTCCACTGGCCGCGCTTGATGCGATCATGGTCGGCTTCGGCTGGCTTGCCGTGCTGCCGACGCAAGGTTCTCCATGGACCATCGCCCAAGCGGTGGAATGGCATGAGCAGGAGTTGCTGTTCGGCTTTGTCGCCGCCGCGATGGCGGGATTCCTGTTGACCGCCTTGCCTCGATGGACAGGTCGCCCGCTTCTGTCCGGCGCGGTTCCGGCGTTTCTGGTCTGCTGGATCGCGGCGCGGGTCGCGCCCGCTCATCCATGGCCACTCGCCATGATTCGCGCCTTGCCAGCCGTGGCCCTGGCGGGCCTCGCCGCCTTCCATGTGTTCAGGGCGGAGGATGTTCGCAACAGGAAAATCGTTCTGCTCCTCACGCTCTATGCCTTGTCGGGGCTCGTCCTCGCCGGGCCGTTCTCGCCACAGCAGCGCGAGTTTGCGATCCATGCCGCAATCGCGGCGCTCATCGGCTTGATCGCCGTGATCGCTGGTCGCGTGCTGCCCGCCTTGACTGCGAGATTTGACGAACTATGCGGCGCGCCAGCGTCCGCCCCGCGCGCCGAAGCGATCGAAGGGATCGAAGGGATCGTCGCGGCTGTGACAATCGCCGCTCTCTGCGGCTGGCTCGTCACCCCGGAGGGCGCGGTCTGCGCGTTCCTTCTCCTGGCCGGCGGCGCCAGCCAGTGCTGGCGCATGGCGTCGTGGGTCGGGCAGCGCACTTTCGCCTCGCCCCCCTTGGTCGCGCTCTACGCGGCTTACGGCGCGGTCCCCCTCGGCTTCTTTCTGCTGGCCCTTCACGCGCTGTTTCCGGATGCGACGCCGGCGAACGCGGGATTGCATGTCTGGACGATAGGCGGTTTTGGCGGAATGAGCCTGGCGATCATGGAAAGCATGATCAGGAAGCGTTGCCAACGCGCCTTTACCCCATCGCCCGGCGCCGAAGCCGCGGTTGCGCTCTGCCTCGGCGCGGCTGCGGCTCGCGTCTTCGCCGCATTTTTTGCCGAAGCGCAGGCTTTTCTCGTCATTTCGGCGATGGCCTGGTCCGCCGCCTTCGCGCTTTTTCTGTTCGCTTCCGGCGCGTCGCTCTACCAGGCCGCCGTCATGAGGGGGCCAGAGGCGCCGCGCCGCGATCCCCGAACAGAAAACCGTTCGTGAAGTCGGCCTCCGGGGATTCGCTCGCCAGACGAGCGAGTCCTTCCTGCGGCGAAATGCGGCTTGCGCAGACGTCGGCGAAGACCTTCGTCACGGCGACGAAATCGCCGCTATGGGGCGAAAGCCGCAAGCTGGTCACGCCGGCCTCCGCCAGGCGGTCGAGGTCTCCGATCAGATTGGCGTATTTATACGACAAGGTCTGAACGCCATTGACCGCAAGAAATTCGACGCCTTCGAGCGTCTTCGTCGGCAGGCCGTCCGGATCCTTTTCGCACACGAACTGGCAGGAATCCTTGCTCAGGCTGTGGGCGCGGGCGTGATAGCAACGTCCCGAAATGGCGAGCGGAATACGGCCATAGGCCCAGACCTCGATCGCCGCGCCGAGATCCCCGGAGGCCTTGACGATCGTTTCGACCGAGGCGAAGGGCAGTTCCGGCGGCAGACAGACCCGCCGCGCGCCGCGGCGCACGAGAAAGGCCAGCGTCGCCTCATTGTAGACATTGACGAGCGGGCCGATCGAAAAGGGCGTCTCCTCGCGCGCCCAGTTCATCAGGGCGAGGTCGTTGATCTCGACTTCATGCTCTGTCTGTTGAAACAGTTCGCGCGCTGCGCGCCGCTCGCGCTCCAGCGTGACGAGGGCCAGCGAGGCGAGGACGACCTTCTTGCCGCCGCGCTCCAGCCTTTCAATGGCCGCGGGGATGCGATCCGCGTAAAAAGGCGCGCGCTTGGAGCAAACCAGTTCGCCGATGACGACGCGATCGACCGGCGCCTCATCGGCGACGGCCGCATAGAAATCGACGAATTTCTGGGCGGGCCAGTTGAATTGCAACGGCCCGAGCGTGAGGGTGAAAGTCCTGTCCGCCAAAATTGTTCTCCCGTGGGCGCAGCCTCAGCGCCACGTTTTGCGATAGGCGCCGGAGGTGGTCTGCTGCCCCTCGGTCAAGGCGCGCAATTCCCCGGCCGCGATCGGGCGGCCCGCCGCGTAATCGTCGAGCGCGCGCCGGAAATTGCGCACGACGGCCTCGGTATAGGCGCGGCTGCGCTGCCGGCCCTCGATCTTGAGCGCCGCGACGCCGGCTTCGGCCAGTTGCGGAATGAGCGCCGCCGCGTCGAGGCTGACGGGATCTTCGAAGACATAGCCCTTGTAGTCGCCGGCCTCGAAAACCCCCTTGCACAAGGTTGGGTAGGGCGCCGGCTGGCCCGCCGCGACGCGATGGATCGCGAAGCCGCCCAGGCGTGACATGAGATAGCCGCCTTCCTCGCGATATTCGACATGGCTCGCCGGAGAGCAGGCGCCGTTCATGTTCGGGGATTTGCCGGTGGCGTAGGAGGACAGCGAGCACCGCCCCTCCGTCATCACGCACAGGCCGCCGAAGATGAAGACTTCCGTCTCGACGTCGATCTCGCGGTTGATCGCGGCGATTTCCTGCACGGTCAGCACGCGCGGCAGCACGACGCGCTTCACGCCGAAGGCCCGCGCATAGAAATTGATCGTGTCGGCGTTGGCGGCGGCCGCCTGGACGGAGAGATGCAGCCGCAGGTCGGGGTGGCGGCGCGCCGAGTCTTCCAAAAGTCCCAGGTCGGCGAGAATGACAGCGTCCGCGCCGAAACGCGCGCAATCGTCCACCGCCTTGCTCCAGCGCCAGAAGGCGCCGGCGCGCGGAAAGGTGTTGAGAGCGACCAGAACCTTGGCGCCGCGGCCGTGCGCGAATTTGATGGCTTCCGCCATCTCGTCGCGGGAAAAATTCAGGCCCGGAAAATTGCGGGCGTTGGTTTCGTCGTTGAAGCCGCAATAAATGGCGTGGGCGCCGGCTTCGACCGCGCCGCGCAGGGCGGCCGGCGTGCCTGCCGGACAGACCAGTTCGAGACCGGGACGCGCCGTCATGTCAGCGGCCCGTTCTCGCCCCGCGTGAGCGCGACGCCGGTCCAGCGCCCGAGCGCGCCCGCCAGACGCCGGGCCGGCCCGGTCGCGATCGTCTCCAGCGGCCCGAGCAGCGCCGAAGCCTCGCGCGCCAGATCGATTTCCTCATTGTCGATGGCGTTGCGCAGCGCGAGCACCGCCTCGGTGTCGCCTTCGATGACGAGATCGCGCGAGAAAAACAGAGCGTCGCCGTCATAGGCGCCGTGAACGAGGCCGATCAGGGCCGCCAGCGGGCCGGCGACGCGCGCGTCCCAATGGCCCGCCGCCTCGCGCCGGACCGTGTCGAGACGCGGCCTGTCGGGGCGGGGCGACAGCACAAAGACGAAGGGAAGATCGGCGGGGTCGATCAGGAAGGTTTTTTCGGCTTGCTCGCCCAGGCGGGCGAACATTTTTTCATGGCGGCGCACGAGACTCGGCGCAAGCCGGCCGGCGGCCAAGGCCAGGGGCCAGAGCGGCAAATGGCGCAGCGCTGCGGCGCCGGCGGCGGGAAAGATCGGTATGGGGGTCTCTCGGGACATGGAGCCGTTAGATCAGAAGCAATCGGGCGACGCTTTGATCGTAGTCAAGGCAAGCCGATCGCGTTTCGGTGAAGAAGCCTCATGTCTTTCCGCTCCCTGCCGACCTTTCGCGACCTTCGCGCCTTCCTGGCTCATCTGGAACAGGGCCGGCGGCTCGTTCGGATCCGCGAGCCGGTGAGCCTCGTCCATGAAATCACAGAGGTTCATCGCCGCGTGCTGCTGGCTGGCGGCCCGGCGTTGCAGTTCGAGCGCGCGGCTGGCGCCTCTATGCCGGTGGTCGCCAATCTGTTTGGAACGCCAGAGCGCGTCGCCATGGGTTTTGGCGTGGGGCCGCAGGGCGTCGGCGAACTGGGCGAGATGCTTGCCGGCTTGCGCGAGCCGGCCCCGGTCGACGGATTGCGCGATGCGCTCGGCCGCTGGCCGATGTTGCGCGCCGCTCTGGCGACCCGCCCGCAGGTCGTCGCGCGGCCGGATTGCCAGCAGGAGCGCCGGACCGGCGCCGATGTCGATCTCGGCGCGTTGCCGATCCAGACCTGCTGGCCCGGCGAGCCGGCGCCATTGATCACCTGGCCGCTGGTCATCACCCGTCCGCCCGAGACGGAAGCGGACGACACCGCGAAGATGAACATCGGCGTCTATCGCATGCAGGTTCTGGGCAAGGATCGCGCCATTATGCGCTGGCTCGCCCATCGCGGCGGCGCGGCGCATCATCGCGCGTGGGCGGCGCGCGGCGAAGACATGCCGGTCGCGGTGGCGATCGGGGCCGATCCCGCGACCATTCTCTCCGCCGTGCTGCCGTTGCCGGAAACCGTGTCCGAACTGCGCTTCTCCGGCGTGCTGCGCGGCGAACGGCCGCGCGTCGCGCCGGCGCTGACGGTTCCGCTGCTGGTCCCAGCCGAAGCTGAAATCGTCCTGGAAGGCTATGTTTCAGCGACCGAAACCGCGCCGGAAGGCCCCTATGGCGACCATACCGGCTATTACAACAGCGTCGAGCCCTTCCCGGTCATGCGCGTGACCGCGATCACGACGCGGCGCGATCCGCTTTACCTTACCACCTTCACCGGCCGGCCGCCGGACGAGCCTTCGGTGATCGGATCGGTGCTCAACGAGCTCGCCTTGCCGACGATCAAGCGGCAAATGCCGGAGATCGTCGATTTCTGGCTGCCGCCGGAGGCCTGTTCCTACCGCATGGCGGTCGTTTCGATCCGAAAATCCTACCCCGGTCAGGCGCGGCGGGTGATGATGGGGCTTTGGGGCATGCTGCCGCAATTCAATTACACCAAAATCGTCGTGGTCGTGGACGATGACATCAATGTCCGCGACTGGAACGACGTCGTCTGGGCGCTTTCGACTCGCCTGGACTCTTCGCGCGACCTGATGACCATGACCAATATGCCGATCGATTATCTCGACTTCGCCTCGCCCGAACCGGGGTTGGGCGGCAAGCTGGGCCTTGACGCGACGAGAAAGATCGGCGCAGAGACGAAGCGTGAATGGGGGCGCGTCCTTTCCATGACGCCGGCGGTCCAGCGAAAGATCGACGCGCTCTGGCCGCGCATCGCCCGCGAACTCGGCGACGGAGGCGCAAGATGAGTCCGCGCATCGTACTCGGTCTCAGCGGCGCCTCGGGCGCAGCCATTGGACTGCGCATCTTTGAAATCCTGCAGAGCCTTGGCGCAGAGACCCATGTTGTCGCCACCCGCGCCGCCGCGCGGACCCTCGCCGAGGAAATCGCGCCCGATGCGATGAAGCGCTTGCGCGCCCGCGCGCCGCATTGGCACGATGTCGACAATGTCGGGGCTCCGATTGCTTCGGGCTCCTTTCCCACCGCTGGCATGATCGTCGCCCCTTGCTCGGTGCGCACACTGTCGGCCATCGCGCACTGCCATTCGGACAGCCTTTTGACCCGCGCCGCCGATGTTCACCTCAAGGAGCGACGCCCGCTGATCCTGCTCGTCCGCGAAACGCCGCTGCATCTCGGCCATCTGCGCGCCATGACGGCGGCGACCGAAGCCGGCGCCATCGTCATGCCGCCGGTTCCGGCCTTCTATCTCGGGCCTAAATGCGTGGACGACATCATCGACCAGATCGCCTACCGCGCAGTCGATCTGCTGCGGGCGTTCGAACCTGCCGCGCGGGAATGGCGCGGGCCGACCTCCTACGCCGGGTGAGGCGATCGCCCGCGGGTCGACAGGAGTCGCGCGACGAGCCGATCAGCGGAATCCGGGAGCCGCCGCACGCATCCTCAGGATCAGGCCAACGGCAGATCGCTCGTGTCGACGAGAACGATCTCGCTGTCTTCCAGCGCCTTGATCGAAACCACATCGAGATCCTTGATCGCGGCGCCGTCGCGGGCGCCGAGGCGCAGGCCGTCGATCTCGACCGCGCCGGTCGCCGGCACGAGATAAAGGCGCCGGCTCTTGTCTGAGCGGTAATCGGCCGTCTGGCCCGCTTTGAGCGTGGCTGCGGCCACGCGGGCTTCGGCGCGGATCGGCAAAGCGTCGCGGTCTTCGGCGAAGCCCGAAGCGAGGATCACGAAATTGCCCGCGCGCGCTCCGCGCGGGAACGGACGGGTCCCCCAGTTCGGCTTTTCGCCGTAACGGGTCGGCTCGATCCAGATCTGGAAAATCTCGGTGACATCCGGCTCCAGATTATATTCGGAATGGGCGACGCCTGTTCCCGCCGACATGACCTGGACGTCGCCGGCCTCGGTGCGGCCCTGATTGCCCAGACTGTCGCGATGAGTGATCGCCCCTTTGCGCACGAAGGTGATGATTTCCATGTTGCGGTGCGGATGGGTCGGGAAACCGGAACGGGGTTGAATGGTGTCGTCGTTCCACACCCGCAGCGCGCCCCAGCGGCTGCGCCTCGGGTCGAAATAATCGGCGAACGAAAAATGATGCCGGGCGTCGAGCCAACCGTGGTCGGCATGGCCAAGGCTGTCGAAAGGACGGATATCGATCATCGGTGATCTCCATCATTGTTGGAGGCCGCAGCGCATGCGGCGACAATTTGAGCTTGATTTAATCTCTTTCGTGTTTTCCGTTTAGTGGCATAAGATATGCCGTTCTATTCGAGAAAGTTGAAATGTCTGGTCCCGGCGTCCCGACCTTCGATCAGCTGCAAATCTTTCTAGCCGTGGTTGAAACCGGCAGTTTCGCCGGCGCCGCGCGCAAACTGAACCGCGCGGTTTCGGTCATCAGCTACGGCGTCGTCAATCTCGAGGCGCAACTCGCCGTCGCCTTGTTCGAACGCGAGGGAACCAAAAAGCCGCGCCTGACCGAAGCGGGCCGCGCCCTGGTCGCCGACGTCCGCAACATCGCCCAGGGCGTCGATGGCTTGCGCGCCAAGGTCAAGGGCATGCTCGACGGTCTCGAAGCCGAGGTCCGCCTTGCCGTCGACGTGATGGTTCCTCCAACCAGGCTCGCAAGTCTCTTGCGCGCGTTCAGCGAAAAATTCCCTTCGGTGACCTTGCGCCTGTCGGTCGAGGCTTTGGGGGCGGTGGCGAGCCTGGTGATGGATCGCCGCGTCGTGTTCGGAGTCAGCGGTCCCTTGCCCTTCGGCCACGACGAACTGGTGAGGATCGTCGTCGGTTCCGTCGAGCTTGTCCCCGTCGCGGCGCCGGATCACCCTTTAGCGCGCCTTGGAACGCTTCCGCCGGGCGCCGGGCTTGATCACATCCAGCTGGTGCTGACTGACCGCTCGGCCTTGACCGAAGGCCGCGATTTTGGCGTTTTGAGTCGGCGGACCTGGCGGCTCGCCGATCTGGGCGCCAAACATGCGCTGCTGCGCGAGGGGATCGGCTGGGGGAACATGCCGCTCGCCATGGTCGAAGCGGACCTCGCCTCGGGCGCGTTGATGCGACTCGCCATGCCTGATTTTCCTGGCGGGACCATCAGCCTTTCCGCGATCTACCGCCGCGACGCGCCGCCCGGTCCCGCCGCGTCCTGGCTCCTGCAGCAATTCGTCGCCTGCGGCGCGCAGGACAAGGCGGGGTTTGGCGATGCGGAAATCTGAAATCCAACCTTTTCGAAAAAGTTGAATAAATTATCCAAAATTATTCGGCTGTCCGGAGGACCTTTCCTCTGCGAAACTTCGGTCCAGTCGCGATCGAGGCAGCCTTCCGTTGAGCCCGAAAGCGAATTGCGATCCAGGCGAAAGGGCCAGACCATGAATCTCTTGCATGTCGATTCCAGCATTCTCGGGCCGGGCTCGGTCAGCCGCCTGATTTCGGCTGAAATCATCGCTGCCGAACGTCGCCGCCATCCCGAGGCGACCGTGACCTATCGCGACCTTGCCGCGGAACCGGTTGGCCATCTTTCCGGCGCGCATCTCGCCGCCGCGCAGGGCGGCGCGACGCAGACGCCGGCGCTCCAACGCGATCTCGCCGCGGGGCAGGCGGCGCTCGACGAGTTTCTGGCGGCGGACGTCGTCGTGATCGGCGCGCCCATGTACAATTTCTCCATCCCGAGTCAGCTCAAGGCCTGGATCGACCGCCTGGCGGTCGCAGGCAAGACGTTCCGCTACACCGAAAATGGCCCCATCGGCCTTGCCGGCGGCAAAAGGATCATCGTCGCGTCTTCACGCGGCGGTTATTATGGCCCCGAAACGCCAGTCGCCTTCCTCGACCATCAGGAAAATTATCTGCGCGGCGTTTTCGGCTTCTTTGGCATTGACGACGTGACTTTTATCCGCGCCGAAGGCATTGCGCTCGGGGAAGACCGCCGGGCCGAGGCCATCGCCGCCGCCAGACGCGACATCGAAAAGATCGCCGCCTGACGATCGCGCCGTCGAGCCGGCATCAGGCTCGAAAGGCGAAACCAACCGAGAGCCGGCGCCCGGACTGGGCGCCGGCTCTCGCATTGTTGTTCAGCGCGCTGAGCAACGCTTCAGAAACGATCGCAGCGTGGACGCGGTTTCGACCGGAAACTGGTCGATGAAAAAATGGCCGGCTGGCAAGGACGCCTGCTCCATGCGCAGGCAGCGGGCGGCCCATTCCGCCGGGATGTCGAAGAGTTTCGCCATTTGCCCGTTGGCGCCGAAAAAGACGAGGGTCGGGCGCGCGATCCTGACGTCGATGTCCTGCGCGTCATGTTGGAGATCGATCGAAGCGGCGGCCCGATAATCGGAGCACGAGCCGTG
>JAJXYV010000076.1 GCA_021780435.1 Pseudomonadota bacterium
GCGCGCGGACGCCGCTTCGCCCGATATGGGCGCCTTGGGCGTTTTCGCCAAATCTTTTTCGCGGCGTTCGCGCTCCTTTTCGCGCTCGGCGGCGCGGCGGACGCCAGGCCGCTGCGCATCGTCGCCCTCGGCGACAGCCTCACGGCAGGCTATGGCCTCGCTGCTGACAAGGCCTTTCCCGCCGTTCTGCAGGAGGCCCTCAGGGCCAAGGGCTTTGACGTCGAGATCGTCAACGCGGGTGTTTCAGGCGACACGTCCGCCGGACTGCTGGCGCGGCTCGACTGGGCGCTCGGCGACGGCGCAGATGGGGCCATCGTCGAAATCGGCGCCAATGACATGCTGCGCGGCCTCGACCCGGAAAAGACGCGGGAAAACATCGACGCGATCCTCGCGCGGCTGCGCGCGCGCAAAATCCCCTTCCTGATCGCCGGCATTCGCGCGGCGCCCAATCTCGGCGGTCCCTATGCGGCCGAATTCGAGCCGATCTTCGCTTCGCTGGCGCGAAAATATCAGGCGCCGCTCTATCCCTTCTTCCTCGAAGGCGTCGCTGGCCATCCCGACAAGCAATTGCCGGACGGCTTGCATCCCAATCCCACGGGCGTCGAGACCATGGTCGCGGGCATTCTGCCGACGGTCGTGGCTTGGCTGGACGGCCTGAAGACCAATTGATCGGACGCAGAAGTGCCCAGACTGTTCACCGCCTTCGAAATTCCGCCGGACATCGCGGCGCAGCTCACGTTTTTTCGCGGCGGGCTGCATGGCGCGCGCTGGATCGAGCCCGAGGATTATCACCTCACATTGCGCTTCTTCGGCGACATCGACACGCGCTCCGCGGAGGCGATTGCCGTCGACCTCGCCGAGACGGAACATTTTTCCGGCGGGGCGCCGCTGCGGCTCGAACTCGATGAAATCGGCGTTTTCGGCGGCCGGCAGCCGCGCGTGCTCTACGCCCGCGTGAAAGCGGATCCCCTGCTGGCGCGATTGCAGGCGACCCATGAAACGATCGCCCGCCGCAACGGCCTTGCGCCCGAAACACGGAATTTCGCCGCGCATGTCACTTTGGCGCGACTGCGCGGCGTCTCCTCGGCCGCTGTCGGCGCCTGGCTGGCGGAACGGGCTTTTCCACTGGCCCTGTCCTTCGAGGCCCGACGCTTTGCACTCTTTTCCTCGCGCGATTCGGTCGGCGGCGGTCCCTACCGGATCGAAGCCGCCTATCCCTTCGCCTGATCAGTGGCCATCGAGGACGCCGACGAAGGGCAACTGCCGGTAATGGCCAGCGTGATCCATGCCATAGCCGACGACGAAGCGGTCGGGGCAGGTGAAGCCGACGAAATCGGCGTGAACCTCGATTTCCTTTTTATGCGGTTTTTCGAGAAGCGCCGCGATCATCACCCGGCGCGCGCCGCGGCTGACCAGGAGACGCTTGGCGAAAGAAAGCGTCCGGCCGGATTCAAGAATATCGTCGATCAGCAGAACGTCGCGCCCCTCGACGCGCGCCTGAATGTCCCGCAGGAGACTGATCTCGCCGGAAGAGCGCGTGCCCGCGCCATAGCTCGCGATCTGAACGAAATCGACTTCCGGCGCGAGTCCCGCGCGATGCATGGCCCGGAGCAGATCGGCCGCGAAGACGAAGGCGCCGGTCATGATCGGAATCGCGATCAGGTCGCGCGGGTCGCTCGCCGCAATTTCCCTCGCCAGTTCAGAAACGCGCGTGACGAGAGCCGCCTCATCGAAAAGGATCGCAGCGGCGCTCACCTTTCCGATCCCGAACTGTCCGCCTGGGCGGCGAAGCGGACCCTCACCTGGTGGCCCTCCTTGGGCGGAACGGCGAGGCGAGCGCGGAACTCCGCCTTTTCCCCGGCGGCCAGTCGCGCCTTCGGCGGCGCCGCCGTCCAGTGATAGATTTCGCGCCCGTCGGCGTCGACCACCGAGAGTCGCATGCGCGGCGTGGCGTGGGGCGAGGCTGCGAGATTGCGAATCTCCCCCTCGACGACAAGAACGGGGCGTCCGTCCTCGTCGGCGAGGCTCGAGACGACATTTTCGATCGCCATGCGCCGCAGGTTCACGTCGAAGCCGAGCGCCGAATAAAGCTGGGCGGCAGGCGGAACGAGGCGCGCGATCTGCATGCGGCCGCCGATCAACAGGCTCCAGGCCGACAATCCGGCGAAAACCCACGCCCAAGGTCCCGGACGCCAGCGCCGTCCGTCTTCCTTGGCCTCGGCTGCCCGTAATTTCCCATGAAAGTCGGCGCGACGCCCCGAGGCCGCGGCGACGCCGCCGACCTCGACCGGCGGCCCGCGCCGGGAAGAGAAACGATAATCGTGATCGTCGAGAGACGAAAATGCTGACGCGGAAGCCATGTATGCGCCCGAGCTGGGGAAGAAGATCTGCGGTCTGTCGCAATTCAAAACTCTGCTGCTATGGTTAAAACTGGGTTAAGAGGACGCGATTCGCGGAAACATGACCCCTCCCAAGCCTGCGCCCCGCGGAATGCGCAAGCGGCGGGAGGAGGGAGGGGCTGCTTTGGTCCGGTTTGAAAATGTCGGCCTGAGATATGGAATGGGCGCGGAAATCCTGCGCGACATCAGTTTCGACATAGCGCCCCGCACGTTCCAGTTCCTGACCGGTCCCTCCGGCGCGGGCAAGACCACATTGCTGCGCCTGATCCTGCTCGCCATGCCGCCGACGCGCGGTTTGATCACTCTCTTTGGCAAGGACTCGCAGGAACTCGACAAGGCGGAGATCACCGCGCTGCGGCGCAAGGTCGGCGTGGTTTTCCAGGATTTCCGCTTGCTCGACCACCTCACGACCTATCAGAACGTCGCCCTTCCCCTGCGGGTCCAGGAGCGCGAGGAATCAAGCTATCGCGCTGAGGTCATGGAGCTCCTGCGCTGGGTCGGCCTCGGCGACCGGATGCACGTCTATCCGCCGGTGCTCTCGGGCGGCGAAAAGCAGCGGGCGGCGATCGCCCGCGCCTTGATCATGCGGCCCCAGCTGCTGCTCGCCGACGAACCGACCGGCAATGTCGACCCTTCTCTGGCCCGCCGCCTGATGCGGCTCTTCCAGGAATTGCACAAATCAGGCACCTCGGTCGTCATCGCCACCCACGACCTCGCCCTGATGGACCAGTTCGACGGGGCGCGCCGGCTCGTCCTCGGCGACGGCCGCTTGCATATCTACGATTGAGGGCGCGGATGAACCCCTCCCCAGACATGGCGGCGCGGCCGCCGATCGAAACGGTGGACCTGACGGACGCCTGGAGCGACACGCCGCTCGTGCCTGCGGAAACCGTCGCCGGACGTTCGTTGATGCTCGTCATCGCGATCATGACCTTCCTGGCCGCGCTCACGGCGGGCTTCGCCATTGTCCTGGCGGGCGCCGCGCGCGATTGGCGCGGCGATGTCGCCATGGAAATGACTGTTCAGGTCATGCCGCGAACGGGCCGCGACCTCGACGCCGACGCCGCCAAGGCGGCGCGCGTCGTCGCCGCCTTTCCCGGCGTCGCCGAGGCGCGGGCCTTCACGCGTCAGGAATCCGAAGACCTGCTTGCGCCCTGGCTCGGCGCAGGACTCGATCTCAGCCAATTGCCGACGCCCCGGCTGATCGCCGTCCGCCGCGACCCCAAGGCCCAGCTCGACGAGATCGGGCTGCGGGCGGCGCTCGACGCCGCCCTGCCCAACGCCGTCCTCGACAATCATGGCGCCTGGATGCAGCGGCTCGACACGATGGCGCGGGTCGTGGTCGGAGCGGCGGCCGGAATTTTCGTCCTGGTGCTTATCGCCATGGCGCTTGCCGTCAGCTTCGCCACGCGTGGGGCGATGGCCGGCAATCGCGAAATCATCGAGGCCCTGCATTTCGTCGGCGCCGCGGATGGTTTCGTCGCCCGGCAATTCCAGTTCCATTTTCTTCGCCTCGGCCTGCGCGGCGGGGCGGCGGGCGGCGGCGCGGCCATCCTCTTGTTCCTTGTGCTCGGACTTCTCTCCCGGCATTGGGCGTCGAGCGCCGGCGGCGAACAGGCAGAGGCGCTGTTCGGCTCCTTCACGCTTGGCTGGTCGGGGATCGCCTCCATCGTTCTGATCTCGCTCGGCGCAGCCATGCTTGCCGGCCTCGTGTCACGCGCCATCGTTTTTCGCGCCCTGCGCAGCTTTTTCGCGGCGCCCGATTGAACACGGCTGAGGCTTTTGCGCGACAGAGCCCGGGGAACGAGCCGCGAAAGCGCGCGCGGGCTTTTCATTTGCCCGCGCCTCCGGCACAAGGGGCCCATGATTTACCTTCGCTCCCTTCTGTTCAACGTCGCCTTCTATCTGTGTACGACGGTCTTCGCGATCGGTGGCCTTCCGACCATGCTCTTCGGCCGCAAGGCGATCCTGGAGCTCGCCCGCAGCTGGGCGCGGACGACGCTCTGGCTGCTCGACACGATCTGCGGCATGAAGGTCGAGTTCCGGGGGCTGGAAAATCTGCGGCAAAAGGGCTGCATCATCGCCGCGAAACACCAGTCAGCCTGGGAGACGCTGGCGCTGGTCACCCAGGTCGAGGATTTCACCTATATCCTCAAGCGCGAGCTGACCTTCATCCCGATATTCGGGCAATATCTGACCCGCAGCGACCAGATCGCGATCAACCGCGCCAGCCGAAGCGCCGCCCTGCGCGACCTCGTCGAACAAGCAGGCAAGGCGATTGCGGAAGGCCGCGCCATTTTCATCTTTCCCGAAGGCACGCGACGCCCGGCCGGAGCGCCGCCCCAGTACAAGAGCGGCGTCAGCCATCTTTACGCCGCCGCGAAGGCGCCCTGCGTCCCCGTCGCGCTCAATTCCGGCCTGTTCTGGCCGCGCCGCACCTTCGTCAAGCGGCCGGGCGTGGTGCTGGTCGAGTTCCTTCCAGTCATCCCCGTCGGACTGTCAACGGCAGAATTTTCCCGAACCTTGCAGCAGCGCCTCGAAACGGCCACCGATCGGCTGATCGCGGAATCCCTGGCGGCCGATCCGCGTCTTGCGGTCAATCTGGCGAAATCGAGCCAGGCCGCAGCTGCGGTCAGTTGACATTGGACTTGTTTTGTTCTTTTTTTGTTTGCGTGACGTTTCGTCATTGCCGGACATGATCAGAGAACAGATATGGGCCCTTTTCCGCTTGTCGCCGCCGGTCATCGCCCGCTTGCCAGCCTGGCTCAAACCGGACTGGAGAAATTGTTCCACAATTGGATCGGGGCCTCAGGCCGGCGTTATGTCTGCTCAGTCTATCCGATAGGCGAACAGCCCGTTTTCGACGCCAACCGCGCCGTCGCCGCCGCCGTGCGCCGCGACGCGAACGACGCCTCGATTCTTTTCGTCTTTCAACCAGCGCGGGGCGAGACGCGCCATGATTTCGCGCGCTGGACCGATCGGGCGCGGGCCTGCGGCGCCGACGAGTGGCATGTCCATCTGCTCGCGGAAACAGCCGTAGAGCGCGCCTTCATTGTCGGCGATCTTTTTCCATCTTACAGGCATTCCGCCTGATTTTTTCAGAGCGCGGTCTCTCTTGCGCCGCCTTTTGCTTTAGGATGACGGCCGATTCGCCGGATCCGCCCGGCGACGGCGATCGGATCGGCGTTGGCCGCCTGCCGCGTCGCGACCGTCCGGATTTCCTGCATGTCCCGATACCGCCGTCACATCATTATCGGTCTGATCATCCTCGGCTGCGTCGGAATCGGCGAATTCTGGCTCTACGCCGCGCATCAACTCGGCGGCTATGTGCATCAACCGGCTTTCGGAGGCGCGTCGCTCGCAGACCTTTGCGAAACGAGTGAGATCGGCGGCTTTCCCTTCCGCCTCAAATTGAGCTGCAAGAACCTCGCGGCGCCTGTGAGCGCGGGCGAATCTGTTTTCTATGCTGGCGTCGAGGAGGCGAATGGCGTCGCGAGCCTGTTCTCGCCCAACCACATCGTCCTGACCTTTTCCAGCCCGCTGGTGATCCGGACGAAAGGCGGCGCGCCCTTCGCCAAGCTGCGCCATGACGGCATGACGCTCGATCTCGCCTGGGGCCTGTCCGGCGTCTCCAAGGCGCGGCTTGACGTGAAATCGCTCGACTGGCGCCCGGAAGCGGCTGAGGCCGGGGTCGCGGTCAATGTCCAAAGCCTCGCCGCTTCGATCGAGCCTCAGAGCGGCCCGGAAGGCGCGACCCTGAATTATGACGTGGACGCCCAGGGCGTTGTGGCGCCGGTCCTGCAAGCCTTGCTGAAAAGCAATGAGCCCGGCCATTTTGTCGCGACGGGCAAGATCGCGCCGCCGCCGGCGGGCGCGGATTGGCGCGCGGCCCTGGAGGATTGGCGGAAAAGGTCCGGCGTCCTGGGCATCGAAAAGCTTGAATGGCGATCGGGAGAGCTTTCCCTTCGTCTCGACGGCGCATTGGCGCTCGACAACAGCCATCGCCCGATCGGCCGTCTGAATTTCGCCGCCCAAGGCGCGGGCCCGGTCCTGGCAAGCCTGGGGATTCCGGCAGGCGCCGCTCAGGCGGGCAATATCCTGGGGGCGTTGTTTGGCAGGGGACCCGCCCCGCAGGGAGCCGCCAACACCGTGACCCTTGCGCTGACGCTTGCCGACGGCAAGGTTCTAATCGGGCCATTCCGGCTGCCGGCGGTCCTCCAGCCGCTCTATTGATCGGATCGGGCCAGAGCGAAACGTTCAGCGTGGCTACCGAGCCAGGCGAGATCGCTCAAGCCCTCGCCGAAGGCTGCGGCAATCCTTTCACGGTCCCAGTCACCCGGCGTCGACAACAGAATCGAAACGCCGCCGTTGCTCGGCGCGCGCGCCAGGCTCTCGCATCCCGCCGACCTCAAACCGGCGTCGTCAGGTCCATCGCCCGACCATTGCCCGCCGAACAGGGCGACGTCGCACGCCGCCGCTTCGGCCAGGGGATTTGAAATGATGAAGACCGGCATGCCCGCGGGATGATCGGGGCGTTCGACGAAAGGCAACCGGGCGATGACCTTCGGCGCACCCTCGGCGGCGAGCTTCTCCCACCATCGCTCGTCCCCGGAACGCCAGTTCGCCCGCAGCATGCCCAAATCGCCGCCGTCGGCCCGCGCCGAGGCGGCGACGGCCTCAATCGTCTCGCCCGGGCTGCCATGGCCGAGCAGGGGAACAGTGAAGCCGAAATGGAACCGCGCCGAATCGCGCATGGCCGCGTCGCCGCCGGACATGTCGGCATGAACCCCATAGGGCGACTGGACATAGGTGAAGGTTGCAATGATCACCCGCCAGATGCTTTCGACCGTGTCGAGCGGCAGGCGGCCGCGATGGCGGGCGGCGATCACCCGCATCATGTCCGCCTCCCGGCCCGGCCGGAACGCCGAGCCGCCGCCCTGGCGCGCCTTGGCCGCGATCAGCCGGTCAATGATCTCGCCGCGTTCGATCAGGAGTTCGTGCATTTCGCCATCGATCCGGTCGATTTCCTGGCGCAGGTCGGCGAGCGTTTCCAGGGCGGATGGTTCGGTCATGAGATCGGCTGCTCTTCTCGCGGCGGGTCGGGCCAGGCTCGGCGGTTCCCCTCTATAGACGGCGCGCGCGCCCAAGCAAACGCCCGTCGCACTGATGCCGGGCCCGGTTCCTTGACTTCGCCGGAAGGCTGCTTCTATATAAAAAACGATCCGTTCGACAAATCGAACGAGCGTGTTGTGACTGAAACCTTGCCCGACTCCCATCCCAGCCTGGCGGAAGCCGCGCAGCCGCACAGCAAGGTCGCGGTCTTCGACGAGTCGCAGCCGCTCGCCATGAGCGCGGGCGTGTCGCTCAGCCCCTTCACCATCGCCTATCAGACCTATGGCGCCCTGAACGCCGACAAGTCCAACGCCATCCTTCTGTGCCATGCGCTCACCGGCGACCAGCATGTCGCCAACAGCCATCCGCTGACCGGCAAGCCCGGCTGGTGGTCGGCGCTGGTCGGTCCCGGCAAGCCCTTCGACACCGACAAATATTTCATCATCTGCTCCAATGTGCTCGGCGGCTGCATGGGCACGACCGGCCCCGCCTCGATCAATCCGGCGACCGGCCGGGCCTATGGCCTCGACCTGCCCGTCGTCACCATCGCCGACATGGCGCGCGCCCAGGCGATGCTGATCGACCGGCTTGGAATCGACACGCTTTTTTGCGTCGCCGGCGGCTCGATGGGCGGCATGCAGGTGCTGCAATGGGCCGCGCTCTATCCCGAGCGCGTCTTTTCGGCCATGCCCATCGCCACCGCCGCGCGCCATTCGTCGCAGAACATCGCCTTTCACGAGGTCGGGCGCCAGGCGATCATGGCCGACCCGGATTGGCGCGGCGGCGATTACCTCGCGCAGGGGGTGCGCCCGGTCAAAGGCCTCGGCGTCGCCCGCATGGCCGCCCACATCACCTACCTGTCGGAAGAGGCCCTGCAGCGCAAATTCGGCCGCAAGCTGCAGGACCGCGCCGAGCCGACCTTCTCCTTCGACGCCGATTTCCAGGTCGAGAACTATCTGCGTCACCAGGGATCGACCTTCGTCGACCGGTTCGACGCCAATTCCTATCTCTACGTGACCCGCGCCTGCGATTATTTCGACCTGGCGCAGGATTACGGCGGTTCTCTCGCCCACGCCTTCCAAGGTTCGCGGACCCGCTTCTGCGTCGTCTCCTTCACCTCTGACTGGCTTTACACCACCGCCGAATCGCGCGCTATCGTTCACGCGCTCAACGCCGGCGGCGCCCCCGTCTCCTTCGTCGAGATCGAGACCGACAAGGGTCATGACGCCTTCCTGCTGGACGAACCCGATTTCATCGCCACCACGCGCGGCTTTCTGCGCGGCGCGGCGAAGGCGCGCGGGCTTCCCGACGCGGGAGAGAAAATTCCGTGACCCAGACCAGCGAGGGCATCCCGCAGACCGCGGTCACGCGCATCGATCTCCTGCTCGTCGCCGGCATGGTGGAGCCGGGCTCCCGCGTGCTTGACGTCGGCTGCGGCGACGGCGAATTGCTGCGCCTGCTCTCCGAGACCCGGAATGTCGACGCGCGCGGCGTCGAAATCTCGCAGAAAGGCGTGAACGATTGCGTCGCCAAGGGGCTTTCGGTGGTCCAGGGCGACGCCGACGTCGATCTGGCCGATTATCCCGACGACGGTTTCGATTACGTGATCCTGTCGCAGACGCTGCAGGCGACCCGCAACCCGCGCCGCGTGCTTGAGCAGATGATGCGCATCGGCAAGCGCGCCATCGTCTCCTTCCCGAATTTCGGCCATTGGCGCGTGCGCTGGCAGCTTGGCCTGCGCGGGCGGATGCCGATCACGGAGAATCTATCCTACGCCTGGTACGAAACCCCGAATATCCACCTCTGCACGATCCGCGATTTCGTGCAGCTCGTTGAACTGGTGGATGCGAGAATCGTCCGGGCCGTGGCGATGGACAGCAGCGGCGCCCCGATGCGGGTCAATGCGCCCTGGTGGGCGTGGAATCTCTTCGGCGAACAGGCGGTTTTTCTGCTCGAACGCCGCAGCGCCGACAAATCCTGACTTTCAATTCTCGTCGTTCAGCGGATGGAGATCGCGGACCATCGCCTTCAGCCGCTCGTCCAGCACATGGGTGTAAATCTGCGTGGTGGCGATATCCGCGTGGCCGAGCAGTTCCTGCACGATGCGCAGGTCGGCCCCGTTCTGCAGAAGATGGCTGGCGAACGCATGGCGCAGGACATGGGGGCTGACCCGCAGCGGCGCTATTCCGGCGGCGGCGGCCAGAAATTTGAGCTCGCGCGCGAAAACCTGGCGGGTCAGATGGCCGCTTTCCCCGATCGAGGGAAAGAGCCATTTCTGCTTGGCGCTCTCGGGGTGCAATTCGAGCAAAAGGCGGCGATAAGCCGCCATCGTCTCGCGGGCCGCGCCGGTCAGGGGCGCGAGCCGCTCGCGCCCGCCCTTGCCGCGAATGGCCAGGAAGCCTCCGCCCTGCTCGGGCGGCTTTTCCGCCACTTTCGCCGCCGAGAGAGGAAGCGCGACCAATTCGGAGACGCGCAGGCCTGACGCATAGAGCACCTCGACCAGACAGGCGGCGCGCCGGGCCCTCAGGCGCTCCTCGGGCGGGCGGGCGGGATCGTCCAGCCCCTCGCGGCAGACGCGCAGGATTGCGTCGACTTCCGCCACCGACAGGATTTTCGGCAGGCGACGACCCTGGCGCGGGCCTTCGAGCAGCGCCGCCGGATCGTCCGCCCGCCGCTCCTCCGCCGCGAGGAATCGATGAAATTGACGGATCGCGGAGAGCTTCCGCGCCGAGGAGGCGGGCTTCAGCGCCGCCTCCGCGAGATCGGACAGATAATCCCGAATATCCTGGGTCGTCGCGCTCAGGGGATCGCGGCGCCGGCGCGCGAGGCCGAGAAGATAATCGCTCAGGTCGCGCGCATAGGCGTCGATCGTGTTTTTCGCCGCGCCGCGCTCGGCGGCCAGCATGTCGAGGAAGTCCTTGAGCGCCGCGCGGGCGGCCGGCGCGCCCATGGCGCTCATTTGTTGAGAAGGTTCGAGGGAACGGGCTGACTCATCTCCCGCGGCTGCGGCTCGACGAAGGCGACGAGCGCCGCCATGCCGACGAAAGCAGCGCCGGCGAGCAGACCGATGACGAACAGGAAACGGAGCAGGCTGGGCATGATTTTCTCTTCGGCGGAAGCCGCCAGGACCGGATGCGAACAAAGGCTAAAGCCAGATACAATTTGCGCGCGTGACGTGATAGTACATGCCGACCATGTGGGATCAAGCCGTCGTTCATCCGCCAGAGGCCGCTTCCTGTGCGCCACGCGATCCGCGCGCGCAGGCGATCGTCGATCGCCTCGCCGGACGACCGCTCGTCCTGGTGGGGATGATGGGTTCGGGCAAGACCGCGATCGGCAAGCGTCTGGCGCAACGCCTCGGCCTGCCTTTCGTCGATTCCGACCATGAAATCGAAGCCGCCCATCGCCTGACCATTGCGGAAATCTTCGCCTCGCACGGCGAGGCCTATTTCCGCGACGGCGAAAGGCGCGTGCTGGCGCGGCTCATCGGCGAGGGCGAGCGGGTCATCGCCACCGGCGGCGGCTCCTTTATCCAGCCCCAGACGCGCAACCTGATTCGCAGCCACGCCGTTTCGATCTGGTTGAAGGCGGATTTCGACGTGCTGATGCGCCGTGTGCGCAAACGGCCGACGCGGCCTTTGCTGCAAGGCCCTGATCCCGAAGGCGTCATGCGGCGGCTGATTGAGGAACGCTATCCCATTTATGGCGAAGCGGACCTCGCCATCCAGTCGCGCGATGCGCCTCACGAGATCATCATCGAGGAAATCCTCGCCGCCCTCGAAAGCCATCTGGCGAAACAAGGAGATTTCACGCCCGAAATGACCGCCCCCATCCTGCCTCCCGCCTCGACCAGCGTCCATGTCGCCCTCGGGAACCGGGCCTATGACATTCTCATCGGGCCGGGCCTGATCGCTCATGCCGGCGCAAGGCTCGCCCGGCTCGCTCCAGGCGCGAGCGCCTTCATCGTCACCGACGCGCATGTGGCGCCGTTGTGGCTGGAGCGGTTGCAGGCGAGTCTCGACGCCGCCGGAATCCGCCATGGCCAAATCGTGCTGCCGACCGGCGAGACGACCAAGGATTACACCCATTTCGAGGAGCTTTGCGAAGCGGCGCTTGCGGCGAAGATGGAGCGCGGCGACTTCCTGATCGCGCTCGGCGGCGGCGTGATCGGCGATCTCACCGGCTTCGTGGCCGCGAGCCTGCGCCGGGGCATGGGCTTCATCCAGATCCCCACCACCCTGCTCTCGCAGGTCGATTCCTCGGTCGGCGGCAAGACCGGAATCAATTCCCGCCACGGCAAAAATCTGATCGGCGCCTTCCACCAGCCCTCGCTTGTGCTCGCCGACACCGCCAGTCTGGCGACTCTGCCGCCGCGCGAATTCGCCGCCGGCTATGCGGAAGTCGTCAAATATGGCCTGATCGACCGGCCTGATTTCTTCGACTGGCTGGAAAAACATTGGGAAAAGGTTTTCGCGCGCGGGCCGGAGCTCGGCCATGCGATCGCGGTCAGCTGCGAATCCAAGGCCGCCGTCGTCGCCCGCGACGAAACCGAACAGGGCGACCGCGCCCTCCTGAACCTCGGCCATACCTTCGGCCACGCTTTGGAAAAACTCGTCGGCTACGACAGCGCCCGGCTGGTTCATGGCGAGGGCGTGGCGATCGGCATGGCCTGCGCCTTCCGCTATTCGTCCCGCGCCGGCCTCTGCCCGGCGCAGGCCGCCGCGCGGGTGGAGGCCCATCTGCGCGCCGTCGGCCTGCCGACCCGCATTCGCGACATCCAAGGCTGGAATGCGGGCGCCGACGACATCGTTTCGGCCATGTCCCAGGACAAGAAAGTGAAACGCGGCGCCCTGACCTTCATCCTCGCCCGCGACATCGGCGCCAGCTTCATCGCCAAAAATGTCGAGGCTGAGGCCGTGCGCGCCTTCCTCGCGGACGAATTGCGCGCGGGGGCTTAAATCCGATGCACGGCGGGGGCGGCGTCACGTCCATGAACATCTGGGTCGCGGGCGCGATCCTGTTCTTCTGCATCCTGCTGTCGGCGCTGTTTTCCGGTTCCGAGACCGCGATGACGGCGGCCTCGCGGGCGCGGATGCATGCGCTGGAAAAGCAGGGCGACCATCGCGCCGCCATCGTCAACCGCCTGCTCGCCGGCCGGGACAGGCTCATAGGCGCCATGCTGCTCGGCAACACGCTGTTCAACATCGGCTCCTCGGCGCTGCTCACCACCGTGCTGGTCGCCATGATCGGCGAGCGGGGCGCGATTTACGCCACCGCCGCCATGACCGTGCTTCTGCTGGTCTTTGCCGAAGTTCTGCCCAAGACCGTGGCGATCAACTATCCCGACCGCATGTCGCTGGTCGTGGCGCGGGTCGTCTCCTTTTTCGTCGCGATCTTCGGCCCCATTCTCTTCATGGTCGAGCGTCTGGTGCGCGGCGTGCTTTATCTGTTCGGCCTGCGGCTGGACGAGAAGCACGCCCTGCTTTCGCCCGAGGAAGAACTCAAGAGCGCGGTCGACCTGATGCACAAGGAGGGCGGCGTCGCCCGCTCGGACCGCGACATGTTTGGCGGCCTGCTCGATCTCAAGGAGCTGACCGTTTCCGACGTCATGGTCCACCGCACCAAAATGGTCGCGCTCGACGCTAAATCCCCGATTGCCGACATCGTGCGCGAAGTCGTCGCCTCGCCTTATACCCGGGTGCCGCTGTGGCGTGAAACCGCCGACAACATCATCGGCGTGGTGCACGCCAAGGATTTGCTGCGGGCGCTCTCCGACGCCAATGGCGACGCCTCAAGGATCGATCTCGAACCAATCACCCATGAGCCCTGGTTCGTGCCGGACACGACGACGCTCGAAGCCCAGTTGCAGGCCTTTCGCAAACGCAAGACCCATTTCGCTCTGGTCGTCGACGAATATGGCGACGTGCAGGGCCTGGTGACGCTCGAAGACATTCTCGAAGAGATCGTCGGCGACATTCGCGACGAGCATGACGTCGCCTTCATCGGCGTGCGCCGCCAGGCGGACGGCTCGGTGATTGTCGACGGCGCTGCCTCGGTGCGCGACCTCAACCGCGTCATGGCCTGGGACCTGCCGGACGAGGAGGCGACGACCATCGCCGGCCTCGTCATCCATGAAGCCCGCGCCATCCCTGAACCGGGGCAGCGATTCACCTTCCACGGCTTCCGCTTCGAGGTTTTGCGCAAGCAGCGCAACCGGATCACTTTGCTGCGCCTGACGCCTGAGCCGAAGGAAAAAGCCTGAGGCTCACGCCTCCGCTTTCGATTCGCCCCCCGCCATGAACTGCGCCCGCGCCAGAGCGGCGAAACGACCGTTTTGCGCGACCAGCTGCTCGAATGAGCCTTGCTCGACGATCCTGCCCTGATCGAAGACGAAAATGCGGTTGGCGTTGCGAATGGTCGCCAGCCGGTGGGCGATGACGAACGTGGTGCGGCCGCTGGTCGCCGCCTCGAGCGCCGCCTGCAGCTGCTTCTCCGTCGCGGCGTCGAGCGCCGCGGTCGCCTCGTCGAAAATCATGATCGGCGGATCCTTCAACAGCGCCCGGGCGATCGAGACGCGCTGGCGCTCGCCGCCGGACAGAGACCGCCCGCGCTCGCCGACCATGGTCCGAACGCCGTCGCTCTGGCGCGCCACGAATTCGGCGGCCTGCGCGCGCTCCAAGGCCAAGGTGATTTCGGCCTTGGTGGCGTCGAACTTGCCAACCCGGAGATTTTCCTCGATCGAGCGCGCGAACAACATCGGCTCCTGAAAGACGACCCCGATGTTGCGACGGAGGGCGCATAATTTCATGTCGCGAATGTCGACGCCGTCGATGCGGATTGCCCCGCTTTGCGGATCGAAGGCGCGGTGCAGCAGGCTCAAACTGGTCGACTTGCCCGAGCCGGTCGCCCCGACGAGCGCGATGGTTTCCCCCGGCCGAACCGTAAAGCTCACGTCGTCCACCGCCTTGCGCCGCTCGCCATAGGCGAAGGTCACATGATCGAAGACCACTTCGCCGGCCAGGCGGCCGGGGTCGACGGCCGCCGGCCGGTCGGCGACGGTCGGCGCGGTGTCCATCACCTCGAAGAAGGTTTCGATCCTGGGCGCCTGCATCAGCAGGTAATTGAAAAAATTGACGACCTGCTCCAGCCGCGCGACCAGGATCGTGGCGAAATTCATGAAGGTCACGATCACGCCGATGGTCGCCAGATTCTCGAGATGCAGCCAGACGCCGATGACGAAGATGGCGAGCAGGCTCAAGGTCGCCGAGGCGCGGGTCGCAACCGCGGCAAGCGCCCACCAGGACAGGACCGGGAGCTGGGCCGCGAGGACCCGGTCGATGATTCGCCGGACGCTGCGCGATTCGCTCTCGATGCGGGTGAAGGACTGGATGACCGGGACATTGCCGAGCGCGTCCGAGGCGCGCTCGGCCAGTTCGGCGTTGAAGACCTCGACGCGGGCCTGAAGGCCCTGGGTGCGGCGCAGGACGAAAATGGTCAGCAGGCCGAACAAGATGATCAGGACGACAAGGACCAGGCCCAGCCGCCAGTTCACGAACAGCGTCGCCGGTAGCAGGACGAACAGGGCGGAGAGCGAGGCGCAATTCTCGCGGAAGAAGGACAGCCAGATCCCGGCCATGCCGCTAGACCCGTCGAGCATGATCTTCAGGAGCCGCCCCGAATGGGTCGCGCCGTGAAAACTCATCGGCAGTTCGAGCAGATGGTCAAAGAAGGTCGCCATGACCGCGAGGCGGCGGCGATGCGACAGCCGGTCGGCGTGGAGGGCGACGGCGACCGCCGCGACGATCGAAAACAGGCCGAAACCAACCCAGGCCCCCATCAGCGGGGTCAATTCCCTCCAGGTCAGCGCGCGGGCCTCGGTCTGGGCGGAGGTCATCCGGTCGATGATCCGGCCGAACAAAACCGGCTCGACGAATTGCGCGCCGGCCAGGGCCAGATTGGCGACAACCAGCAGGAGGGCGAGGCGGCGCTCCGGCGCCAGCTGGACGAGGGTCCGACCGTAGACCTTCAGGACATTGATCGGCCTCGCCCGGACCACGATCAGATCGTCTGGTTATAGGCGCCGACTTCCGGATTTTCGCGCAGGATCGCGTCCACCGCCTGGAACATGGCGTGGAGTTGGGCCTCGGAGTTCGGGCTTTCCACCACCACGACGAGTTCGGGCTTGTTGGAGGAGGCGCGCACCAGCCCCCAGGCGCCGTCCTCGACGGTCACCCGCACGCCATTGACCGTGACGAGGCTCGTGATGCTCTGGCCGATGAGCTTCTCGCCCGCCGCCTGCATGGCGTGGAAACGCGCGACCACCTTGTCGACCACGCCATATTTCACCTCGTCGGCGCAATGCGGCGACATGGTCGGCGAGCCCCAGGTTTTCGGCAGGTCGGCGTAAAGCTCGGCCATCGACTTGCCCGGATTGCGGTCGAGCATTTCCAGCACATGCACCGCGGTCAGCAGGCCGTCGTCATAGCCGCGCCCGACCGGCGCGTTGAAGAAGAAATGGCCGGACTTTTCGAAGCCCGCCAGGGCGTTCAAGTCGGTGACGCGGCGCTTGATGTAGGAATGGCCGGTCTTCCAGTAATCGGCCTTGACCCCCTGCGCCTTGAGCACGGGATCGGCTGCGAAGAGCCCCGTCGATTTGACATCGACCACAAAGGTCGCGCCCGGATAAAGCTTCGAGAGGTCGCGCGCCAGCATGACGCCGATCTTGTCGGCGAAAATCTCCTCGCCGCGATTGTCCACCACGCCGCAGCGGTCGCCGTCGCCGTCGAACCCCAGCCCCACATCGGCGCCGGTTTCGCGCACCTTGTCGGCCATGGCGTGCAGCATTTCGAGGTCTTCGGGATTGGGATTGTAGCGCGGGAAATTGTAATCCGGCGAAACGTCGAGCGGGATGACCTCGCAGCCCAGCCGCTCCAGCAGCGCCGGCGCGAAGGCGCCCGCCGTGCCATTGCCGCAGGCCACGACCACTTTCATCTTACGCGTCAATTTCGTGTGGCTGGCGAGATCGTCGAGATAGGTCTTGCCGAAATCCTCGACATATTCATAAGCGCCGCCGGCGCGGGACTGAAGCCTGCCGCCGAGCACGATTTCGCGCAGCCGCGCCATCTCGTCCGGGCCGAAGGTCACGGGGCGCTGGGCGCCCATCTTGACCCCGGTCCAGCCATTGTCGTTATGCGAGGCGGTGACCATGGCCACGGCCGGGCAATCCAGCGCGAATTGCGCGAAATAGGCCATGGGCGAGAGCGCGAGGCCGATGTCCACCACTTCGACGCCCCCGGCCATCAGGCCGCAGATCAAGGCCTGCTTGATCGAGGCGGAATAGGATCGGTAGTCATGACCGGTCGCGAGGCGCGGCTTGACCCCCATCTCGTGCAGCAAGGTCGCAAGGCCCAAGCCCAGCGCCTGAACCCCCATCAGATTGAGCTCCGAGCCGAACAGCCAGCGCGCGTCATATTCGCGGAAGCCGGTCGGCTTCACCAGCGGCAGGCGTTCGTATTCGAAGGTGTTCGGCGCGAGGACGGCGACGGGTTTCGGGAACATGGACTGGCTCATGGCAAAGCCGCCCGCGCGGGGCGAGGGCGGCGGGAGAGGGAAGGCTCAGGCGCGGTGATAGACGTCCTCGATCCGGACGATATCGTCCTCGCCGAGATAGGAGCCGGTCTGGACCTCAATCAATTCCAGATCGATCTTGCCGGGATTGACCAGCCGATGCACCGAGCCCATCGGCAGATAGATCGACTCGTTCTCGTGGATCATGGTCACTTCATTATCGCGCGTCACTTCGGCCGCGCCGCGCACCACGATCCAATGTTCGGCGCGGTGGTAATGCTTCTGCAGCGACAATTTGTGGCCGGGCTTGACGACGATGCGCTTGACCTGATGGCGCTCGCCACCGTCGATCGACTGGTAATAGCCCCAGGGACGATAAACGCGGCGGTGCTCCTGCGCCTCCTTGAGCTTGCGGCGCTTGAGGTCGTCCACCAATTGCTTGACCTTGTCGCCATGCTGCGCGCCGAGCACGAGCACGGCGTCGTCGGTGGTGACGACAATGATGTCATCGACGCCCAACACCGTCGTCAGGCAATCGTCGGAACGGATATGGACATTCTGCGCGTCCATCACGACGCCGTGGCCGCGCACCGAATTGCCCAACTCGTCGCGCTCGGACAATTCCCAGACCGCATGCCAGTTGCCGACGTCCGACCAGCCGATGTCGGCCGGGATGACAGCGGCGTGCCGGGTGCGCTCCATGACGGCGTAATCGATCGAGGTTTTCGGCGCACGACCGAAGGACTCCTCGTCGAGCGCCAGGAAGCCAAGGTCGCGATGGGCTTTCGCGAAGGCTTCCTGTGCGGCCGCCGCGATTTCCGGCTGATAGGCCTGCAATTCCCCGCGCATGACATCGGCGCGGAAAAAGAAATTGCCGGAATTCCAGAGATAGCCCTCGGCGATATAATGTTCGGCTGTCTCCTGATCGGGCTTTTCGACAAAGGCCTCGACCTTAGCGACGCCCGCTTCAGGAACGACCAGCGCGCCCGGACGGATATAGCCATAGCCGGTCGCGGGATGAGTCGGCTTGATCCCAAGCGTGACGACATAACCTTGGGCCGCGGCCTCTCCGGCCTTCCGGCACAGGGCGCGAAAAGCCTCGACGTTGCGCACGGCATGGTCGGCGGCAAACACTGCGACAACGGCGTCGGCCGAGCGCTGGCTTGCAAGTTCGCAGGCGACCGCCACCGCAGCCGCTGAGTCGCGGCGCTCCGGCTCCAGAACAATGTCGCCGGAAACGCCGATCTCCTTCATCTGCTCCTGAACGAGAAAACGGTAGTCGTGATTGGTCACGATCGCCGGCTCGTCAAAAATCTCGGGGTCCAGACGCAAAAGCGTCTCCTGGAAGGTCGACAA
>JAJXYV010000114.1 GCA_021780435.1 Pseudomonadota bacterium
CCTCTGCCTTCGGAGGGCAGCGCTCTATCCAGCTGAGCTACGGGTGCTTCGCGACCTGTTTAGCGGATGGGCCGCGCTTCGGCAAAACAATTTTGCGGGCCCGAGCCAGTCCGGCGGCCCCTTGGCCCCTTGGGCGGCCGCCGGGCTTGACGTATAAAGACGTTTCGTCGCTCGCATGCGGCCGCTCCCCTCGAAATGAAAAGCATGACCGACGCTTCCCGTCCTCTCGCTCCCGGCGACCACGTCTTTCTCGTCGACGGCTCGAACTTCATCTTTCGCGCCTATTTCCAGTCGATCCGCCAGGACCAGAAATATAATTATCGCGCCGACCGCCTTCCCACCGGCGCGGTGCGGCTCTTTTGCGCCAAGCTGCTGCAATTTGTCCGCGACGGCGCCGCAGGCGTACGGCCGACCCATCTGGCGATTATTTTCGACAAGAGCGAGAATTCCTTTCGCAAGGAAATCTATCCCGCCTACAAGGCGAACCGCTCCGAACCGCCGGACGATCTGATCCCGCAATTTCCCTTGTTCCGCGAGGCGGTGCGCGCCTTCGGGCTCGAGCCCGTCGAGCAGGACGTCTACGAGGCCGACGACCTGATCGCAACTTACGCGAAACAGGCGACGGAAGCCGGCGCCGACGTCACCATCATTTCCGCCGACAAGGATCTGATGCAACTCATCCGCCCCGGCGTCTCGATGTATGACCCCGCCTCGGGCGAGCGCGACGAACGGAAAATCGGCCGCGAGGAAGTCATCGCCTATTTCGGCGCCCCGCCGGAAAAAGTGGTGGACATCCAGGCGCTCGCCGGCGATTCGACTGACAATGTCCCCGGCGCGCCGGGGATCGGCGTCAAGACCGCGGCGCAACTCATCAATGAATATGGCGATCTCGATACGCTGATCGCCCGCGCCGGGGAGATCAAGCAAAACAAGCGGCGCGAAACGCTGACAAGTCCGGACGTGATCGAAAAGGTTCGCCTGTCCAAGAAACTGGTGCGGCTTGTCGACGATGTGAAAATCGTGACGCCGCTCGGCGACCTGCGCCTGCATGCGCCGGACGGCAAGACGCTCGTCGCCTTTCTCAAGGCGATGGAGTTCACCACCATCACCCGCCGCGTCGGCGAATTGTTCGACGTCGACGTATCGGCGATCGACCCCGATTCCGCCTTCGTCGGCGCGAAGGGCTGGCGAGGCCGCAATGGCGAGGCCGCGGCCCCGAAAGCCGAAGCTTCGAAGGAAGACCAGGCGCCGCGCGACGAGGCGCCGGCTCTCACGCCCGCCGCTCTGGCCAAGGCGCGCGCGGACGCCGGCATGACCACGCCGGTCGATCGCAGCCAATATGTCTGCATTGCCTCCTTGCCGGAGCTGGACAGCTGGATCGAACAGGCCTTCGCCGCGGGGCGGGTCTGTTTCGACACCGAAACCGATTCGCTCGACCCGATGCAGGCCAATCTCGTCGGCGTCTCGCTGGCGCTCGCGCCCAGCCACGCCTGCTATGTCCCGCTCGGACACCGGGCGCCGGGGGCGGAAGACCTTTTTGGCGGCGGCGACCTGGCGCCGGGCCAACTCCCCCTGCGCGAGACCCTCGAGCGGCTCAGGCCGCTGCTGACCGCCCCCTCGGTGATCAAGATTGCCCAGAACGTCAAATATGACTGGCTGGTGCTCGCCCAACATGGGATCGAGGTCGCGCCGGTTGAGGACACGATGCTGGCGTCCTACACGCTCGACGCCGGGCTGAATGGCCATGGCATGGACGAGCTTTCGGCCAAATATCTCGGGCACAAGCCGATCGCCTTCAGCGAGGTCGCGGGACAGGGCAAGAGCTTCATTGGCTTCGCCCGCGTCCCGCTCGACAAGGCGACGGAATATTCCGCCGAGGACGCCGACGTCACCCTGCGCCTCTGGGACGTGCTGCAGCCGCGCCTGACCGCCGAGGGCATGAGCACGGTCTATGAGACGCTGGAGCGGCCGCTGCCGCTCGTTCTGGCCCGCATGGAGCGGCGCGGGATCGGCGTCGATCGCTCGATCCTGTCGCGGCTGTCTGGCGAATTCGCGCAGGACATGGCGCGGCTGGAGGCAGAGATTCAGGAGCTCGCGGGCGAAAACTTCAATCCCGGCTCGCCGAAGCAATTGGGCGACATATTATTCGGCAAATTCGGCCTGCCCGGCGGCAAGAAGACCGCGACGGGCGCCTGGTCGACCTCGGCCAGCGTCCTGGACGACCTTGCGGAGCAGGGCAACGAACTGGCGGCGCGGGTTTTGGACTGGCGCCAGGTGCAGAAGCTGCGCTCGACCTATGCCGAGGCGCTGCCGCGCTTCGTCCATCCGCGCACCGGCCGGGTTCACACGTCCTACGCCCTGGCGGCGACCTCGACCGGGCGGCTGTCGTCGTCGGAGCCCAATCTGCAGAACATTCCGGTGCGCAACGAGGCGGGGCGCAAGATTCGCCGCGCTTTCGTCGCCAGCCCCGGCCACAAGCTGATCTCGGCGGATTATTCCCAGATCGAGCTGCGCCTGCTCGCCCATATTGCCGACATCCCTCAGCTGAAACAGGCTTTCGCCGAGGGGAAGGACATTCACGCCATGACCGCGTCGGAAATCTTCGGCGTTCCAGTCGAGGGCATGCCGGCGGAAATCCGGCGCCGCGCCAAAGCGATCAATTTCGGCATCGTCTATGGCATTTCAGCCTTCGGCCTCGCCAACCAGCTCGGCATTTCGCGTGAGGAGGCGGGCGCTTTCATCAAGCTCTATTTCGAGCGCTTCCCCGGCATCCGCGCCTATATGGACGCGACGAAGAAGCTGTGCCGCGACCAAGGCTATGTGACGACCCTCTTCGGGCGCAAATGCCATTATCCGCGCATTGCGTCGAGCAATGCGTCGGAACGCGCCTTCAACGAGCGCGCGGCCATCAACGCCCCAATTCAAGGCGCCGCCGCCGACATCATCCGCCGCGCCATGATCCGAATGGATGCGGCGCTGGAACAGGCGCGCTTGAGCGCGCAGATGCTGCTGCAGGTCCATGACGAACTGGTGTTCGAGGCGCCGACCGCGGAGGTCGACGCCACGATCGAGGTGGTGCGCAAGGTCATGGAGCAGGCCGCCCTGCCCGCCGTCCAGCTTTCGGTTCCGCTGCTGGTCGAAGCGCGCGCGGCGGACAATTGGGACGAGGCGCACTGAACAGGATCGCGCTTTCGACGATCGCGGCAAAGGCTGGGCCTTGCCTCCTCCTCTCGGGGATCGAGCACGAGAAAGGCCGCCTCCTCCGCCGGGCGCTCGCTTCCTGAGCGCCAAAGGCCACGTCGCGCCCAGAGCGGAACGATCATCCAGCTCCTCGCGTTTCTCCGTCGGAAGCTGGACGGGGACGGCGGGAGCGGAAGCGAATGGTCTATCGGATTCTGTCTCTCGATGGCGGCGGCGTCTGGTCCGTCATTCAGGTCCTGACGCTGATCGACCTTTACGGTGGCGAAGACGTCGAAGGACGCCGCGTCCTGGGTGATTTCGATCTGGTGGCCGCCAATTCGGGCGGCAGTCTGGTGCTGGGTGGATTGCTCGAAAACCTGACGCTCGGAAAGATCAGGCGCCTGTTTCAATCCGCCAAAATCCTTGGGACCCTTTTTTCGCCGACGCCGAAGATCGGCGACGAAGTGCTGCACGCCATGACCGGTTTGGGACCCAGATATGATGCGGCCGCAAAATTTCCAGCGATCGAAAGGCTAATGCCGAGGTTCGGCGGGAAAACATTGGCTGAGGCCGCCGCAGGGCTTCGGCGCAAGGGATCGAAAGAAGATTTGCGCGTGCTCATCGTAGGCTTCGATTACGATCGCAACCACGCGACCTTTTTTCGTTCGGCCGATAGCGGCGTCCCTGAACTGGGTGCGGGCGTCGGACGGGCGTCAAGCGCGACGCTCGCCGAGGCGTTGCACGCCTCGACCAATGCGCCCGTCAATTATTTCGACGCGCCCGCGCAATTTCCGAACAGGCCCGACCGCTATTGGGATGGTGGAATCACGGGGCTCAACAATCCCGTGCTGGCGGCGGTTGTGGAGGCTGCGAATTGCGGCGTCGCGCCCAATGACATGGTGGCGCTCAGTCTGGGGACGGGAACGGTCGCCCTACCCGCAGCCAGCTCGGAAGCCGAAGAGGATCTGATCTATATCCGCAAGCGGCCGAAGCAGAATCTGGTGGCGGATCTTGGCAAGCTGGCGACGAGCATCCTGGATGATCCGCCCGATATGGCCACCTTCATTGCCCATGCGATGACCGGATACAACAAGGGCCTTCCCGAGACGACCGTCAGCCGCATCGTCCGCATGAGCCCTTTGATCAGCCCCGTGGGCAGTCCCGGTCACTGGCGGCTGCCGAAAGGCGTCAGCGCGGCAAAATTCGCCGAACTTCTGAACCTCGGGCTTGATGCGATCGAACCCGAGCAATTCAAGCTGATCGCGAAATATGCGGCGGCCTGGATCAAGGGCGCCGCTTCAAACCAGCCGATCCGAATGAATTGGGACAATCTGGAATGTGTATTGGGCCATGATCGATAC
>JAJXYV010000170.1 GCA_021780435.1 Pseudomonadota bacterium
GAGTGGGAGTGAGGGCCGCCGCCCGCCACCAAGGCGCCGTCACAGCCTTTCGATCACCCGCCGCAGCCGGTCGCGCACCTCCCCGGCGAGCGTGCGGAGTTCGGCGTTGTCGATCGCCTGCATCGAGGCGACCGGGTCGATGGCCGCGACCTCGCTGCGGCCCGGCGCGATTTCCTGAACGACGACATTGCAGGGCAGCATCGTGCCGACCTTGTTTTCGCGCTTGAGCGCCTCGAAGGCGAGCTTCGGGTTGCAGGCGCCGAGGATCACATAGGGCTGGAGTTCGGCTCCGACCTTTTCCTTGAGCGTCGCGGCGACATCGATCCGCGTCAGCACGCCAAAACCTTCCTCCTTCAGAGCGGCCTCGACCCGCATGATCGCGTCCGCGAGGGGCTTTTCGAGAGTAGTCGCGGTGTAATAGCTCATTCTTCTCTCTCCGGCTGATCGCATTCGCCAAGATTGCGACGAAATCCGTCGCCGCAACGCCCGTCGAGACGCGGCGATCCCGCCTCGCCGCGAAACCTCCCCGGTCAGGCCGCAAAGGTCCGGTTCGGCGCTTCGCGGAACCTGCGACGAGTTTTACGCCCGATCCAGAATTCGGCGCAAGCGTTCCGGGGCGCCCGGCGCGAGGGCACGGCGGGCGCGGCGCGCGCGGCGATCGGCGACGCCGTCGTCATACCGCACGCTGCAATGGCCGCCTGAGCCGTCGCCGGCTGGCATGTCGAGCTGCTCCAAAACATCGCCGCTGTTCGAATCGACCCTGCGCAAATCGCTTATTTGCGTCCGGGTCGACTCGCCGCTTCCTTGTCGAGAAGCGCCTGCTTTCGCTCGACGCCCCAGCGATAACCGGAGAGTGCGCCGTCGTTCCGGACCACGCGGTGGCAAGGAATGGCCACGGCGATCGTGTTGGCGGCGCAAGCGCGGGCCACGGCGCGCGCGCCATTCGGCAGGTCGAGGCGATCCGCCAATTCGGAATAGCTCAGGGTCTCGCCGGCCGGAACCTTTTGCAGCGCCCGCCAGACCCTTTGCTGGAAGGCCGTGCCGCGCAGATCGAGCGGCAGGTCCAGCCCTATCTGGGGCGCATCGACAAAACCGATCACCCTCGCGACAAGCGCCTCGAACGCATCGTCCGCACCGATGAGTTGCGCAGCCGGAAAACGCTCCTGCAGATCGCGAACCAGGGTCTCCGGGTCGTCGCCCAGGGAAATCGCGCAGACGCCCTTGGCGCTCATGGCGACGAGAACGGCGCCCAGCGACGATTGGCCAACGGCAAAACGGATAGCGACGCCGCGACCGCCGCGTTTGAGCGCCGTCGGACTCATTCCGAGAGAAGCCTGCGAGGTTTCATAAAACCGGCTGCTGGCGTTGAAGCCGGCGCCATAGATCGCCGAAATCACGCTGGTTTCCGGGTCCGCCAGCCGGACCCGGACGGCTTCCACGCGCCGGGCCATGGCGTAAGCCTTCGGCGTCACGCCCGTAATGGCTCTGAATTGTCGGTGAAGATGTGGCGGGCTTAGACCGCAGGCGGCGGAGAGTTCGGCCAGGCTTGGCATGGATTCCGCCGTTTCGATCAGGCGACAGGCCCTCGCCACGATTGCGGCCTTTGCTTGAGCGCGCGAAAGGCCTGCGGGATTGCAGCGTTTGCAGGCTCGATAGCCGGCCGCCTCCGCCTCTGGGGGGGAGGCGTAAAACCGGACATTTTCCGGCTTCGCGATGCGGGCGGGGCAGGAGGGACGGCAATAGACGCCGGTCGATGCGACCGCGTAGACGTAAGCTCCATCCGCCGAGGCGTCGCGCGCCAATACGCGAGCCCAGCGGCGTTGATCCTCGATCGATTTCAAATCCGGGTTCATTTGTCGGGACCTCGTCGATGCGACGTTTTCCATATTGGACCCATTGAGGCGCACGGACGCTCCGTTTCTTGCTTTCAAATTGAAAATTTTCCGCCGCCGGCATCGTCAGCCGACGACCTGCGATCGGACTGGCCCCGCATTTGCTCTCCGCGCGATGCGGCGTCCGCGCGATGGGAAGCGGACAAATCGCGTCGTGAAAACGCCAATCCGGAGGGCGAAATGGCGGAAAACAGGGTGACGATCGAACAGAAAGACAACGGCAAATGGGCCTGTTTCCTCCATCTGCCGGAAGCCGAGGCCCCGGTCGATCTGGGCAAGGAGTTCAAGACCGAGGAAAAGGCGGAAATGTGGTCCGACACGTCGGAGGCAGTGACCGCCATCGACATGATGACCCGCAAGTTCAAGAAGTGACGCTCGGGCCCGGAAAATAAGGCGAAGCCGCGGCGGCTCTGCAACAGCAGACGTCCATGCAAGCCTCGCTGGCGCCGATCGGGATGTTCCCGGCCGGCGCTCAGGCAAAATCAACTCCAACATCATTTCAATGCGTTGCCATAAGTCCATGACGGACTTCCATCGCCGGATTCTTGAAGCTGGCGCGATGAGACGGCAACGGCGGCGGCGTGTTTCGGCGCCTGCGGGAGTTTTGGCCCGAAGCCCAGGGCCTCGGGGCCCAATAGCCTGAGCTTTTCGTTTCGTGTAGCGTGCGGTCGGTTTCTGAACCGTGAAGACACGGGATTGGGGCAGGGTGCTCGCACCGCCCCGTTCCCAAGGCGGAAGGGAATTGTTTTGCGTCAGACAGCGTTTGTTTCGCGCCGCGACCCGCAACTTGCGTCCTTCGCCGCACGCCGGCTTCGCGCCCTGCTCCTTGTCCTCGTCCTGCCCGCGCTTCTGACCGCTTGCGCCCGTCCCGGCGCCGCGCCTATGTATCCACCGTCGCTCGCCGTCGCGCCCGGCGCGACCAGCCACACCATCCTGATCGCCACGACGCGCAAGCGATCCGGCGATCCGGCCTCGATGTTCAGCGGCGAACGCGGCCAGGGCATTCAATATGCGGAGGCCGTCGTCAGCGTGCCGCCCGCGCACGCGCCGGGCTATATCGAGTGGCCACAACAGCCGCCCGGCAATCCGGCGACCGAATTCGTGACCCGCGAATCGACTTATCTCGACGGCGAGAAGCAATTCGTCCAGGCGCTCAACCAGCAGCTCGCGCAGCGCCCGCCGGGCCACCGCGACGTCCTCCTCTTCATCCACGGCTACAACACGTTGTTCCCGGAGGGCTTGTACCGTCTGGCCCAGGTCGCGCATGATTCCAAGGCCCAAGGCGTGCCGGTCTATTTCAGCTGGGCCTCGCGCGGCGAACTGTCCGGCTATGTCTACGACCAGAACAGCGCCACCATCGCGCGCGACTCCCTGGAACATGTCTTGGTGCTCCTGGCCCACAGCAACGCCGAGAAGATCAATGTGCTCGCGCATTCCATGGGCAATTGGGTGACCGTCGAGGCCTTTCGCAACATCAAGATGGCCGGCGAGTTCCGTGGTTACGGCGACAAGATGGGCGCCATCATTCTTGCTTCGCCTGACATCGACGTCGACGTTTTCCGCTCGCAGATGGCGCGGATCGGCGTGCCGAAAAAGCCGTTCCTGATCGTGCTCTCGCGCGACGACCGCGCGCTCGCCCTGTCGCGCTTCATCGCCGGCGACAAGTCGCGGCTTGGCGATTACAAGAACGCGGCCGACCTCACTCAATATAACGCCATCGTCGTCGACCTGAGCGACGTGAAGGGCGAAAACCCGCTCAACCACGACAAGTTTGCCGAGCTGGCCGCGATCGCGCCGCAACTGAAACAGGTGCTGGAGAGTGGTGTCCACACTGGCGAGACGAGCCCGGTCGAAAAGGTGGCGAATGCTCCGGTCGACGCGGCGCCCGACGTGGTCAAGACCGTGCTGTCGCTGCCCGTCGCCGCCGTCGCCGCGCCCATCGTGATCATCGCCCGCGCGGCGCAGTGAGGCCGAATTTCCGTGCGCTCCAAGGCCAATGCGCCGCGAGGAATTGCGCTCCGCGCATTCTTGCGCAACGATAAAAGCCTTGGAATCAAAGTCGGATAGACCATGAGCGATGCTGCGCAGCACGAGGCGAACGAGGATGGCGCCGTTCGGAATGTTCTTGTTCACGCCCATATATTCAAGAATGCCGGCTCTACTTTCGATTGGTCGCTCGAGCGGAGTTTCCGCGAAGGTTTCGTCGATCACCGCGCAGACAGCGATCTGGATTGCGGCGGGATGGATTATCTCGAATCCTATCTCCGCCAGAATCCGAAAATCGTCGCGTTCAGCTCACATCGCATAGCTTTTCGGGTCGAGGACCGGCCTGGCTTCAAATTCCAAACCGTTCATTTCCTCCGCCATCCCATCGCACGCGTGCGGTCCGTCTATGAGTTCGAAAGGCGGGACGCCGATAACCGGGAGCCGGGCGGGCAAATGGCGAAACGCCTGTCGCTCAAGGAATTCGTCTCCTGGTATATGAGCCCGGGCGCGCCGGCGACCATCAGGAACGGTCAGAGCATTTTCTGCGCCCGAGAGGGATTTGACGAAAATCCGGATGCGCCGGCCAAGGCTCTCCAACTTCTCGAAGAAAGCCGTCTG
>JAJXYV010000210.1 GCA_021780435.1 Pseudomonadota bacterium
GCAGGCCGCGAATGATGATCCCGGCGCCGTGCTCGCGCGCTGCCTCCACCGCCAGGCCGGAAAAGGTGACGACCGCCAGTTCGCAATTTCGCGCCGCCGCCTCCGCCGCGCAGACCTGATGGATCATCGAGGCGCGCTCCTGCGCCGTGAACAAGGGCGCCTTGCCGGGATGGACGCCGATGGCGACGACCAGCCGGTCGCACAGGCCCGAGGCCGCGCGGATCACATCGACATGGCCATTGGTGACGGGATCGAAAGAGCCCGTATAGAGCGCGACGCGTTGCATGAGGCATTGCTATCCAAAGCCAGGCCATGACGCAAGGACGGCGACCGTCGAGCGAGCCTCCGAAATCAGACGCTCCGTCCGCCGCCGCCTCATTGTTCGATCGTCACCGGGATCCTGCGGCGGCCGAAATTGCCGACCTTGTCTTCGAAGCGTCCGGCGACCGCCGCGCCGCAACCGGCGCAGAACCCACCCTGCGCCAGGGCGTGGCGCTTGATCTCATACCAGTCGCGCACGATCAGAGGCGCGCGGCACTGCGGGCAGAAGGTCGTGTCGCCCGCGGGGTCGTGGACATTGCCGAGATAAACGTAATCGAGGCCCGCCTTCATCGCGATCTTGCGGGCGCGCTGCAGCGTCTCGGGCGGCGTCGGCGGCGTGTCGAGCATCTTGTGGGCGGGATGGAAGGCCGAGAAATGCACGGGGACGTCGCGCCCCAACTCCCGCGCCACCCATTCCGAAAGCGCCGTCAGTTCCTCGTCCGAATCGTTCTTCCCGGGGATCAACAGGGTGGTGATCTCGAGCCAGACGTCGGTTTCGTGTTTCAGGTAAAGCAGCGTGTCGAGCACCGGCTGGAGATGCGCCGCCGTGAGCTTGAAATAGAAATCGTCGGTAAACCCCTTGAGGTCGATATTGGCGGCGTCGATCTTCGCATAGAAGTCGCGCCGCGACCGATCGTTCATGTAGCCGGCCGAAACCGCGACAGTCTTGATGTTGCGAGCGTGGCAGGCGTCGGCGACATCCATGGCGTATTCAAGGAAGATCGCCGGATCGTTGTAGGTGAAGGCGACGCTGCGGCAGCCATGGCGCGCCGCCGCCGCGGCAATCCCTTCGGGGGAGGCCTGATCCATGAGCGCGTCCATGTCCCGCGCCTTGCTGATATCGGAATTCTGGCAGAACCGGCAGGCGAGATTGCAGCCGGCGGTTCCGAAGGACAGCACGCTCGACCCGGGATAGAAATGATTGAGCGGCTTCTTCTCGATGGGATCGATGCAGAATCCCGACGAGCGCCCATAGGTCGTCAGGACGATTTCATCGCCCTCGCGCATGCGGACGAAACAGGCGCCGCGCTGCCCCTCATGCAATTTGCAATCGCGCGGGCAGACGTCGCACTGGATGCGCCCGTCCTCGGTCTCACGCCAGTATCGGGTGGGATGGCGTCCGGCTGTCATGGAGCGGCTTCCGTGATTTCGGCTTCGCTCCATTTGACGACCTGATAACGGAAAAGACGGATTTCCTCCGACCAGAAATCACGGGGCAAACCGGTCTTCAGCTTGAGGTTCTCGAAAAAGTCCTCCGGGCTCGGCAGCTTTTCCCAGACCTGAGGAAGAAAGGTCCCGCGACGCTGCCGCCATTCCATCACGATTCCATCGACATGCGGCCTGACAAGCCTGTGCGCTTCCACCTCGGAGCGCGCCGGCACGGGCTCCAGCGCGGTCAGCAGGGAAACTTCGATGCGGACGCTCGCCAGCTCGCTCGCGCTGAGCGGCGGAAAGCGCGGATCGTCAAAGGCTGCGGCGCGCGCGAAGGTCGTGACTTCCTCGAGCAAAGGGCGGCGGGCTTCGAGGCCGCCGATGCAGCCGCGCAAGTTTCCATCACGCGTGAGGGTGACGAAACAGGCGCCATGCGCGCGCAGCCAGGGAGCGGATTGGTCGGCCTGGAGCTCCTGCCCCAACGTGCTGGCGATCGCCGCGCGGGCGAGCGTCAGCAGCACCGGGCCGCGATCATCGTTCAGGAAGGCTCCGTCAGTCATTGAATCGAACCTTGGCCTTCCAGAAATGCGACGGACGCATATCCGACCACTCTTTGCCGGTCGCCCGCGGTGTCGCCCGAATTGCACTGGGCGATCACCTTCGGGACGAGATCGCGCCGGCTCGCCGCCAGCAGCAGGCCATTGATCGGCAAGGCGCCGCAGGCCTGGTCATAACGGTCGAGCAGGCGGCCGCGCAAAATCCGATCGACCGTGTCGTGATCGGTTCTCTGGGCTTCGGCGTAAGGAAGATAATGCGAAAGGTCGGAGCTGATGACGATCAAGGTTTCCTGGCCGCCCCACAGGGTTTCGAGGACCTCCGCCACCTCTTCGCCCGTAGCGTCGCCCACCGCGAGCGGAACCAGAGTGAAGTGATCCAGAACGCTCTGCAGGAAGGGAAGCTGGACTTCCAGCGAATGCTCGAGCGCGTGCGCGGCGTCGCTCACGACCACCTGCTTCATTCCCGCCAGCTGGCGGACGGAAGCCTGGTCGACGGGAACCACGCCCAAGGGCGTTGCGAAACTGTCCGCCTCGGGCAAAGCCAATCCGCGAAGACGGACCCGGTGCGCGGGGCCAAGCAGGACCACGCGCCGAATGGCCTCGGCGTAGGGAGTGAGCCGGGCGTAGGCCTGTCCGGCGACGGCGCCCGAATAGACGTAACCGGCGTGGGGCGCGATCAGCGCCTTGGGCCGCACATGCGCGTCCGGCGCCAAAGACGATTTCATAAGCTGCTGGACCGTCTGCCGCAGAAGGACGGCGTCGGCCGGATAAAACATTCCCGCCACCGCGGGTTGACGAAGCATCGACCTTTTTCCCCCATGGGAAGCGCCCGGCTTCCCATCTGGGACCAATATAGGAACGCGCTCGCGAAATTGAAGGACGCGCCCCTCAGCGTGAGGAGCGCATCAGCCGCACGTCGAGGTCGCGGACCTTCTTGCGCAGGGTGTTGCGGTTGAGGCCGAGCAATTCCGCCGCCTTGATCTGGTTGCCGCGCGTCGCCGCGAGCGCGATCGAGATCAGCGGATATTCGATCTCCCGCAGGATGCGGTGGTAGAGCCCCGGCGGCGGCAGTCTGTCGCCATGGACCTTGAACAATTCGGTGAGGTGGCGTTCGACCGCCATCGCCAGCGACTCGTCGGGATCGCGCGGGGCGGCCGGCGTGGCCGTCGGCGACGCCGGCGCGGGCCCCGAGAGGAAAGCGCCGCCCTCGCGGGAGGCGTCGAGGCCGAGTTCACTGACGATGATCTGCTCGGAAATCAGCTCCTGCGGATAAAGCGCGGCGAGGCGGCGGATGAGATTTTCCAGCTCGCGGATATTGCCGGGCCAACGATAGCGCTTCATGCGCTCGAGCGCCGCCGGCTCCAGGGATTTCAGCGGCAAGCCTTCGTTCGCGGCCTGCGCGAAGAAATGTCGCGCGAGGTCGCCGATATCCTCGATGCGCTCGCGCAGGGGCGGCAAGCGCAAAGGCACCACATTGAGACGGAAGAACAGGTCTTCGCGGAACAGGCCCTGCTGGATGAGGACGCGCAGATCCTTGTTGGTCGCGGCGACGATACGGACATTCGCCTTGATCGGCGTGCGGCCGCCGACAGTCGTATATTCGCCCTGCTGAAGCACGCGCAAAAGGCGGGTCTGCGCGTCCATCGGCATGTCGCCGATTTCGTCGAGGAAGAGCGTGCCGCCCTCGGCCTGTTCGAAGCGTCCGACGGAACGTTGGTTGGCGCCTGTGAATGCCCCTTTCTCGTGGCCGAACAATTCGCTCTCGATCAGGTCGCGCGGAATGGCGGCGACATTGATGGCGACGAAGGGCCCCTTCTTGCGCTTGCCGTAATCGTGCAGCGCGCGGGCGACGAGCTCCTTGCCGGTGCCGGACTCGCCGGTGATCATCACAGTGAGGTCGGACTGCATCAGGCGCGCCAGGGCGCGATAGATGTCCTGCATGGCGGGCGAGCGACCGACGAGCGGCATCCCCTCCATTTCCTCCGGCTCCGGCGTGCGCAGCCGATTCTTCGGCTCACTCATCGCCCGGCCGACGATCGCCAGCAGCTCCTTCAGGTCGAAAGGCTTGGGCAGATATTCATAGGCGCCGCGCTCGGAGGCCTTGATCGCCGTCATAAAAGTATTCTGCGCGCTCATGACGATGACCGGCAGGTCCGGTCGCGCCTTTTTCACGCGGGGCAGCAGCTCGAAGGCGTTTTCGTCCGGCATCACCACGTCGGTGATGACCAGATCGCCCTCGCCGGCCTGAATCCAACGCCAGAGCGTGGACGCGGCGCCGGTGGTGCGCACTTCATATCCCGCGCGGGTCAGAGCCTGACCCACGACAGTGCGGATGGCCGCATCGTCGTCCGCGACGAGAATATTGCCGGTCGGCATTCAATAACCTCCAAGACCTTGCACAAGACCATCCCTGCGTCCGCAGCGGGGAGCCGGCGCGGCGCAAAGGGGCGCGGACAGCGACCCTCTGATCAGGCGTCGCGCTGGGAATAGACGGGCATCAGAATTCGGAAGAGCGTTTTTCGCGGAAGGGATTCGCATTCGATGACGCCGCCATGATCGCCGATGATCTTCGCCACCAATGCAAGTCCGAGGCCAGAACCTGAAGCCTTGGTGGTGACGAAGGGATCGAAGAGATGCGGCATCAGGTCTTCCGGCACGCCGGGGCCATTGTCGCGCACGCAGAATTCGAGCGGCAGGCTGACCGGCGTCGCCATGCCGGGCGCGCGAATGCTCACGCCGGGCCGATAGGCCGTCGTAAGCTCGATTTCGCCGTCCACCGCGTCGTCGCCGATGGCTTCCGCGGCGTTCTTGACCAAATTCAGGAACACCTGGACAAGCTGGTCGCGATTGGCGAGGACCGGCGGCAGCGACGGGTCGTAACTCTCGACGAAGCGGATTCGCCGGGCGAATCCAGCTTGGGCGATACGCCGGACATGCTCAAGAACCTCGTGGATATTGACCGCGCCGCGCTCGACCGGGCGACCGTCGGAAAAGGCCTCCATCCGCTCGACCAGCGCCACGATCCGGTCGGTCTCGTCGCAGATCAGGCGGCACAGGGCGCGGTCGTCGTCGCCCACCGCCGTGTCGAGCAATTGCGCGGCGCCGCGGATGCCGGAGAGCGGATTCTTGATCTCGTGCGCGAGCATGGCGCCCATGGCCGAAAGCGAGCGCGCCGCGCCGCGGTGGGTGAGCTGGCGGTCCATCTTGTCGGCGATCGTGCGCTCCTGAAGCATGATCACGACGCCGTCGGCGAGATTGGGCAAAGGCGCGATGTGAATGTCCACATAGCGCTCGACGCCGATCTTCGGCGTGCCGAGATCGACCCGGTACTCATTGATGGGCGCGCGGCGTTGACGCACCATCTCGATCGAGGAGACGAGCGGCGAGCCGAAGGGCAGCAGATCCTGGAACTTGATCTTGCGCAAGCCGTTGCGCGACATGGCGAAAAACAGCTCGGCCGCTGGATTGACGTCGCGGATCGAGCCGTCGCCCGCAATCGACAGCAGCGGATGCGGCAAGGCGTTGATCAGCTGCGCCGATGGACAGTCGGCCAATCCCGAACCTGCCAATTCTTCAGTCAACAGATCGCCTTCGGCGCCTATTTTATGAGCATGTTTGCTTGTCATGCCGCCTCCGCATCCGGTTCGCGATCATAAAGGAGGCCAAGCAGGGCGAAAACTTCCCCCGCGTCTCCACTTTCCACCAGACGGCGGCGCGAGGCGGGATCCAGCCCGCCGCCCTGTTCCGCAGCCACATCGGCATAGGCCGCAAGATGCTTCCGGGCATGGCGCAGCCCTTGAACAGGCCCGAGAAGATCGAGCAGGGTCGCGAGATGCTCGCGCGCCGCGTCGCGCCGGGCCTGCCCCGAGGGGCTGGGCCGTTCCCGACCGTCGCGCAGGAAACAGGCAATATCCCCGACGATCCAGGGTCGCCCGAGCGCGGCGCGGCCGACCATGACCGCCCGCGCGCCCGAATGCGCCAGCATGTCGCGCGCGTCCTGCGGCGAGCGGCAGTCGCCATTGGCGACCACCGGGATCGTCACCGCCTCGCAGACCTCCCGGATCGCGCGCCAATCCGCCGATCCCTGATAGAATTGGCTCCGGGTGCGGCCATGCACGGTCACCATCGCGACGCCCTCGGCCTCGGCGCGGCGCGCGATGTCCGGCGCGTTGCGCGAGGCGTCGTCCCAACCCAGACGCATCTTGACGCTCACCGGAACCTTGACCGCCCCAGTCACCGCCGCGATCAGGCGCGACGCCAGATCGGGATCGCGCATCAGGGCCGAACCGGCGGCGCCGCCGACGACCCTCTTCGCCGGGCAGCCCATGTTGATGTCGATGAGATCGGCCCCGGCGTCCTCGACCAGGCGCGCGGTCTCGGCCAGGCTTTCGGGATCGCGGCCGGCGATCTGCACCGCATGGGGCGAGACGCCCTCGCCCATCGCCCGAACCAGACTCTCGCGCCCGCCTTTCGCGAAATCGCTGCTCGCGACCATTTCGGAAAAGGCGAGGCCGGCGCCGAAGCGGCGGGCGAGGCGCCGCATGGCGAGATCGGTCACCCCGGCCATCGGCGCGAGAAAGGCCGGCGCGTCGATCGCCAGGCTCCCTATCCGCAAGGCGTCGCCGCACAAGGAACCGGCGCCGGGCCGACTGCCTGTTTGTTGAGCAAAGTTGTTCATGCTTGTATTTTAGACAAGTTTTCCGCTGCTGCAACGCGAATAAGAGGAAAGTTTGACCTCTGCCGCGATTCGCGCGACATGTCCGCGGGCAAGCAGGGACAAGCGAAAATGGCTGAGGTCGGCACGAACATGGACGCGGGCGACGCTTTCTTCCTGGTCGTCGCGGCGGGGCGCGGCGCGCGCGCGGGGGCCGGCGGCCCGAAACAATATCGTGCGCTTGCCGGCCGGCAGGTCCTCACCCGGACGATCGAGGCCCTGCTCGATGGAGCGCCGGGCGCCCAGGCCATGGTCGTCATCCATGCCGACGACCTCGATCTTTACGAAGCGGCGATCGCGCCGCTGCCCGAGGCCCTGCGGGCGCGGCTTTTTTCGCCGGCCATCGGCGGGGCCACGCGGCAGGACAGCGTCTGCAACGGGCTTGAGGCTCTCGCGGAAGCCGGCGTCGGCGCGAACGCCGCCGTGCTGATCCATGACGCCGCGCGGCCCTTCGTTGGGCGGGAACTGATCCTGCGCGCGCTGGAGGCTGCGCGCGAGAAAGGCGCCGCGGTTCCCGGCGTCGCCGTGACCGACACGATCAAGGAAGTCGCCGAGGATTCACGCGTTGTGGAAACGCCCGACCGCGCCACCCTGCGCGCGGTCCAGACGCCGCAAGCCTTCGGCTTCGGCCTGATTCTGGCTGCGCATCGCGCCGTGCGCGCCGACGGCTGCCGAGAACTGACCGACGACGCCGCCGTCGCCGAATGGGCGGGCCATTGCGTTTTCGTCTTTCCGGGCGAATCCGGAAATATCAAACTGACCACGCCGGAGGATTTTTTGCGCGCGGAGGCCAAATTGCTGAACGATCTGCCCGATGTCCGCACCGGCCAGGGTTTCGACGTCCACGCCTTCGGCGAGGGCGACCATGTCTGGCTCGGCGGGGTCAAGGTGGCGCATGATCGCGGACTTGTCGGCCATTCCGACGCCGACGTGCTGCTGCACGCGATCACCGACGCCGTTCTCGGCGCCATCGCCGACGGCGACATCGGCGCCCATTTCCCGCCGAGCGATCCGCAATGGCGCGGCGCCTCGTCCGACCGCTTCCTGCGCCACGCCGTCGATCTGGTCGCGGCGCGCGGCGGCCGCGTCGCCCATGTCGACGCCACCCTGATCTGCGAACGCCCCAAAGTCGGGCCGCATCGCGAGGCGATCCGCGCGAAGATTGCGGAGATCATGTCCTTGCCGCTCGACCGCGTCGCGGTGAAGGCGACGACCTCGGAACGCCTCGGCTTCACCGGCCGCCAGGAGGGGATTGCGGCGCTGGCCATGGCGACGGTGCGGCTGCCCTGAACTTTCAGGAGGTCATATGCGCGACGAAAACATCGTGATGGCGCGGCGGGTTCTCGACGCCTGCAACGCGCGCAAGCTGAAGATCGCGGTCGCCGAATCGTGCACCGGCGGCCTCGTCGCCGCCACGCTGACCGAAATTCCCGGCTCCTCCGCCGTCTTCGAGCGCGGCTTCGTCACCTATAGCAACGAAGCCAAGCAGGATCTGCTTGGCGTGCCGGGCGAACTGCTCGCGGCCCATGGCGCGGTTTCGCCCCAGGTCGCCGAAGCCATGGCGCTCGGCGCCCTCGAACATTCCCGCGCCCAGGTCGCCCTGTCCGTCACCGGGATCGCGGGGCCGGACGGCGGCACGGCGGAAAAGCCGGTCGGGCTCGTCCATTTCGCCCTCGCCCGCACCGAGCGCCCGACCCTGCTCGTCGAAAAACATTTCGTCGGGCAGCACGGCAAGAGCCTCGCGCGCGAGGATATCCGCCGCAGCGCCGTTCTCACCGGACTGAAGATGCTGCTCGAAGCCGCCGCGCCGCAGTTGCGCGCCTGACCCTTCCGGGAGACGCCCGTGTCCAATCATCTGTTCGATCTGATTTCTGCGCGGGCTCCCGATCCCGAAAAGATCTTCCTCCAGACCCTCGACGGCCATTCCATTTCCTGGCGCCAGATGCTTTCGGCCAGCGCGCGCTACGCCAACGCGCTCGTCGGGCTTGGCGTGGAGCCCGGCGACCGCGTGGCGATGCAGATGGAGAAGTCCCCAGCCTTTCTCTTCATCTATCTTGCCTGCGTCCGCGCCGGGGCGATCTTCCTGCCGCTCAACACCGGCTACACGCCGCGCGAGGTCGGTTATTTCTTGTCCGACGCCCAGCCGAAGATCATTGTCTGCGATAACGACCGCGCGGATTCACTGCGCGCCGTCGCCGAAAAAGCCGACGTCCGCATCGTGACCCACGGGCAGGGGCAAGAGGGCGAACTTTACGACCGCGCCGCTGCGAGCCCGGGTCAGTTCGCCAACACCGCGCGCGGCGCCGACGATCTCGCCGCCATTCTCTATACGTCGGGGACGACGGGCCGCTCCAAGGGCGCCATGCTGTCGCATGACAATCTCGCGTCCAATACCCTGACCCTTGTGGACTATTGGCGCTTCACGCCGTCCGACGTGCTGATCCACGCCCTCCCCGTCTATCACACCCATGGGCTGTTCGTGGCGACGAACACGATCCTGTTCTGCGGCGGCTCGATGATCTTCCTGCCGAAATTTTCAGCGCCGCAGATCCTCGACGCCATGAGCGAACGGCCGGGCCGTCTGCGCGGCACGGCGCTGATGGGAGTGCCGACTTTCTACACCCGCCTGCTCGACGAGGAGGGCCTCACGCGCGAGGCCTGCGCCCAGATGCGGCTGTTCATTTCGGGATCGGCGCCCTTGCTGGCGGAAACCCATCGCGCCTTTTCCGAACGCACCGGCCACGCCATTCTCGAACGCTACGGCATGACCGAAACCAACATGAACACGTCCAATCCCTATGACGGCGATCGGATCGCCGGCACGGTCGGCTTTCCCCTTCCCGGCGTGGCGCTGCGCGTGGCGGATCCCGAGACCGGAGCGCCCTTGCCGAACGGCGAGATCGGCATAATCGAAGTGAAGGGGCCGAATGTCTTCAAGGGCTACTGGCTGATGCCCGAAAAGACCGCGAGCGAATTCCGCGCGGATGGATTCTTCGTCACCGGCGATCTCGGCCTGATCGACAACCGGGGCTATGTGCGGATCGTCGGGCGCGGCAAGGATCTGATCATCAGCGGCGGACTGAACATTTATCCGAAGGAAGTCGAGACGGAGATCGACTCACTTCCCGGCGTCGTCGAAAGCGCGGTGATCGGCCTGCCCGATCCCGATTTCGGCGAGGCGGTCGCGGCGGTGGTGGTGCGCGAGAAAGGCGTTCAAATCGACGACACGGCGATTCACGACGCCCTCGCTCCAAGGCTCGCCAGGTTCAAATTGCCGAAGAAGATTTTCTTCGTCGAGGAACTGCCTCGCAACACGATGGGCAAGGTCCAGAAAAACGTCTTGCGGGACACCTACGGCGCATGAGCGGGCGCGCCCTTCTCCCCTTTGGACGAAAAGCCGCCGGCGCAATGAAACGATCAGAACTGCGGCTGGTGGTAATGGGCGAGATCAGCCGTCGGGGTCACCGAGTCAGGGTCGTAATCATGGGCGATCAGGTCGCGCGCGGTGGTGTCGCCGTCGGCTGCGGCTTTGTCGATCAGCGCCTTGCCCGCCGTTCGGTCCTGGGTCACGCCATGGCCGCGCAGCAGATCGAGTCCGTAATTAAAGGCGCCAAGTGACGAGCCGGCGTCGGATAATTTCTTGTCCCATTCCGCCGCCTTGGCGGGATCCGAAGGCCGGTCGTAGCCGTTTTCCTCCAGATAAGACATCCAGGGCATCGCGTTGAGATTGCCGTGGCTGGCGCAGCGTTCGAAAATGCGGCGCGCCTCTTCGTGCTGGCCGGTCTTGTCGAGAAAGACGCCATAAACGCACATGTGCGGATCGAAGCGCTCCTCGCCCGATTTCTGCGCCCAATATTGAATCGACAATTCCTGCGGATTGAGTTCGCCCGCGGAAGCGTCAGCGCCCGAGGCCGGCGCGGCGAGGGCGGGAGCGCCCGCAACAAGAGCTGCGAGGACCGAAACAAAAAATCTCATTCTTCCCTCCAGAACCGGGCGTTAGACAGGCAATGAAACCAGAATAGGCCGCTCCGCAAAGACGGAGGCGACCGGCGCATCTTGATAGAGGGAAGACCCGGCGCGACGGGAGGAAGCGTCGCGCCGGAAAATTCCTCAGATTTCAGCGGACATATAGGACGTGACTTCCATGCCGCAGCAGACTTCGCAGACTTCCGGAGTGGTCCAGGCCATAGCTTTCTCCCGTGAAAAATGTCGCTTCTTGTGCTTTGCGTCAGCGACGCATGATTTATTGATAGCCGCGACCAAAGGCGGAAGCGTCAGGACCCGGCGAGAAATTTGTAAGATTATTGTCAGGTCTCATGGTCGTAGCGATAACCGACGCCATGCACCGTCTTGATGATGCGCGGCCGCGCCGGATCGATCTCGATCTTGCGCCGCAGGCTGGAGACATATTGATCCAGGGCGCGGCTGTTGGGCATGTAATCGCGGCCCCAGGCGATATCGAACAGATCGTCGCGCGACACCGCCTTGCCTTCCCGGGCCAGCAACAGCTTCAGAATGGCCAGCTCGCGCGGGGCGAGATCGATGGTTTGCCCGCCCCGCCGGGCGCGCAAGGCTTCGGGATCGATCTCCAGATCGCCCATGTTCATCCTGCCCGCTTCCTTCGCGGCCGCATTTTCCGCCGCTGGCGCGGCGACCTTGACGCGGCGCAGGCCGGCCTTGATCCGCGCCACCAATTCGCGGGCGGAGAAGGGCTTGGCGATATAATCGTCGGCGCCGATCTCCAACCCGATCACCCGGTCGATCTCGGCGCCGCGCGCCGAGAGCAGCAGGATCGGGGTGTGGAGATCGCGCGCGCGAATGCGCCGGCACAGGTCGAGGCCGTCGAGTTGCGGCATCATCACATCGAACAGGCACAGATCCGGCGTCTGTTCGACGAAGGCCCGCCAGGCGGCTTCGCCATCCTCCGCGACGATGCAGTCGATCCCCTCGAGCGTCAGGAGATCGACCAGCCCCGCGCGCAGATTGGGGTCGTCTTCCGCGATGAGTATTTTCATCCGGCGTCTCCGTCGGGAAAAGCCCGAATCGTCGCACGCGCTCGCAGGCCTGGATCGGCGCCGCTCAGCGAAAAGCCGCCGCCATTGGCGCGCGCCAGTTCCTGAACGATGGAGAGGCCAAGGCCGTGGGAGGGCTTGATCTCGTCGCTTTGGGTCGCGGCGGCGCCGTAATCCCGCACTTCGAGCGCGAGCAGACCGTCGCGCCAGTCGACGGCGACGTCAATTCTTCCCGGGGCGTATTTGCGGGCGTTGTCGAGAAGATTGATGAGGATGCGCTCAAAGGCGCTGGAGTCGAAGCGCAGCAGTCCGCTCACGCCGCAGCGCGCTTCGCAGGCGCATGATGAGGCCGACAGCAGCCGCTCGTAGCGGGCCACGATCCGGCGCGCCAGATCACAGGGATCAGCCGCCGACATTCTGGGCGCCGCATGTGCGCCGGCGTCCCCGAAAATGGTTTCCCCGGCGAGCGCGTCGAGCCGGTCGATCTCTTCCGTGAGCACGGAGCAATAGCGATCGAGGCCAGGAGCGCCGCCAGCCTTGCGGGCGATCAGTTCGGCGTAGAGCTTCAGATTGGCGAGCGGCGTGCGCAGATCGTGCGAGAGCCGCGTGGCCAGGGCCGCCCGCGCCGCGCCCTCCGCAAGCCGCTCCTTTTCCGCCTTGCGCGCCTGATAGACGAGCAGCAGCCAGACCAGCGCCAACGGCGCGGCGAGCGCGAACCGGCCAAGCGCGCTGTGACGCGGCGAGGGCGCGCCCGCGACATCAACCGCCCAGCCGTTCAGGGCGCCCGACTGAAGGAAAGATTCAAAGCCTTCGGGCGCTTCGCCTGTTTTCCAGATCACCCGATCGAAGGGGTCTCGCAAACGGAACGCCCAGCCGGGATAGGCCTTGCTGCGCGTTTCCAGCGCCGCCACGAGATCGGGGAAAATGAAGCGGCTGTTGAGCGCGAGGCAGTTTTCCTCGCGGGCGTCGGCTTCGCCGCTGCGGCGGCATTCGAAATAATATTCTCCGGAGGCGTCGGGGAACCAGCCGTCGACGAAATCGCCTTCGCGCAAGAGGCTCGCGACGCCGACCAGGGTGCGCAGCCGCTCTTCCCACATTTTCGGCATGGCGAGCGGATCTTCCGGCGGAAAGATGGTCTGGTCGCCCTTGCGCATCAGCACCAGCAATTGCTGGTCGTAGCCGGAGATGACCCGCCACAGCGCGGTCGGCGGATCAAGCCCCTCCTCCGCCGCGCGCCCGATATTGATCCGGGCGTAGGTCGCCAGATCGGCGACCTCCTTCGAGGCGGCGGCGCCGAGGATTCCCGCGACATATTGCGCGTCATGGCGCGCACTCTCGCGCAGCGCGAGATAATCGGCGTCGAGCCATTGCGCGGCCAGCAGGGCGACAAAGCCGAGCGGCAGGGCATAGAGCAGAGCCTGCCGGGCCGTCGCTCCCCAGGAGCCGGGCGAAGGAAACGCCTGAACGCCCGAGGAACGCGTCGCCGATTTCGCGAAAGGTGATTTCAATTCCCGCTCAGTTCTTGGCGAAGTCCTTGGCGAGGGCGTCGAGGCCGCCGCGATAGACTCCGGTGATCGCCTTTTTCGCCGCATCCGCGGTCGCGCCCGGCGCCGGCGCGAAGGTCGAGGACCAGACGACCTCGCTGCCCTGCCCGTCCGGCTTGACCATGATGGTCGAGACGTAATGCGAGACAGGCAGAACCTTCTGGTTCGTTCCGTTGTCGAGGATCTTGTACGTATAGCTGTGCTTGCCGGCGTTATAAGCCGTCAGAGCCTCCCACAGGATCGGGCCGCCGAGATCGAGCCGGCGCTGGGAATCCAGCTTGTCGCCGTCCGAGGCCTCGCTGGTCTTGACCGCGGGATGCCAGGTCAGCTCGCCGAAATGGCCGATCTTGTCCCATACCTGGGCCGGCGGCGCCGCGAGCTTCACCGTTTCCATCACCTTCACCTTTTCCGCCGCATGGGCGGATAGCCCGCCCAGCGCCAGAGCCGCAAACGCTATCGCAACCTTTTTCATCGCTTCCTCCCTTCGAGGACAGACGCGGTTTCCCGTTCGAGCATGATCTTCACCGACAACCGGGTTTAGAATTTTCCAGATCGTGCTCCTGCCGAGTTGAGCCTCCGGCTTCTAGCTTCGGCGCGTCCATTTGCCAGTGCGCCACAAGTTGCGGCAAAAAAGAAGGGGAAGGATGTAAGAATTTTGTCTTATCTTTACGCCGATCCCGCCGAGCCGCCCACGCCGCGCGTTCTTGCGCTCGGCGACGCCGCCGCGAGCGTCGCGTTCGGCGCCCGCATCGCGCCGGAGGTCCGGCAAAAAGTCCAGGCCTTCTGCGCCGCGCTCGCCGCCGCGCCGATCGAAGGCGTCGAGGAATGGGCGCCCGCCTTCGCCTCCGTGGCCGTCTGGTTCGATCCCGACCGGATTTCGTTCGACGCTCTCGCGCCGCGCCTGCTGGCGCTGGCCCGGGCGCCGGCGTCACTTGCCCTTCCCGGCGCATTGTTCGAAATTCCGTTTTGCGCCGAGGGCGCTTTCGCGCCCGACCTCGCCGAGGTCGCCCGGCTCAACGGCCTGACGCCCGCGGCTTATCTCGAACGCCTCGGCCGGTTGACCCTGGAAGTATACATGCTGGGCTTTCAGCCTGGTTTCGCCTATCTCGGCGCCTTGCCGGACTCGCTGTCCGCGCCGCGGTTGGCGACGCCGCGCACGCGCGTCCCCGCCGGCTCGGTCGCCATCGCCGACGGGATGTGCGCCGCCTATCCCTATGGCAGCCCGGGCGGCTGGCGCCTGATCGGGCGAACGCCCGCGCCTTTGTTCGACGTGAGCAACGAAAGACGCCCCGCCCTGCTCGCGCCGGGGGACCGCGTGCGCTGGCGCTCCATCGCGCGCAACGAATATGACGCCCTCGCCGCGCGCTGGCGCGCTGGTGGCTTCGACCCCGCCGAATTGCGGGCGCCCCGATGACGGCGCGCCTCGCCCTTCTTCGGCCCGGCGTGGGCGTGACGGTCCAGGATTTGGGCCGCAAGGGCTTCCGCGCCCTCGGCGTTCCGGTTTCCGGCGCGCTTGACGCGGAAATGCTGGCCGCAGCCAATGTTCTCGCTGGCGCGGCGGACGGCGCCGCCGGATTGGAAATCCTGCTCGCCGCACCGGAACTTCGCGCCGACGCGGGCGCGGCGCGCCTTGGGCTCGCCGGCGATCTTTCCGGCGTCGTGCGGCGCGCCGGGGGCGGCCGCGAGGAGATTATTTCGTGGAGGGGGGTCGCACTGAGCGAAGGCGACACGCTGACCCTGCGGCTTGGCCAAGGCCCGGCCTACCTCGGCTTTTCCGGCGGCCTCGACCTGCCCCCGGTTCTCGGCGCGCGTTCGACTTTTCTGCGCGCGGGATTTGGGGGGCTGGAAGGCCGCGCCTTGCGCGCCGACGATGCGCTCGCCTGCGGCGCGGCGGCGGGCGATGACCTGGCGGGCCCTCCGTTTTCGCGCGGTCGCGGCCCGATCCGATTCATTCCGGGCCCGCAGGCCGATCATTTTCTCCCCGAGGCGCTGGACCTGTTCACAGCCAGCGCATGGCGCGCCTGCGCCGACAGCGACCGCATGGGCCTGCGCCTTTCCGGCCCGCGCCTGAGGCATGGACCGAGCGGAGCCAATATCCTGACCGACGGCGCGACGCCCGGCGCGATCCAGGTCCCCGGCGACGGCCAGCCGATCGTGTTGCGCGCCGATTGTCAGACCTCCGGCGGCTATGCCAAGATCGGCTGCGTGATCTTGGCCGATCTGCCTCGGCTCGCCCACGTCGCGCCGGGCGACGTGTTGACCTTCGCGCCGGTCGGGCATGACGAAGCGACGGCGGCGCGGCGCGAAGCCCGCGAGGCTTTCGCGCGATGGCGCGCCCGCCTCGCGCCGATCGGCGGTTGGGACGACAAGAGATTATGGACCGAAAATCTCATCAGCGGCGCGACTTCGGGCGAGTGAGATCCTCAGGCGCGCCGTCATGACCGAACCGACCCCCCTCAACCTCAACGCCGATCTCGGCGAAAGCTTTGGCGCCTGGCGCATGGGCGACGACGACGCTCTTTTGCGCGTGGTGCAATCGGCGAGCCTCGCTTGCGGCTTCCACGCCGGCGATCCAACAACCATGCGCCGCACGGTCCGCGCCGCGCTCGGCGCCGGCGTCAGCATCGGCGCCCATCCGTCCTACCCGGATCTGCAAGGCTTCGGGCGCCGGTCCATGCGCTGCGCGCCGGAGGAGATCGAGGCTTTCGTCCTCTATCAGATCGGCGCGCTCGACGGCTTTGCCCGAGCGGAAGGCGCGCGGGTCAGCCACGTCAAGCCGCATGGCGCGCTCAGCAATGATTCCTGCGCCGACCGCGCGATCGCCCGCGCGATCGCCCGCGCCATCAAAGCCTATGACGCAAAGCTCATCCTGCTCGCGCCGGCCCATTCCCGTCTCGCCGAGGCAGGCGCGATGGAGGGGTTGAAGGTCGCATTCGAGATCTTCGCCGACCGGACCTATGAAGATGACGGCGCGCTGACGCCGCGCGCCGAGCCGGGCTCCATGCTTCACGACAGCGCGGCCTGCCGCGCCCATGTCGCCGCGATGCTCGAAGCGAAAGGGCTCGTCACGCGCCGCGGCAAGGTCCTGCCCACGCCCATCCACAGCGTCTGCGTGCATGGCGACGGGCCGGGCGCTGTCGCGACAGCGGTCGCTCTACGCGATTTCCTGCAAAAAAATTTCGCGCTGGCGTCGCTTCCGGCCCTGTTTTCCTGAGCCCCGCCTTGCATCGCCGCACGCGACGATTATGCTCGCGCAAATTTCGCCTTCTACAAGCGGAACGTCGCAGGAGCGCCCCATGTCCTCGTCTCTCCCCACGCGCGCGGATCGGCTGGCCAAAGGAAAGAGCCTGCGCAAGATCACGCCGCGCGGCGCCCATGGCAAGCTCGTCGGCCCTATGGACCGGGACGCCAACGCCATCCTGTTGCGACAGAACGCGGCGCGGCTGCCCGCGCTCGTGCCGGTTCGCGCCCAGCTCATGGCGCAGAACCCCTTCGCCTTCCTGCGCGGCGCCGCGGCGGTCATGGCGCATGACCTGCAATGGCAGCCGATGGTCGGAGCAAAAGTCCAGGCCTGCGGCGACTGCCATTTGATGAACTTTGGCGCCTTCGCCACGCCGGAAGACAATATCCTGTTCGACATCAACGACTTCGACGAAACCCTCCCCGGCGTCGACTTCACGGTCGATCTGAAGCGTCTCGCCGCGAGCGTCGCAGTCGCCGCCGCCGACGCGGGTCTGGCGAAGGACGAGCGCCACAAGCTCGCCGGGGCCGCCGTGCGCGCCTATCGCAAGCGCATGGAGTCGCTGTCCTACCTCTCGCCGATGGAAATCTGGCATAGCCGCATCGATCTTGAACGGGAGACGAAGAAATTCCGTAATGTCGCCCTGCGGCGCAAGATCGCCGTGCTCATGGCGCGGGCGCGCGGCGAAGGCCTCGACCGCGATGACAATTTCCCCACGCTTGCCGAATCCGGCGCGCCGGTGATCCACGACAAGGCCCCGCGCATCTTCCATTTTGCTGCGGATTCGGACGCCGCCAAGGGCTTCGACCCGAAAAAGGATCTGGCGAAATATCGCGATCGGCTGGCGCCGGCGGTTCGGACGCTGCTCGACCGCCATGTGCTGCGCGATTTCGTCTTCAAGGCGGTCGGCGTCGGCTCGGTCGGCACCTATTGCTATGTTGGCTTGTTTATGAGTGGCGATGAGGAGCCGCTCTTCCTCCAGATGAAGGAAGCGACCCATTCGGTGCTGGAAGCGCTCGACGAGCGCCTGGTCTTCAATGGCCATCAGGGCGAGCGAGTGGTCGAAGGCCAGCGGATGATGCAGGCTGCGAGCGACATCTTCCTCGGCTGGACCGAACACGACGCCGCGGGCCGGCAATATTATGTCCGCATCCTCAAGAACCGCCACCTCGGCGCCATGAGCGAAATCGCGGAAGCCGAGGGGCTGGCCGATTACGCCCGCCTCTGCGGCCGCACGCTGGCGCGCGCCCACGCCCGTTCCGGAGACCCGGCGTTGATCTCCGGCTATATGGGCGACAGCGAGGCCTTCGACGAAGCCCTGGCCGATTTCGCCCTCGCCTATGAGAAGCAAACCGAGATCGACCACGAGGCCTGGACCCGCAACCAGAAGCCATCGCCGGCCTGACGCGCGAGCGGCTGGCGGCGCGCGGTAGCGCGGCGCCGGATCATTTCGCGGCGGCGACGATTTCCGGGTTCTAGACCCAGCCGGTCAGGTAATAGGTCGCGATCACGACGAAAACAGCCGTGGTCTTGATCACGGTGACCGCGAAAATGTCCTTGTAGGACTGCTTGTGAGTCAGGCCGCAGACCATGAGCAAAGTA
>JAJXYV010000134.1 GCA_021780435.1 Pseudomonadota bacterium
ATTGCAGGATGGCCAGATCGTCCGGCTCGACGGGAACCACGACCGCCTTCACGCCGCGCGCCGCGCGCAGCGCGGCGGCGAAGGAGATTGCGTTCGGCAGGTCGAATTTCGGGACGGACTTTTTCACCCGCCGCGACACGAAATTGATAAGGGCGCCCTTCGCGCCGAGCAGATCGCCGGGCGCGACGAGGACGACTTGCTCCAGATCGAGCCGGTCGGCGACCGACGCGACGGTGGCGGCGAAATTTTCCAGGACGAACAGGAAGCGCGGCTTGGCGTCCACGATCTGGAACTCGAGTTCGCGCGCGGTATAGAGCGGGTTGACGTTGACCACCACGCCGCCCGCCTGAAGAATGCCGACCAGGATTGCGGGATAGGCCATGACATTGGGCGACATGATCGCCACGCGGTCGCCCTTGACCAACCCCGCCTGCTGCAGCCAGGCCGTCACATGATCGGCCGCGGCGCCGAGCTGCTCATAGGTCAGGCGGACGCCAAAGCTTTCGAGCGCAGGCCGTGCGCCATGTTGCGCCCGGCTGCGCCGCCACAATCCGACCAGCGTCAGCTCGTGCTCGGGGGCGATTTCGGCCGGCACGCCCGCGGGATAATGGGCGAGCCACGGCCTTTGCGCCAAAAGCTCCTTCGAAATCTCCATCCGTTTCCTCCGCCCGCTCTTCAATCTTATTAGTTCATTTATGAACTATCCTGCGGCTCGTTCGCAAGCGGGATTGTATTGGATTGGCCGCCTGTTTTTCGACTGAATGCTAGCATAACCCGGTGTGAAAGCGTCGCGTTTCGCCGCGCCATCGGGCGCTGAGCCCGCAATTGTTTGACTCGGCGACGCGTCGAGGGTAAAAGCGCGACCACTCTTGAGTGAGACGAGACCAGCCTAGCCGACCCGCGCCTGACGCGGGAGGCCACCGCCCGGCAGCGCGATGCGCCCCCGGGCGCGTTTTGCTTTGCAGGCTCGCCTTGCGGGAGGCGATGCGGGCGCAGTCCGCACGAAGAAAAGGAATTTTGCATGTTCGAGGGCCTTTCCGAAAAGCTCTCCGGCATATTCGACAGTCTGACGCGGCGCGGCGCCCTCTCCGAGGAGGACGTCGCCGCCGCCATGCGCGAAGTGCGCCGGGCGCTGCTCGAAGCCGACGTCGCCCTCGACGTCGTGCGCTCGTTCGTGGACAAGGCCCGCGCCCGCGCAATCGGCGCCGAAGTGCTTAAATCGGTCACCCCGGGCCAGATGGTCGTCAAGATCGTCAATGACGTCCTGATCGAGACCTTGGGGTCGGACGCCGAGCCGATCGACCTCAACGCCGCGCCGCCGGTGGCGATCATGATGGTCGGCCTCCAGGGCGCCGGCAAGACCACCACCACCGCCAAGATTGCGAAGCGCCTGACCGAGCGCTTCAAGAAGCGGGTGCTGATGGCCTCGCTCGACGTCAAGCGCCCGGCCGCGCAGGAACAGCTCGCCATTCTCGGCAAGCAGGTCGACGTCGCCACTTTGCCCATTGTCGCCGGCCAGACGCCGGTGCAGATCGCGCGGCGCGCCGAGGAGGCCGCGCGCCTTCAGGGCTTCGACGTGGTGCTGCTCGACACTGCCGGGCGCACTCATATCGACGAGCCGCTGATGGCGGAAATGGCGGAGATCAAGGCCGCCTCCAATCCGCATGAAATCCTGCTGGTCGCGGATTCGCTGACCGGCCAGGACGCGGTCAATCTCGCCAAGAACTTCGACGAGCGCGTCGGCATCACCGGCATCGTGCTCACCCGCGCCGACGGCGATGGGCGCGGCGGCGCCGCGCTTTCGATGCGCGCGGTCACCGGCAAGCCGATCAAGCTGATCGGCACCGGCGAAAAGATGGACGCGCTGGACGATTTCCATCCCCAGCGGATCGCCAACCGCATCCTCGGCATGGGCGACATCGTCGCCCTCGTCGAGAAGGCGGCGGAGACGATCGACGCCGAAAAGGCGCAGCGCATCGCCGACAAGATGCGCAAGGGCCGGTTCGACCTCGACGACATGGCCGAGCAGCTCGCGCAGGTCGACAAGCTCGGGGGGCTGGGCGGGATCATGGGCCTGCTGCCCGGCATGGGGAAAATGAAGGACGCGCTCGCTGCGGCCAAAATCGACAACAAGACGATCGCCCGCCAGCGCGCCATCATCCTGTCCATGACTCCGGCGGAGCGGCGCAATCCCGACATTCTGAAAGCCTCGCGCAAGAAGCGCATCGCCGCCGGTTCGGGCATGAAGGTCGAGGACGTCAACAAGCTGCTCAAGCAGCACCGGACCATGGCCGATATGATGAAATCGCTCGGCGGCGCCAAGCGCGGCCCCATGGCGCAGATGGCCCAGATGTTCGGCCTCGGCGGCGGCATGCCGCAACCGACGCCGGAACAAATCGCCGAACTCCAGCAGAAGTTCGGGGGCGGCGCCGGCATGGGCGCGGGCATTCCCGCGACTCCGCCGACGGGCGCCTTCGCCGCGAAACCCGGTCTGCCCGGTCCCGCTCCGGGCGGGTTGCCGGGGCTCGGCGCGCCCAAACCGGGCGCCCTTCCCGGACTTGGCGGCCTCTCGGGCCTCAACCCGTTCGGCAAGAAAAAATGAGTTTTGCCGCGTGGGGCTCCCGCGCGGTTCGGAACTGCCGGAAGAGGGGCCGGCCGTTGCTTGTTTGATCCATCCGCCCGCCCCTCGGCGAAACCTCCCGCAAGGGACAAATTGAGGTAAGAAGAAATGTCTCTGAAAATCCGTCTGTCGCGCGGCGGCGCCAAGAAGCGTCCGTTCTACCGCGTCGTCGTCGCCGACGCCCGTTCGCCGCGCGACGGCCGCTTCATCGAGAAGCTCGGCACCTTCGACCCGCTGGCGCCGAAGGATTCGGAAACCCGTCTCGTGCTCGATGTCGAAAAGGCCAAGGAATGGCTGGGCAAGGGCGCGCAGGCGACCGACCGCGTCGCCCGCCTGCTCGACGGCGTCGGCGCCCTGAAGCGCGAGCCGCGCAACAATCCGCAAAAGGCGCAGCCGAAGAAGAAGGCGCAAGAGCGCGCTGCGGCCGCCGCGGCCGCCGCGGAAAAGGCCGCCGCCGCTTCGGAATAATCGCGCCGAAATCGGGAACGCCGTCGCAACGCGGCGTTCCTCTTCATTCAGGATCGCGCGATGGACGACAAGGTTCTGGTCGGGGTTTTCGGCGCGCCTCATGGCGTGCGCGGCGAAATTCGCCTGAAATCCTATATGCAGGATCCCTTGAGCATCGCCGATTACGGCGCGCTGGCGGATGAGGCCGGCCGCGCTCATGAGATCGTCTCCGCCCGCCCGCTCAAGGACGACATGCTGGTCGTCCGGGTCAAGGGCGTAAGCGACCGCGACGCCGCGCAAAAGCTGACCAATCAGCAGCTCTATCTCGCCCGCGAAACACTCCCAGCCCCCGAAGACGACGAATTCTATTGCCGGGACCTGATCGGCCTGCGCGCGGAAACGCCGGAGGGCGAGCCGCTGGGCGTTATCGTCGCCGTGCCGAATTACGGCGCCGGCGACATTCTCGAAATCGCGCCGCCGGCCGGCGAAACGCTGCTCTTTCCCTTCACCCGCGCCGTCGTTCCCGAAATCGACATAGCCGGCGGCAAGGTCATCGTCGTCCCGCCTGCCGAGGACGAGACCGCGCCGGATCGATGAATATGTGGTCGGCGACCGTCTTCACCCTGTACCCCGAGATGTTTCCTGGCCCGCTTGGCGCGTCCATGGCCGGGACGGCGCTCGACAAAGGCCTATGGGGGCTGGAAACGAAGAATATCCGCGACCATGGCCTGGGGCGCCATCGCGCGGTGGACGACACGCCGGCCGGCGGCGGCCTCGGCATGGTCTTACGCGCCGACGTGCTCGCCGCGAGCCTCGATTCGGAGCTTGTCGAAAGCGACCCGAGGCCACGTTTGCTGATGAGCCCGCGCGGAACGCCGCTGACCCAGAAAATGGTCCGCGCCTTTGCCGAAGGCCCCGGCCTCATCGTCGTCTGCGGCCGGTTCGAGGGTGTGGACGAAAGGGTGATCGAAGGCCGGGGGCTTCGGGAAGTCTCGATCGGCGATTACATCCTTTCCGGCGGCGAAATCGCCGCCCTGACCCTGCTCGACGCCTGCGTGCGCTTGCTGCCGGGCGTCATGGGCAAGAATGAATCAGGCGCCGACGAAAGTTTCGAGAGCGGGCTGCTCGAATATCCGCATTACACCCGCCCACGCGAATGGGAGGGCCGGACGATCCCGGAAGTGCTTCTCTCGGGCGACCACGCGAAAATCGCGCGCTGGCGGCGCGAGAATGCCGAAAATCTGACCCGGGCCCGCCGCCCCGACCTGTTGGGAAAGACGGAAGAGGCTTGATCCAGCCTCGCAATCTGCTATGAGGACCGAACCTTTTCGCCGCAATAGCTCAGCTGGTAGAGCACCTCATTCGTAATGAGGGGGTCGGGGGTTCGAATCCCTCTTGCGGCACCATT
>JAJXYV010000048.1 GCA_021780435.1 Pseudomonadota bacterium
CCGTTTTGAGGTCGAATCGCCGCCCTGTGGATTGACACCAAGAGGCCGCCCGAAGTGGCGTCGCGCCTTGCCGAAAATCGGCCATGACCAGGACGCGGAGTCGTAAGCGCGACCCAAGCATTTGATAAAATTGTATAAAGAAACGAACGTCTTTCTGCCGCGAAGTGGCGAAGTCTTAATCTATTTTCAGGATTGATAGGGGTAGCATCGTTTGACCCCAATCATGTCTACAGGCGCGGACAAAATGGCAGATGGCATGGCTCGTTCCGCCTTGGATCAATCCCTTGAGGCGTCCGGCGCTTCAGACCGGGAGAGCCATTTCGAGAGCGTCGTCGACGCTGACGACCAAACGGCGCACGAGGCGACTCTCAAACTTCTTCTGTGGAGCGGCGGCGACGAACGGCTTCGCATCGATCCGAGGACGGGCCGCAACCGTTACGGCGTGCCGGTCGCCCCGGCCGACAATGAGGTATGGTTCGCGACTTCGACCGCCTCCGCCGTCTCGCCCCGCGGCTACGCCGCGGCCGGCCAGGCGCTGCAACGGATCCTGCGCGGACATGACCCTCTAACGCTTCCGGACTGGTTCGATTCGATTCGTCTCCGATTGCTGGATCTTTTCGGCGCGCCGGACAGCGAAATCATTCTTTCGGCTTCGGGAACGGAGGCCGAGCTCCTCGCGCTGGCCGCGGCGAGCAGCCTGTCCGCGCGCCCCTTGACCAATGTGATCGTCGCTCCGCACGAAACCGGCCGCGGCGTGACGCTGGCGGCGGACGGGCGTTATTTCCTCCCCTCCTCGACCCTCGGCGGGTTCGTCGAACAAGGCGCGCGCCTGCGCGGACTGGAAAACCGCGCGCTTTCGGTCGAGGTCGTCGAATTGCGGGATCCCGCCGGCCAGACGATCGAGGCGGACCAGGTCGACGAGATGGTGGCGGATCGGGTCGAGGCCGCTCTCGCGTCAGGCAGCGACGTTCTCCTCCATCTCCTCGACTGCTCGAAAACCGGCCTTTCCGGACCAAGCCGGGCAGCGGCGGCCCATCTGGCGACCGCGCATCCGGATCGGGTCACGGTCGTCGTGGACGCCTGCCAGCTTCGCTGCGCGCCCGAACAGGTTCGCGCCGATCTCGACGGTGGTTTCGCCGTGATGCTCACCGGATCGAAATTCGCCGGAGGCCCGCCCTTCGCGGGCGCCTTGCTGCTGCCAGCCGCGCTCGCCGCGCGGCTTCACCGGATCGTCTGGCCCGAAGGCCTGGCGGCCTATTCGGCGGCCCTGGACTGGCGGAGTTCGACGCGCGCGCGCATTCAGGGCGTCTTCGCCGCAGACGCCAATATTGGGCTTGGCCTTCGCTGGGAGTGCGCTCTGGCCGAACTCGAGCGCTATTTCGCCATCGACGGGACATTGCGTCGACGGATCGCCCGGGAATTCGCGCAGACCATAGCCGCCGAACTGGCGGCGGCTTCCGGGTTCAAGCTCGTCGACCCGGATTTCAAGCTCCAGGCCGAGGAGCGGACCATTTTCCCGGTTTTGACGTTCGACGAGCGCGGCGAGGCGGTTTCAGCGGACGCCCTCCATAATGAATTGCGCTTGCTGGGGGTGGACGAAAGGCGCGAACCGCATCGCCGACGCGCCTTCCACCTTGGCCAGCCTGTTCCCGTCGGCCGGGAGAGCGCATTGCGCGTCTGCCTCGGCGCGCCCCTCGTCAACGCCGTCGCCGATCGGATGAGCGGCGACGCGGACGCCTTCGCCGCGGCGTTCAAGCCGCTGGCCGACGATGTGCGGGAATTATTCGGCTGGTGGCGCCTTGCCGCCGATGGACGCCAGGCGGCGCGACGAGCCTGACGTCGGAGCGTTCCGGCTTTTAAGACCGGGCGCTGCGGCTTGCTCAATCACCGTGCGGGAAAACACCGCGCCTGTCGAGGCGGCCTGTCGCCGCCTCGCGCCGATCCGCCTCCGGCTTTAAAGCTTGGCGAGCTTCTTCTTTGCGTCCTCGACGTAGTTTTTGGCGTTCTTCGCCTGGTAGGCCATGAAGCGATCGAACGTTTCGTCGTGAATCCCTCTTCGGTCGGCGATCTGGACCAGCGAGAAATCGGGGGCCTCGTTCATTTCGACGATCACGGGACCTTGTTCCGTATAGGCCATATCCCAGCCAATCAGGGGCATATGTCGCATCAACGACGCGCCTTCGCGCGCCAGTTCGAGCATGCGGGACCATTCAGGATGCCTGAAGCCGACGAGGCGAACGCCCGTATCGGGATGCGTTTCATGCTGCTGATGGCTCAGGCCCGCCCCCGAGCTTGCGCGAAGAATCTCTCCGGTCCCCAGATCGAGTCCCGCGAGCAGGTTCCCGGCGCGCCAATAATTGTCGGCGGCGTTGCCCCCCGCCGGGATTTTCCAGCACCCCCGCAGCACCGTCGGGCCGTCCTCGGTCAGTCCCGTGATCAGGCGCACAGTGGCCAGATGGGGACCGCAGAGATTGACAATGTCCTGATGCGGGCGGGCCAGGGCCTGGAAAATATATCCGGACCGATAATTCGCGACGATTTCGTCAGCCAACTTGTCGACGGAAGTCGTCTCGTCATTGGTCTTGAGCAAGGCGCCGTCCGCGCCCGAAACGGACTTCAGGCCGATGGAGCCGAGGCTCTGGAAGCCTTCCGCGGGCTTGCCGAACAAGGGATAATTTTCCGGCGCGCTGAGGAAGCGGACGAGATCGGGCCGGTCGGACAGAATCGCCGCCTGGCGCCGCGCCATTCCGGGCGCATAGATCGCCTTGATCGGGATGGTGGGAAAACCATAGGCGGCGAGATAGTGCAGCGAGGCCACCTTGTTGGAAGCCATCCCGTGCCAATCGCGGCGATAATTCGCCAGGGTGCACATTTCAAGATTGCGACGCAGGCCGACATAATTGCGAAGATCGGCGGCCGAACCCATCGCGGGATCGAAAAGCCGAAGCCGGATATAATCCGCGAAAGAGATTTTCCCCGGACCCATGGCGAGTTTTGCGAAGGACGCGACGGTCGCGCCAAGGCCGCCCCTCAATTCGCCGATGCGACGCAGGTTCTCGGGCGTCAACGCCAGGAAATCGGGCCGGGCGATGTCCAGTTCAACTTTATTTGGCGCGGCGTCGATCATGACCATGACGAAAAACCCCAGAATTTGCGGACGAAAGGCGGCTCTCGCCGAAGGATGGAATCGCGCGCGCGTCGGCCGAGGTCTGGCGTCGCATTCCGAAGGCCGTTGCGGCGTCGAAACGATTCATCGCGCCGGTTTCCTCGCATTACCGATAAGGCGCCGATAGTCGACGACCGCTCGCGCAGGCGCGGAATACGCGATGATTTGACGGCAGTGTTTTCATATCATCGGCGCGTTTAACGAAAACTTAATGCGGCATGGGCCTTGCTGCGATGAGCAATGAGCCACGCCGGATTTCGCCTGGCGAGAAGACGTCTCGCCGCATTCGCTAGCCGATCGAAACCGGCGCCGCGCCAACAGGATCGTTCAGGATGAATCGCCAGCCGATGCTCGACCCGAAGGATTGGGACGATTTTCGCAGCCTCGCCCATGCGGCTCTGGACAGCGCGATCGACGATTTGGAAAGCTTGCGCCAGAGGCCGGTGTGGACGCCGACCCCGCCGGAGGTCTTGGCGCGACTCGACGCCCCCCTGCCGCGCGATGGAGAAGGGCTCGCCTCGGCGATCCAGGATTTTGTCGAACTGATCCAGCCCTATGGCGTCGGCAACCGCCATCCCGCCTTCATGGGCTGGGCCCATGGGGCGGGAACGACGGCCGGACTCGTCGCCGAAATGCTCGCGGCCGGCCTGAACCTGAATTGCGGCGGCCGCAACCATGTCGGAATCGAACTCGAGCGGCGGCTCGCCGCCGAACTCGCGGCGGAATTCGGTTTTCCCGCCAGCGCAGGCGGCATTTTCGTCACCGGAACGTCTCAGGCGAATTTCATCGGCGCCCTCGCCGCGAGCCGGGCGGCGCTGGGCCCCGGCGTCCGCCATTCTGGCCTGGGCGACGCTCGGCTTTGCGCCTATGCCTCGGCCGAAGCCCATGGCTGCGTCGCCCAGGCCATGGACATGGCGGGGATCGGACGCGATTTCCTGCGCCGGATTCCCTGCGACGATGCGGGCCGGATGCGCGCAGACCGACTGCGCGCCGCAATCGAGGCGGACATTGCGGCGGGCATGCGCCCTTTCCTGATTGTCGCGACCGCTGGAACGGTCAATTTCGGCGCGTTCGATCCGCTGCCGGAACTGGCCGACATCGCGGAGGAACATAAGGTCTGGCTGCATGTGGACGGCGCCTTCGGGGCCCTGGCAATCTTCTCCGACGCGCTGAGGCCGCTGCTTTCGGGGATCGCGCGCGCCGATTCGATCGCCTTCGATTTCCACAAATGGGCGCATGTTCCCTATGACGCCGGTTTCATTCTC
>JAJXYV010000218.1 GCA_021780435.1 Pseudomonadota bacterium
CGCAAGCGCGGCGCCTGGGACAACACCAAGGGCCTGCTCGAAAAGGGCAAGGACTGGATCATCGCCGAGATGAAGGCCTCGGGCCTGCGCGGGCGCGGCGGCGCCGGCTTCCCGACCGGCCTGAAATGGTCCTTCATGCCCAAGCCGGATCCGGCGCGGCCGTCCTATCTGGTGGTCAACGCCGACGAATCCGAGCCCGGCACCTGCAAGGACCGCGAGATCCTGCGCAACGACCCGCATCTGCTGGTCGAAGGCTGTCTCGTCGCCGGCTTCGCCATGGGAGCCTCGGCGGCCTATATTTACGTGCGCGGCGAGTTCATCTGGGAGCGCGAGCGCCTGCAGGCCGCGGTCGACCAGGCCTATGCGGCCAATCTGATCGGCCAGAACAACATTCACGACTATCCCTTCGAGGTGATCGTCCACCACGGCGCCGGCGCCTATATCTGCGGCGAGGAGACGGCGCTGATCGAGTCGCTCGAGGGCAAGAAGGGCATGCCGCGCCTGAAGCCGCCGTTCCCGGCCAACATGGGCCTTTATGGCTGCCCGACGACCGTCAACAATGTCGAATCGATCGCGGTGGCGCCGACCATCCTGCGGCGTGGCGCGGCCTGGTTCGCAGGCTTCGGCGCCAAGAACAACGCCGGAACCAAGCTGTTCTCGATTTCCGGCCATGTGAACAAGCCGTGCAATGTGGAAGAGGCGATGTCCATTCCCTTCCGCGAACTGATCGAGAAACATTGCGGCGGCGTTCGCGGCGGCTGGGACAACCTGCTGGCGGTCATTCCCGGCGGCTCGTCGGTGCGCTGCGTGCCGGCGGGGCAGATCATCGACTGCCCGATGGATTTCGACAGCCTGTCGGCGCTGAAGTCGGGCCTCGGCACGGCGGCGGTGATCGTCATGGACAAGTCCACCGACATCATCCGCGCCATCGCCCGGCTGTCGCATTTCTACAAGCACGAGAGCTGCGGCCAGTGCACGCCCTGCCGCGAGGGCACCGGCTGGATGTATCGGGTGATGGAGCGCATGGTCGAAGGCCGCGCCCAGAAAAAGGAAATCGACATGCTGTTCGACGTGTCGAAGCAGATCGAGGGGCACACGATCTGCGCGCTCGGCGACGCTGCGGCCTGGCCGATCCAGGGGCTGATCAATCATTTCCGCCCGGTGATCGAGGCGCGGATCGACAGCTACACGGCGCGCGCCGACAGGGATGCGGCGAAGGTCGCCGCGCAGTAAGAATTTTTGCGCCTTGGCCGCTGGCGGCGGCGAGGCGAAAGGGAAGAACTGATGGCCAAGATCATCGTCGACGGCGTCGAAATTGAGGTTCCGCCGGAATATACCCTGCTCCAGGCGTGTGAGTCGGCGGGCAAGGAAATCCCGCGCTTCTGCTATCACGAGCGCCTGTCGGTCGCGGGCAATTGCCGCATGTGCTTGGTTGAGGTGAAGGGCGGCCCGCCCAAGCCGACTGCGTCCTGCGCCATGGCGGTTCGCGACCTGCGTCCGGGCCCCAATGGAGAGCCGCCGGTGGTGCTCACCAATTCGCCGATGGTCAAGAAGGCGCGCGAAGGGGTGATGGAGTTCCTGCTCATCAACCATCCGCTCGATTGCCCGATCTGCGACCAGGGCGGCGAATGCGACCTGCAGGACCAGGCCATGGCCTTCGGCCGCGACAGCTCCCGTTTCGGCGAGAACAAGCACGCGGTCGAGAACAAATATATCGGCCCGCTGGTCAAGACCGAGATGACGCGTTGCATCCATTGCACGCGTTGCGTCCGCTTCACCGCCGAAATCTGCGGCACCTCGGACATGGGCCTGATCGGCCGCGGCGAGGATTCGGAGATCACGACCTATCTCGAACAGGCGATGACCTCCGAATTGCAGGGCAATGTCACCGACCTCTGTCCGGTCGGGGCGCTCCTGCCCAAGCCGCAGAATTTCCGCGCCCGCCCGTGGGAATATAACAAAAATCCCGGCGTGGACGTCATGGACGCGCTCGGCTCGGCGATCCGCGTAGACACGCGCGGCCGCGAGGTCATGCGCATCCTGCCCCGCGTCAACGAGGCGGTGAACGAGGAATGGATTTCCGACAAGGCCCGCCAGATCGTGGACGGCCTGAAGGTCCAGCGCCTCGACCGGCCCTATGTGCGCGAGAACGGCAAGCTCCGTCCGGCGAGCTGGGCCGAGGCTTTTGCGGACATCGCCGCCAAGGTCAAGGCGACGGCGCCGCAGCGGATCGGCTTCATCGGCGGTGATCTCTCGTCGGTCGAGGATCTCTTCGCCGCCAAGGCGCTCGCCGAGTCGCTCGGGACGAAGAATATCGACGCGCGCCAGGACGGAGCCAAGCTCGATCCAGCGCTGGGCCGCGCGACCTATGTCTTCAACGCGACGGTGGAGGGCATTGACCGCGCCGACGCGCTGCTGATCGTCGGCTCTAACCCGCGCTGGGAGGCTCCGGTCCTCAACGCCCGCATCCGTCGGCGTTGGCGAGGGGGCAATTTCCCGATCGGCGTAATCGGCGAAAAGCTCGACCTGACCTATCCCTATCAATATCTCGGCGCCGGCCCCGATACGCTGGCGAGCGTCGCGAAGGGCGAAGGCTTTGGCGAAATCCTCGCCAAGGCGGAGCGTCCGTTGATCCTCGTAGGGCAGGGCGCTCTGGCGCGCGAGGACGGCGCCGCAATCCTCGCGCTCGCCGCCAAGCTCGGCGCGCCGAAGGGCGACTGGACCGGCTTTTCGGTGCTTCACACGGCGGCGGCGCGGGTCGGCGCGCTCGACATCCATTTCACGCCCGGGCAGGGCGGCCTCGACGCGCAAGCCATGGCCAGGGCCGGGGCGCAGGACGTAGTCTTCCTCGTCGGCTCCGACGAAATTTCGGTCGAGCCGGGCGCCTTCGTCGTCTATGTCGGCTCCCATGGCGACCGCGGCGCCCATCGCGCCGACGTCATCCTGCCGGGCGCGGCTTATACGGAAAAATCCGGAACTTACGTGAACACCGAGGGCCGCGTGCAGCTGGCCGACCGCGCCGCCTTCCCGCCGGGCGACGCCCGCGAGGATTGGGCGATCTTCCGCGCCTTGTCCGCCGCGCTCGGCAAGCCGCTGGCCTTCGATTCGCTGGCCCAGCTCCGGGCGAAGATCTACGCCGCCTATCCCTGGCTCGCCCGGATCGACGCGATCGCAACCGCCGATCCCGCCTGCCTGGCCGCGCTGCCGGGCGGAGAACTGGGGCAGGGCGCGCTCGTCTCGCCGATCAGCGATTTCTACCTGACCAATCCGATCGCCCGCGCCTCGCGGGTCATGGGCGAATGTTCGGCGTTGGCCAAGGGTCGGCTGACCGCGCAAGCGGCGGAATGAGGAGAAGAGATAAATGGAACTCCTGCTCTCCATTCTCCTGATCATCGTGAAGAGCCTGGCGATTTTGGTCGTCGGGCTGGTGCTGATCGCCTATTACATCCTGGTCGACCGCAAGGTCTGGGCGGCGGTGCAACTGCGGCGCGGCCCCAATGTCGTCGGCCCCTGGGGGCTGTGGCAGTCCTTCGCCGACATGATCAAGTTCCTGGTCAAGGAGCCGATCATCCCCGACGGCGCCAACAAGGGCGTCTTCCTGATCGCACCGCTGGTCACAGCGACGCTCGCCCTGGCCGCTTGGGCGGTCATTCCGGTCAACGACGGCTGGGCGGTCGCCAATCTCAATGTCGGCGTCCTCTATATCTTCGCCATTTCATCGCTCGGCGTTTACGGCATCATCATGGGCGGCTGGGCGTCCAACTCGAAATATCCCTTCCTCGCTGCTTTGCGCTCCGCGGCGCAGATGGTGTCCTACGAGGTCTCGATCGGCTTCGTGATCATCACCGTCCTGCTCTGCGCCGGCTCGCTCAACCTCAACGACATCGTCCGCGCCCAGGACACGAAGCTCGGCCTGTTCGGCTGGTACTGGCTGCCTCTGTTCCCGATGTTCGTGATCTTCTTCATCTCGGCGCTCGCTGAAACGAACCGCCCGCCCTTCGATCTCGTCGAGGCGGAATCGGAGCTCGTCGCCGGCTTCATGGTCGAATATTCGGCGAGCCAATATCTGCTGTTCATGCTCGGCGAATATGTCGCCATCGTCACGATGTGCGCCCTGATGACCGTCCTGTTCTTCGGCGGCTGGCTGCCGCCGCTGAACATAGCGCCTTTCACCTGGGTGCCCGGCGTGATCTGGTTCGTGCTCAAGGTGAGCTGGTTCTTCTTCCTGTTCGCCATGGTCAAGGCCTTCGTGCCGCGCTACCGCTATGACCAGTTGATGCGCCTGGGCTGGAAGGTGTTCCTGCCGATCTCGCTCGTCGCCGTGGTGGTGGTGGCCGGCGTGCTGCAGTTCGTCGTTCACGTCGGGCAGTGAGGAGACCGAAATGCAGATCGCTTCCGCCGCCAAATCCCTGCTCCTCAAGGAATTCGTCGCCGCCTTCTTCTTGTCCTTCCGCTATCTGCTGAAGCCGAAGGCGACGCTGAACTATCCGCACGAGAAGAACCCGCAATCGCCGCGCTATCGCGGCGAGCACGCCCTGCGCCGCTACCCCAACGGCGAGGAGCGCTGCATCGCCTGCAAATTGTGCGAGGCGATCTGCCCTGCCCAGGCCATCACCATCGAGGCCGCGCCGCGCGGCAATGACGGGACGCGCCGCACGACCCGCTACGACATCGACATGACGAAATGCATCTATTGCGGTTTCTGCCAGGAAGCGTGCCCGGTCGATGCGATCGTCGAAGGTCCGAATTCGGAATTCGCGACCGAAACCCGCGAGGAGCTGTTCTTCGACAAGCAGCGGCTGCTCGACAATGGCGCGATCTGGGAGCGCGAAATCGCTCGCAACATCGCCGCCGACGCTCCCTATCGCTGACGGCCGACGCCGCGCTCTTCTTGGCGCGGCGCCTTCCCGAAGCACTTACCATTGGCCGGCGCGCATGGGCGCCGCCGGCGAACGAAGGCTCAAAGCCCGGTTCCGGGCGCACAGGTGGACCATGACGCTAGCCACGGCTTTCTTCTATCTGTTCTCGATCGTCACGATCGCATCCGCCGTCATGGTCATTTCGGCGCGCAACCCGGTCCATTCGGTGCTGTTCCTGATCCTCGCCTTCGTCAATGCGGCGGGGCTGTTCCTGCTGACGGGGGCGGAGTTTCTGGCGATGATCCTGGTCGTCGTCTATGTCGGCGCGGTGGCGGTGCTCTTCCTCTTCGTCGTGATGATGCTCGATGTCGATTTCGCCGAGCTGAAACAGGGCTTCCTGCAATATCTGCCCATCGGCATGCTGGTCGGCCTGATCGTGCTGGTCGAGCTGATCACGGTCATCGGCGTCTGGTCGGTCGCGCCGCAGGCGGCCCTGTCCACGCCGACGCCGGGCCACATGACCAATGTCGAGGCGCTCGGGCGGGTGCTCTATACGCAATATGTCTATCTGTTCCAGGCGGCCGGTTTCGTCCTTCTCACCGCGATGATCGGCGCCATCGTCCTGACCCTGCATCACCGGCCGAATGTTCGCCGCCAGAACATCGCGGAGCAGAACGCGCGCACCCGCGCCTCGGCCATCGAAGTCAAGAAAGTCCCGTCGCGGGCGGGCGTCTGAGGAGCAGACCATGGTCATCGGTCTCGAACATTATCTGATCGTTGCTGCGATGCTGTTCACTTTGGGCGTCGCCGGCATCATCCTCAACCGCAAGAACGTCATCGTGATCCTGATGTCGGTCGAGCTGATCCTGCTCTCGGTCAACCTCAATCTCGTGGCCTTCTCGGCGCAGCTGCACGACCTGACGGGGCAGATCTTCGCCCTGTTCATCCTGACCGTCGCGGCTGCCGAGGCGGCGATCGGCCTCGCCATCCTCGTCACCTATTTCCGTAACCGCGGCACGATCGCGGTCGAAGACATCAATATGATGAAGGGCTGAAAGCATGTATTCGGCAATCGTCTTTCTCCCCCTTCTCGGCTTCCTGATCGCCGGCCTGTTCGGTCGCCGCATCGGCGACCGCCCCAGCGAGATCGTCACGACCGCGCTGCTGTTCGTGTCCTGCTTCCTGTCCTGGGTCACCTTCATCCGGGTCGGCTTCAACGACGGGCATTTTTCGGCGCCCGTGCTGGCCAACTGGATGACCTCCGGCGCGCTTCATGTCGATTGGGCGCTGCGCGTCGACACGCTGACCGCGGTCATGCTGGTCGTGGTGACGACGGTGTCGTCGCTCGTGCATCTCTATTCGATCGGCTACATGCACGAGGACCCCGCGCGTCCGCGCTTCTTCGCCTATCTGTCGCTCTTCACCTTCGCCATGCTGATGCTGGTGACCGCCGACAATCTCGCCCAGATGTTCTTCGGCTGGGAAGGCGTCGGTCTCGCGTCCTACCTGCTGATCGGCTTCTGGTATGAGAAGCCCTCGGCCAACGCCGCGGCGATCAAGGCCTTCGTCGTCAACCGCGTCGGCGACTTCGGCTTCGCGCTCGGCATCTTCCTCGTTTTCGTGTTGACCAAATCGATCTCTTTCGACGCCGTCTTCGCCGCCGCCCCCGGCCTCGCCGGCAAGTCCATGCATATTTTCGGCGCGGACTGGGATGCAATGACGCTCACCTGCCTGCTGCTCTTCATGGGCGCGATGGGCAAGTCGGCGCAGTTCCTGCTCCACACCTGGCTGCCGGACGCGATGGAAGGCCCGACCCCGGTCTCCGCCCTCATCCATGCCGCGACCATGGTCACCGCCGGCGTGTTCATGGTGGCCCGGCTGTCGCCGCTGTTCGAGCAGTCCGAAACCGCTTTGACCGTCGTCACGATCATCGGCGCGACCACCGCCTTCTTCGCGGCGACCGTCGGCCTCGTGCAGAACGACATCAAGCGCGTCATCGCCTATTCGACCTGTTCGCAGCTTGGCTACATGTTCGTTGGCCTCGGCGTCGGCGGCTATTCGCTCGGCATTTTCCACCTCTTCACCCACGCCTTCTTCAAGGCCCTGCTCTTCCTTGGCGCCGGCTCGGTGATCCACGCCATGCATCACGAGCAGGACATGCGCAACATGGGCGGACTGGCGAAGAAGATTCCGATCACCTTCGCCTGCATGACCTTCGGCACGCTGGCGCTCACCGGCTTCCCGCTCACCGCCGGCTTCTTCTCCAAGGACGCGATCATTGAGGCGGCCTATGCCGCGGGCCTGCACAGCCAGGCCGCGACCTACGCCTATGTGCTCACCGTCGTCGCGGCGGGCTTGACCTCCTTCTATAGCTGGCGCCTGGTGTTCATGACCTTCTTCGGCAAGCCGCGCTGGGCGGAGGTCAACCATGCCGATTCGCATGCCGTGGCGGCCGCGCACGCGCACAACCACGACGCTCCGTCGGAAGAGGAATCCACGCAGGAGGAGGACGCCCACGGTCATCACGGCCATCATGCGCTCGATCCGCATGAATCGCCGAACACGATGATGGTCCCGCTCTATGTCCTGTCGGTCGGCGCGATCTTTGCGGGCCTGGTCTTCAAGGACGCCTTCATCGGCGAGGGCATGGCGGAGTTCTGGCGGACCTCGCTGTTCTTCGGCGCGAACAATCACATCATGCACGAGATGGAAGAGATCCCGAAACTGGCGGGCCTGCTGCCCTCGCTGCTGATGGTGGGCGGTTTCGTGGTCGCTTTTTACTTCTACATCGTCTCGCCGGAGACGCCGGTCCGTCTCGCCGCGCGCTTCAACCCGCTCTACAAGTTCCTGCTCAATAAATGGTACTTCGACGAGCTTTATGACTTCCTCTTCGTCCGTCCGGCTTTCTGGCTCGGCCGGCTGTTCTGGAAGGGCGGCGACGGCGCGATCATCGACCGGCTCGGCCCCGACGGCATCGCGGCGCGGGTGCTCGACGGCGCCAGCTGGATGGCCCGCCTGCAGACCGGCTACATCTATAATTATGCTTTCGCCATGCTGATCGGCCTTGCGGCGATCATCACCTGGTACCTGGTCGGAGGGGTGCGCTGATGTTCGGGTTTGGCATTCTCTCCGGGCTGACCTTCCTGCCGCTGGTCGGCGCCCTGCTGATCCTGCTCGTTCCCGGCGAAACCGAGGCGGGCAAGAACAACATCCGCTGGATCGCCTTGTGGACGACGCTCGTCGTCTTCGCGCTGTCGCTCTATGCCTGGAGCCAGTTCGTTCCCGGCGTCGCGGACTTCCAGTTCGTTGAGCAGAAGAACTGGTTCGGCTCCGGGCTCACCTACAAGATGGGCGTCGACGGCGTCGCCTTTCCCTTCGTCGTGTTGACAGCCTTCCTGATGCCGTTCTGCATCGCGGCCTCATGGTCCTCGATCCAGAACCGGGTCAAGGAATATATGATCGCCTTCCTGGTGCTCGAAACGCTGATGATCGGCGTGTTCTGCGCGCTCGACCTGGTGCTGTTCTACCTGTTCTTCGAGGGCGGCCTCATCCCGATGTTCATCATCATCGGCGTCTGGGGCGGCAAGCGCCGCATCTATGCGAGCTTCAAGTTCTTCCTCTATACGCTCGCCGGCTCGTTGCTCATGCTTATCGCGATCCTCGCGATGTACGCCCAGACGCATACGACCGACATCACCGTCCTGCTGCACACCAAATTCGATCCGAACCTGCAGAAATATCTGTGGCTGGCCTTCTTCGCCTCCTTCGCGGTGAAGATGCCGATGTGGCCGGTGCATACCTGGCTGCCCGACGCCCACGTCGAGGCGCCGACGGCCGGCTCGGTCATCCTCGCGGGCATCCTGCTGAAGATGGGCGGTTACGGCTTCATCCGCTTCTCGCTGCCGATGTTCCCCGACGCATCGCATTATTTCGCGCCGCTGGTCTTTGCGCTCTCGATCATCGCGATCGTCTACACGTCGCTGGTGGCGCTGGTGCAGGAGGACATCAAGAAGCTCATCGCTTATTCCTCGGTCGCCCACATGGGCTTCGTCACCATGGGCCTGTTCGCCATGAACCAGCAGGCGGTTCAGGGGGCAGTGTTCCAGATGGTGTCGCACGGCCTCGTCTCCGGCGCGCTCTTCCTTTGCGTCGGCGTGGTCTATGACCGGCTGCACACGCGCGAGATCGCCGCCTACGGCGGCATCGTCGAGCGCATGCCGATCTATGCCGTCGCCTTCATGATTTTCACCATGGCCAATGTCGGCCTGCCCGGCACCTCGGGTTTCATCGGCGAATTCCTGTCGCTGATCGGGACCTTCCAGGCCAATAGCTGGGTCGCCTTCTTCGCCACCACCGGCGTGATCCTCTCGGCGGCCTATGCGCTTTACCTCTATTGGCGCGTGATCTTCGGCAAGCTGGAAAAGCCCAGCCTCGCCGGCCTCAAGGATCTGAACCCGCGGGAAATGGCGGTCCTCGCGCCGCTGGTCCTGCTGACCCTCTATTACGGCGTCCACCCCGGACCGATTCTCGACGCCTGCTCCGGTTCGGTCGCCGAACTGATCAAGGGCTACGAATCGGCTCTGGCGCTGACCAAGACCGCCGCCCTCACGCTGCATTGAGAGATGTTCCAATGAATTCGCTCAGTCTTGAACTCGCTCATGCTTTGCCGGAAGCGATCCTCGCCCTTGGCGCGGTCGTCCTCCTGCTGATCGGCGCCTTTCGCGGCAGGGACGACGACGGCCCGATGACCGAACTGGCGGTCGTGGTGCTCGGCGCGGCTTTGGTCGCCGTCGTGCTCGGCGGCCACCGGCCGGCCGGGGTGGTCTTCGATGACGCCTTCATCGACGACAGCTTCGGCGATTTCATGAAGGGCCTGTCGCTGACCGGCTCCATCGTGGTCCTGCTGATGTCGGGCGGTTTCCTGCGCCAGAGCGGCGTCGACAAGTTCGAATTCCCGATCCTCGTGGTTCTGGCGACACTCGGCATGCTGATGCTGATCTCGGCCAACGGCCTGATCGCGCTCTATCTCGGCCTGGAGCTGATGTCGCTGTCGCTCTATGTCGTCGCCGCCATCAGCCGCGACGACGCCCGCGCCTCGGAAGCCGGCCTGAAATATTTCGTCCTCGGCGCGTTGTCGTCCGGCATGCTGCTCTATGGCGCGTCGCTGCTCTATGGCTTCGCCGGTTCGGTGTCCTTCGCCGGGATCGCCGCGGCCATCGGCGGCCATCCCAACATGGGCGTGATCTTCGGCCTGGTGTTCCTCTTCGCCGGCCTCGCCTTCAAGATGTCGGTCGTGCCCTTCCACATGTGGACGCCGGACGTCTATGAAGGCGCGCCGACGCCGGTCACCGCCTTTTTCGCCTCGGCGCCGAAAATGGCTGCAGTGGCCGTCTCCACCCGTGTCATCATGACCGCCTTCCCCGGCGCCGTCAGCGAATGGCAGCAGGTGATCGTATTCATGGCCCTCGCCTCCATGGCGCTCGGCTCCTTCGCCGCCATCAACCAGAGCAACATCAAGCGCCTGATGGCCTATTCCTCGATCGGCCACATGGGCTTCGCCCTGGTCGGCCTCGCCGCCGGCACCGAGGCTGGCGTCAAGGGCGTGGCCGTCTATATGGCGATCTATCTGGTGATGACGCTCGGCGCCTTCGCCGCCATCCTGTCGATGCGGGTGAACGGCAAGGCGGTGGAGAAGATCAACGATCTCGCCGGGCTCGCGCGCACCAATCCGGCCATGGGCTTCTTCTTCGCCATGCTGATGTTCTCGCTGGCCGGCGTGCCGCCGCTCGCCGGCTTTTTCGCCAAGTTCTACGTGTTCATGGCGGCGGTCGACGCCAAGCTCTACTGGCTCGCGGTGATCGGCATCCTGACCAGCGCGGTGGCGGCCTTCTATTACCTGCGCATCGTCAAGGTCATGTATTTCGATGAACCGGCGCCGGCGTTCGACCGTCCGAGCGTCACCCAGCGCGTGGTGCTGGCGGTTTCTTCGCTCGCCATGCTGCTGTTCTGGATCTATCCGGCGCCGCTGGTCGACGCCGCCGCGGCCGCCGCCCATTCTCTGTTCTGAGATCTGCGGCATGGAACAGGCGACGGCCGGGCATTCGATTGCGGCCCGGCCATGATGGATTATTTCTGCGCCCTCGGGCCGGAGGCGGTTCAGGCCGGCTTCCGGCTCGAAACGTTTTCGTCGCTGTCCTCGACCAATGACGAGGCGATGAGCCGGATCGCGCGCGGCGATCCCGGCAGGCTATGGATCGTCGCTGCGGCCCAGACCAAGGGCAGGGGGCGGATGGGTCGCGTCTGGACCTCGCCGCCGGGCAATCTCTACGCCAGCCTGCTGCTCGTCGACCCCGCGCCGCCCGACCGGCTCGCCGAGATCGGCTTTGTCGCGGGCGTCGCCCTGATCGACTCGCTGCGCGCGCTCGCGGGACCAAAGCCGGCGATCACCTTGAAATGGCCGAACGACGCGCTCTGTGACGGCGCCAAACTCTCCGGCCTGCTGCTCGAAGGGGCGAGCCTGCGCGACGGCCTCTTCGCCTGTGTCGTCGGCGTCGGGGTCAATTGCCTGTCCTCGCCGGACGATACGCCTTATCCCACCGCCAGCTTACGGAGCATCGGCGCGAAATCCTGCGATCGCGGCCTTCTGTTCGCCACGCTCTCCGATCGCTTCGCGCATTGGCTCGAGGTCTGGGCGCGCGGCGGCAATTTCCCGGCGATCCGCGCCGCCTGGCTCGATCGCGCCGGCGGGCTCGGCGAAAAGGCGGCGGTGACGCGAAACGGCGAAAGACTCGAAGGATTCTTTCGTGGCATTGACGCGCGCGGGCGCATGTTGTTGGAAAGAACGGGCGGAGCGGTCGAGGCGATCGACGCGGGCGACGTCGCGTTCGATCCACGACGCGCTTGAAGGCTGGGATAGTGGCAGACAGGGAAGAAATTGTATTCGCGCCGCTCGGCGGCCTCGGCGAAATCGGCATGAACGCCGCGCTCTATGGCTTCGGGCCGGCGAAGAAGCGCAAATGGATCCTGGTCGATTGCGGCGTCGCCTTTGCAGGCGCGGACATGCCGGGCGTCGATCTCATTCTGCCGGACCTGTCATTCATCGAAAAGCGGCGCGAGGACCTGCTCGGACTGATCGTCACCCATGCGCATGAAGATCATGTCGGCGCCATCGCGGCGCTGTGGCCACGCCTCGGCTGCCCGGTCTATGCGACCCGTTTCGCCGCCGGTCTGCTCGCCACGCGGAGGCTCGCCGAACCCGGCGCGCCGAAGGTGCCGATCCACGAGGTCGCCCAGGGCGGGCGGCTGACGCTCGGACCTTTCGAGATCGAATTCGTGCCGATGTCGCATTCGATTCCCGAATCCAATCTTCTGGCGATCCGCACCGCGGCGGGGCTGGTCGTCCACACCGGCGACTGGAAACTCGACCCGACACCGGGCCTCGGCCGCCCCACCGATGTCGCACGCCTGAAACAGCTCGGCGAGGAGGGCGTGCGCGCGCTGATCTGCGATTCGACGAATATTCTGCGCGACGGCGAGAGCCCATCGGAAACGCAGGTTGCGGAAACTTTGCGCGAAAAAATTCTCGCGGCGCGCGGGCGCGTGTTGGTGACGACCTTCGCCTCCAATGTCGCGCGCCTGCGCGCGGTCTGTCTCGCCGCGCAAGCGGCGGGACGGCGCGTGGTGCTCGCCGGCCGCGCCATGGAGCGGTCGCTGGAGGTGGCGCGCGAATGCGGCTATCTCGACGACGTGCCGGAACTGCTGTCGCTCGAAAGCTTCAGCCGGCTTCCCGCCGACAGGATCCTGATTCTCGCGACCGGCAGCCAGGGCGAGGCGCGCGCCGCCATGGCGCGGATCGTGCGCGGCGAGCACGCCGTGAAGCTGTCGCCCAACGATCTGGTTATCTTTTCGTCGCGCACCATTCCCGGCAATGAGCGCGAGGTGAACGCCATCGTCAACGGCCTCATCCTGCAAGGGGTGGACGTGCTGACCGACCGCGACGCGCTCGTCCATTGTTCGGGCCATCCGCGCCGCGGCGAAGTCGAGAAGCTTTACCAATGGCTGCGCCCGCAACTCGCGGTCCCCGCCCATGGCGAGGCGCTGCATCTCCAGGTCCACGCGGACTTCGCGCGAAAGGCAGGCGTAAAGCATGTCATGGTCGCCCATAATGGCGATATGCTCGCGCTGGGGCCGGATGCGCCGGCGCATCTCGACCAGATTCCGCATGGCAAGCTCTATCATGACGGCGATCTCATCCTCAGCGAGACCGAGGAATGTTTCCGCGAGCGTCATCGTCTGGCGGCGGCGGGGATCATTTCCATTGCTTTCGCGCTGACGGCGAAGGGTGACGTGGCCGGCGTGCCCGATGTGACCATGTTTGGCCTGCCGCGCAAGACGCGCGACAACCGGCCGATGGACGAGGTGGTGGACAGGGCCCTTTTCGAGACCCTCGATTCACTTCCCCGCGCGCGAAAAAGGGATATCGACGCCGCCTGCAACGCGGTGGAGCGCGCTGTGCGCGCGGCGGTCGCCGGCGTCTGGGGCAAGAAGCCCCATGTCCATGTGCTGGCGATCGAGGTTTGAGGAAGGAGTATCTGATGATCGGCCGTTTGAACCATGTCGCCATTGCGGTGAAGGATATCGCCGCAGCTTCCGCGACCTATCGCAACGTTCTCGGAGCCAGGGTTTCCGAGCCGACCGCGCAGCCGGACCATGGCGTGACCGTGGTGTTCATCGAATTGCCCAACACCAAGATCGAACTGCTGGAGCCGCTGGGCGAGAACTCGCCCATCGCCAAATTCCTCGAAAAAAATCCCGACGGCGGCATGCACCACGTCTGCTACGAGGTCGACGATATTTTGCGCGCGCGTGATCGCCTGAAAGAATCCGGCGCGCGCGTGATCGGCGACGGCAATCCGAAGATCGGCGCTCATGGCAAGCCGGTCCTTTTCCTGCACCCCAAGGATTTCAACGGCACGCTCGTCGAAATCGAGCAGGTCTGAGGGGAGGGGCGCGATGACGAATTTCGATTTCGCGCCTTTTACCACCCCGATGGCGCTGGCGATCCTGTTCACCGCCTGGTGGGTCTGCCTGTTCGCGGTCCTGCCCTTCGGCGTGCGCAACCATCAGGAAGCGGACGAGAACCTGCCTGAGGGCGCCGATCCGGGCGCGCCGGTCAGGCCGATGCTGGTCCGCAAGGCGCTGATCACGACCGCGCTCGCCATCATGGTCTATGCCGTGACGGTCGTCATGGCGAATCTGTTCGGCTGATTTCCGCCGCATCCAAAGCGGCAGTCGGCGGCGCGCCGCTCGACGCGGCGCTCTTCAGGTCAGCGGCGCGCCGCTCCACGCGGCGCATGGCGTGCTGCACGGCGAGCGAGGTCTTCCATTGCTCGCCCTTGTCGCCATCGCCGGACCTGGCGATGTAGGCGGCGACCGCTTCGTGCAATTCCTGCTCCAGCGCTTCGAGCTTCTGGCGATCGGCGTTGCTCGCCTCATGAGCCAGTTCGAGCAGCCTTTGCGTAACGTCGCGATCCTTTTTCGACCCTCGCGCGCTGACCATCGAGACGAGCAGCGTGAGCAGCGACGCGGTGACGCTCAGCGGAATGCCGAAAATATAGAGATAGCGCTGCGCCTGATCGAAAAAGCTCTGGTCGCCGTTGCTGAGGTAATCGGCGAAGCCGGGATGGATCGGCAGCAGCGGGTTCTGGTCGGTGACGTCGGGCGCCTCGATCTGGCCGGCCATGGGCGAGACGTTCATGAGTTGCGCCTTGGCGGTCAGGATCGAGCGGCCGATGGCGTTGGCGACGATGTCGGGCATGGTGATCGGCACGGCGAAACGGTAATTGACCGCCAGCGTCGTCACCGTGTCGTCCGGTACGGCGGGCTTGGCGCGAAAGCCGCCCTGCGGCACGTCATAGGATTCGAAAAAGGGAAAGCGTTTGACGATCGCGTCGGCGTCGTCGAAGGCGAGAATTTTCGGCGCGCCCTTGGTCGCGGCGCCGATTGAGGCGACGGTGTCGACGACGTCGCCAGGGCCGACAGGGCCGACCGCCATCGCCGCCACCGCCCGCTTGCGCTCGATTGCGTCGCCGATATCGCTCGCCGGCAGGAACTCGCGTTTCACCGCATCGGGGCTGAGATTGTAATAGCTCAGCAGAACGTCGAGCGTATGCGCATTGTCGTTCTGCGCCGGGCCGGTCGGAAGGACAATGGTCTTGCCGGCGAGATCGGCAAGACTGGAGACCGACGAATGATGCGGGACGATGAAAGCGATCGCGTCGTGCCGCAGGATGACCAAAGTCTCGCCATTGATGGGCAACGGCGCGTCGCTGCGGATCACCGCGAGATTGACCTCGCCATCCTCCAGGGCCTTGGCGCTGGCGCGCAGATCGGGCACGGGCGCCATTTCGAAGTGGATCCGCGGATGCTGGGCTTCGGCGACCTTGACGAAGGCGGCAATGAATTGGCGCGCCTTGGCGCCCTCCGGCCCGGTGGTGATGCGCAGGGTCACATGGGGCGACAAGAAATAGATCGCGCCCAGCGCCGCCGCCGCCAGCAGGAAGAAGATGGCGAAAATGACGCCCATGATGCGCGGTTTGGCAAAAAGTCCGAACAAATCGCGGGCTCCTGCGCTTCGATGACGGCCATGGCCGCGCCGATCATATGGCGGCTTCGAAGCGAGCGGAACGGGGATTTTTCGTCCCCGCGGCTCAAACGGCGACGTCGGCGGCGATGTGCGGATGCGGGTCGTAGCCTTCGACCTCGAAATCCTCGATCCGGTAATCGTCGATGCTCGCGGCGCGGCGTTTCAGGGTCAGGCGCGGAAAGGTCCGCGGCTCGCGAACCAACTGGGCGCGGGCCTGGTCGAGATGGTTGAGATAGAGGTGGACATCGCCGCCGACCCAGATGAATTCGCCCAGCTCAAGATCGCATTGTTGCGCGATCATCGACTGCAAGGCGACGGTTCCCGCCCAGTTGAAGGGACAGCCAAGGAACAGGTCCGCCGAACGCTGCAGCATCATGCAGGAGAGCCGCCCCTTGCTGACATGGAACTGGTAGACCATGTGGCAGGGCGGCAGCGCCATCCGGTCGATTTCCGCGACGTTCCAGGCGTGGAACAGGATGCGGCGGCTTGACGGGTTGTGGCGCAGGGCGTCGATGACGCCCGCGATCTGGTCATGTTCGCGGCCGTCGGGGCCTTGCCAGCGCCGCCATTGCTTACCGTAGACCGGGCCGAGGTCGCCCCAGCGCGCCGCGAAGGAGTCGTCCTCGACGACGCGTCGCTCGAACGCCTCCTGGCTGATGGCTTCCCCCGTTTCCTTGCGAAAGCGGGCGAGCGGCCAGTCGGTCCAGATCCGGACATTCTCCTTGAGCAGCGGCCGGATATTGGTCCCGCCGGTGACGAACCAGAGCATCTCCTTGACCGCGGTCTTCCAGTAAACCCGCTTGGTCGTGAGGATGGGCGCGCCGGCGCCGAGGTCGAACCGGGCCATCGCGCCGAAAATCGACAAGGCGCCGACGCCGGTCCGGTCAACCCGGCGGTCGCCCCGTTCGAGGATCTGCTCCATCAGGTCGAGATATTGATATTCGGGATGGCGGCTCGGCATCCGCGTCACACTCCTGCACGTCGGCGCGACGCCTCGTGCGGGTCGCGCCGGCGGCAGTTTAGCGATTCGTCCGCTCCGTGGAAGGGCGGGCTTGCCTTCCCGTTCCGGCGTCGCCGCCAGGATCAGGGCTCGACCAGCTTGCGGTAGACATGCCAGGAGGCGTGGCCGAGCAGGGGAAGGACGACGATCAGCCCGAAAAGGCCGGACAGCAGGCCGAAGGCGAGGAAGAGCGCGATGGCCAGGGCCCAGGCCAGCATGGCCAAGGGATTGGTCAGGACCGACCGAACCGAGGAAATCATCGCGGTGACGAAATCGACGTCGCGGTCGAGCAGGAGCGGGTACGACAAGACGGTGATCGCAAAAACCGAGAAGGCGATCGCGCCGCCGATGACATTGCCGGTCAGGATGAAGACGACGCCCTTCGGCGTCGTCAGCGCCTGCTGGATGAACTGCGCCGGGTCAGGCATGTCCAGGCCGTAGAACATCAGATAGAGGACGAAGGCGTAATCGACCCAGATGATGAAGGCGAAGAGCGAGACCAGGCACATCCAGCCGAGATCGCGCCCGCCGCTGGCCTTGACCGAGCCGAGCACCGCGCCCCAGGACAAAGGCTCGCCGAGCTCCAGCCTGCGGCTGACCTCATAAAGCACGGCCGCCGAAAAGGGCGCGATCAGCGCAATGCCGGTCAGTATGGGATAGGCGAAATAATGCAGGCCGGAAAGATTGGCGGAATAGATCGCCAGCCAGCCGATCATCGCATGGAGCGCGCCGACGACGAGCCCGAAGCGGGGCGCGGTCCGGAAATCGTTCCAGCCGGCGACCAAAGCGTTGAAAATGTCGTCTTTCTGGAGCTTGCGAATGACAACTGCGCGCCGCGCCTGAGCAGCGACGCCGCCGGCCTTGGCCGGTTGGACGACTTCCTGCATCTTCCCACCCCTGACGTCACGTTCCCGCAGATTGCCGAACAATCTCGCGGGAACCGAACGGAACGAGCCGCCCGCTTCAGCGGGTCTTGCGCAGGATGAGATTGATCCAGATCAATGCGAGTCGCAATAGGCGGAAAGATGAGAGGCTCGACTCACCCTTATCTTGAGAGACCCTTTTCTGTGAGTTCGTTGAGATAGGTTTGCCAGAGGCTGTCGTGGGTTGCGCCGAGTTGGTAGAGGTAGTCCCAGGTATAGAGGCCTGTGGCGTGGAGGTCGTCGAATTCGA
>JAJXYV010000001.1 GCA_021780435.1 Pseudomonadota bacterium
CACCACGGCGACGCGGGCCGAGACCGCCGACATCGAACGGGCGATGTCGTCCGCCAGCCCGATCACCCGCGACGACTTGATCCCCGGCGCAGGCTCGAATTCATACAACGTCACAACAGGGCCGGGATGGGCGTTGAGCACGTCGCCGCGCACGCCGAAATCCTCGAGAGTCTTTTCCAGGGCGTCGGCGTTGACTTCCAGTTCGTCTTCGGGCTCGTCGTCCTCAGCGCGCGTGGGCGGCGGCGGCAGCACTTCAAGAGCGAAGGGCTCGTAAGGAAAGTCCGGGGCCTCGCGCCGTTCGAGGAAGCCGCCGAGCGGCGTCTTGACCCGCTTGATCACACGCTCCTGCGGTGCGGCGGGCTCGACGACAGGCGCCGGCTCCGGCTCGGCCGGAGTGGCGACCGCCTTGACGCGGAGGCGCATTTTGGCCGGCTTTTCGCGCGCCTCGGCGGCGGGCGGGGCTGGCGGCGGGGGCTCGATCGTTTGGCGCCGCGACGTCGGCGCTGGCGAGGCCATTCCGCCGAAGGCGATGCTGAATGAAAAGCGCGCGCCCATGGCGGCGAAAGCGCCGAAGGCGGGCGGCGTCGCGGGGGCGGCGGCGGCGGTCGCCGACGGCGCGGGCGGGACATTCGGCGCATTGGCGGGCGAGGGGGCCGGCGGGTCCGCAACGGCGCCCCGCGCCGGAAGCGGCCGATCCGGCGTGCGCGCGAAACGGACGCGCGGCTTGGCCTCGCTGTTGGCGTTGCTCATGGCATGGGTCTGGGCGAGACGGGCTTCTTCGAGCCGGCGCGCCGATTCCTCGGCCTTGCAGCGAGCCTCCTCCTCGATGCGGCGGGCTTCCTCCTCGACGGCGCGCCGCTGGGCTTCCTCTTCCGCTTTGCGGCGGGCGATCGAGGCTTCCGGCGTGCGGGTGAAACGAACCTGAGGGCGATCGGCGCGGAAAAACTGCGCCGCGCCGGGCTCCTGAGGGCGTTCCGCGACGATGTCGGACTGGAATTGCGGGGCGGGATTGGCGGCGCCCGCGAGAATTTCGCGGGATCTCCGCGCCGCGTCAGCTTCGAGGCGAGCGCGATCATCCTCCGCGCCGGGGGCTGAGTAATAATGCTGGGGCGTGGCGGCTTCCGGCGCCGCCGCCGGAGCGGGGGCCGGCGTGTATCCAATCGGCGGTTCGACGAAGACGGAGCGGGGCCGGCGGACATAGGGGCGATAGGGGGATGGCTCCAGCTCCTCGTCCCATTCCAGCCATGTGAATTCATCCTCGATCTGGCGCATTTCCACGCCGTCGAGGCCGAAGGAGGCTCGCTGCGCGAGGGGCGCCGCACGGTCGGCGCGACGGCTCGCGCCGAAGAAGCGCGCGAGCCATTGGTCGAGGGTTATCAACATGAACGCTTCGCCTTGAATACGCGATAATGGCGCCCTCAGGCCGGACGAATCCTGGCGAAAATCAGGGGCGCTCTGTCGGCGACAATGACGTCCGCAGGGTTAACGCCGGGTTTCGGACGGGCTCGATTTTCCTTCGTCCACAGGCCGTGACCAATCGGTAACTTGTCCCCGGCGGCGGCTTCGGGAATTCTGCGCGGAGAGACCGCGATGTCCGCGGTCAAGGGCTTGAATGGAATGGCGGTGTCGGGAAGCTGGCGCGGTTGGCGCCGATGGGCGGGCTGGTGGCGGCTTTTTCGGACGACCGCCTTCAAGCTGGCCATCGCCTATTTCGTCATTGTCGGCCTCGGCTTCGCGCTCGTGCTGGAGCGGGTCGGCGAAAATGTGCGCGAACTCGTCAACGAGCAGATGCGCCAGACGATTGACGCCGAAATCAAGGGGTTCGCCGACCAATATGCCGATGGCGGCTTGACCCAGCTCGTGTCCGTGGTCGAGCGGCGTTCGCGCACGCCGGGCGCGTCGATCTATCTGGTGACGGCGCCGAACGGCGTCTCGGTCGCCGGAAATGTGCTCGAATTGCCGCCGGGCGTGCTCGACCAGAAGACGGCGGTCGAGACGACCTATGAGCGGCTTGGCGAGCCCAATACCGAGCGCCGCGCCATGGCGCGCGTCTTCAAGCTCCCTGGCGGTTTCCGCCTGTTGATCGGGCATGACCTCGAAGATCGCGAGCGGATTCGCCATATTCTCGGCTCGGCGCTCTTCACGTCCTTGATGTGGCTGCTGGTGATCGCCACTTTCGGCGGCCTGTTTGTCGCTCGCCGCCTTCTGAAGCGGGTCGATGCGATGAGCGCCAAGGCCGCGACTCTCCTGCAGGAGGATTTGAAGGGCCGCCTGCCCTTGTCGGGCGCCGATGACGAGCTGGACCGGCTGGCGCGTAACCTCAACGCCATGCTCGACCGCATCGCCAGCCTGATGGAAGGCATCCGGCAGGTCTCCGACAATATCGCCCATGATCTGCGCACGCCCCTGACCCGGCTGCGCAACAATGCCGAACAGGCCTTGCAGCTCGAATCGGGCGAGGAGGGCGCCCGCGCCGCGCTGGAGCAGGTGATCGAGGAGGCTGACGGGTTGATTCGCATCTTCAACGCGCTGCTGATGATCGCGCGCGCAGAATCGCAGTCCTCGCGCGAGAATTTCGTGGATCTCGACGGGGCGGAGCTCGCCCGCGACATGGCCGAGCTTTACGAGCCGTCGGCCGAGGAAGCCGGGGTGAACTTGCGCGTGGAGGCGCCGTCGCCGGCGCCGATTCGGGGCCAGCGCGAATTGATCGGCCAGGCTCTGGCCAATCTCATCGACAATGCGCTCAAATATGGCGCGCCCGACGTTCCGGGAGCGGCGGCTGAGGTCGAGGTTCGGGTGGCGCGCGCGGGCGACAGGGTTGAGTTTTCGGTCGCCGATCGCGGTCCCGGCATTCCGGCAAAGGAGCGCGAGCGGGTTCTGGAGCGTTTCGTGCGTCTCGAGGCGTCGCGCAGCAGGCCCGGCTCGGGGCTCGGCCTTTCCCTCGCCGCCGCCGTCGCGCACCTGCATGATGGGGTCTTGCGGGTTCAGGACAATGCGCCCGGTCTTCGCGTCGTTCTGGCGCTGCCGTTGCGCAAGGAGGGGAGCGAGTCATGAAGGCTAAAGATTCCCTTGGCGTTCCGCGCCCTAAGAAATTGGCCGCCGCCCGCTCGCGGGTCGCGGAGCTGCTGGCTTCCGCGGGCGAGGAGACGGCCTCCGGCTTGCGCGCCCTGCCGGACTGGGCGCGGCTCGAAGAGGTTCTGGTCGGGATCGCCGATCAATCGCCTTTCCTCTGGGGGCTGGCGCGGCGCAATCCCGCCGGGCTGCTGCGGTTGCGAAAAAGCGCGCCGGACGCGGCGCTGGACGAGGCGCTTCGGCGTCTCGCGGCATGCCATGCGCCCGATTGCACGGAGACACAGGCAATGAGCCTGCTGCGCAAGGCGAAGCGGGAGACGGCTCTGATCATCGCGCTGGCGGATCTTGCGGGCGAATATGACGCCGTTGCGGCGACGAAGGCCCTGTCGCGCGCAGCGGATCGTTTCGTTGCGACCGCCCTGCGGGTCGCCTTGCGCCTCTCCGCCGACAAGCTGGCGCTTATCGATCCCGACGAGCCGGAACATGACTGTGGCCTTGTCATCCTCGCGCTCGGCAAACATGGCGCGATGGAGTTGAATTATTCTTCGGACGTCGATCTGGTCGTCTTTTTCGACGGGCGCTCGCCGGTTCTGGGAGCGGGGCCAGGGGCCAAGACCAATTCGCTGCGGCTGACCCAGCATCTCGTCAAGCTCCTGCAGGAGCGCACCGGCGACGGCTACGTGCTGCGGGTGGACTTGCGCCTGCGGCCGGATCCGGGTTCGACCGCCGCCGCCGTCTCGCTCGACGCCGCGCGGCATTATTACGAAACGCTCGGCCAGAACTGGGAGCGCGCCGCCATGATCAAGGCGCGGCCCATTGCCGGCGATCTTGCGCTCGGCGTCGATTTCCTCGACGAAATGGCCGCCTTCATCTGGCGAAAATATTTCGACTACGCGACCATCGCCGACATCCATGCGATGAAGCGCCAGATCCACGCCGCCAAGGGCCATGCCGAAATTGCGGTCGCCGGCCATGACGTGAAACTTGGACGCGGCGGCATCCGCGAGATCGAATTCTTCGTCCAGACCCAGCAGCTGATTTTCGGGGGACGCCGCCAGCAGTTGCGCGGCGCACGGACTCTCGAGATGCTGCGGCAACTCAGCGACGACCAGTGGATCACCCCGCAGGCGGCGGACGACCTCAGCGCCGCCTATCTCTATCTGCGCGCGGTGGAGCATCGCCTCCAGATGCGGGACGATCATCAGACCCAGCGCCTGCCCGAGGACGAGGCGGAGTTGAAGGATTTCGCGCGCTTTTGCGGCTATGCGGGAACGGCGGGGTTTTCGAAAGACCTCCTGCGCCATTTCCGCGCGGTGGAGAAACATTATGCGCTGTTGTTCGAAAATGCGCCGGGCCTTGATTCGCGCGCTGGCAATCTGGTCTTCACCGGCGCGACCGACGATCCGGAGACGCTGGAAACCTTGCGCGAGATGGGCTTTCGCGATCCGGCGCGGGCCGCGGAGACGGTTCGCGGCTGGCATTTCGGACGCCGGCCGGCGGTCCGCAGCGCCCGCGCCCGCGAGGTGCTGACCGAACTCGTTCCGGCCCTGCTCGAAGCGTTTTCGAAATCGGGCGACGCCGATTCCTGCATGGCCGCCCTCGACGCGGCTTTGGCCCGGATGCCGGCGGCGTCGGAACTGTTTTCGCTCCTGAAATCGAATGCGTCGATGCTCCAGCTTTTCGCCGATATTCTTGGCGGGGCGCCGCGTCTCGCCCAAGTGATCGCCCAATCGCCCCATGTGCTGGACGTCGCGATCGATCGGGGCGTTGTCGCGGCGCCGATGCATGGCGCGGATTACGCCGGGCGCCTGGCCCATTTTCGCCATGCGGACCCCAGCCTCGAAGCCTTTCTCGACACCGCCCGCGTTTTTGCGAACGAGGAGAATTTCATGATCGGCTTGCGGCTGTTCGCCGGGCTGATCGAGCCGGATCAGGCGGCGCGCGCCTATTCGGCGCTCGCGGAAACCATGATCGGCGCCTGCCTTGCCCGCGTCCAAACCGATTTCGCTGTCGAGCATGGGGCCGTTTCCGGCGGGCGTTGCGTCGTCCTCGGCTTCGGCAAGCTCGGCTCGCGAGAAATGACCGCGACCTCCGATCTCGATCTGGTCCTGCTGTATGATTTTGATCCAGAGCGCGCGGAATCCGACGGAAACAGGCCACTTCACGCCACGCTCTATTACACTCGCCTCACCCAGCGCCTGATTGCGGCGCTCACCGCGCCGACACGGCGAGGCAAGTTGTTCGAAGTGGACATGCGGCTGCGCCCCTCCGGCAACAAGGGGCCGGTGGCGACCCAGCTCGCGTCGTTCCGCGCCTATCAGGCCGGCGAGGCCGAAATCTGGGAACATATGGCGCTGACCCGGGCGCGTCCGGTCGCCGGCGACGAAAGCCTCGCCGCCGAGACCGCAGCCCTGGTCAGCGCCACGCTTTGCCGCCGGCGCGATGCGCCCGAACTGGCGAAGGCGGTGCGCGACATGCGCGCGCTGGTCGCGAAAGAAAAGGGCGAGGACGACGGCTGGAACCTGAAACTGGCCTCGGGCGGCCTGCTCGACGTCGAATTCATCGCGCAATATCTCGTATTGGCTCATGGCGGCGAGGCGCCGTCGCTGCGCAGCACTGCCACCGCGGAAATCCTGGCAGCGGCCGCGAAGGCCGGCTTCCTTGATGCGGATGCCGCCGAAACGCTGCTCAAGGCGCTGGCGCTTTACTCCAACGTCACCCAATGGCTGCGGCTGGCGCTCGAGGAAGGCGCCAACCCGCGCGAGGCCGCCGACGGCGTCAAACGCCGGATCGCCGTCGCCACCGGCCTGCCGGATTTCGCCTTCCTGGAGCGCGAGCTGGCGGCGACGCGGAAGGCGGTGCGGAAAATCTTCACGCGCCTCATGGCGCGTGAGGAGAAGGCAAATAGCTCGGCCTGAAACGCGCCGCCGCCATCGGCGGCGGCGCGCGGCGCTTCACCCTTTGGTCAGCGCGAGCATGGCGATGCGGATGAGGACGAGGCCTCCGGCCAGAACAAGGTAAAGCCGGAGGACGACCATCCAGCTTCGGGCCGAAAAGGACAGCCGGGCCGGCGGGAGTTGATCGAGAGGCGGCATCCGCCAGTTGGCGCGCTGCTCGCGTCCGACGACCGGGCGCGCGCCCTCCGTCTTCCTCGAGCCGGCGAAGAAAACCGGCAGGGCAGCAAGCGTCGCGAGCGCGGCGCCTCCCGCCAGGATCGAGAGGATGACCTTCTCATCGGTCGATTCCGGAAACAGCACCGACGCCGTCAGGATGATAGACAGGATCACCAGCGCGGCGATGACCAGGCCGGTGAACAGGTTCAGCCCGCGTCCGTTGACCCATGGGCCGAGCACGTCCTTGTCGTTGCACAACAGCAGCAGGAAGACTGTCGCGCTCGGCAGCAGGACGCCGGCGAGAGTCTGCACGGCGTTGGTGAGGAGGCCGAGCGGCGCGCCGGGCGTGAGCACGAGTCCGGCGGCGACGACGATCAGGCCGCAATAGACCAGGTAGAAGGCCTTGGCGTCCGAAGGCTTGCGGTGCAGCGAGTGCTTCAGGGACAGGACGTCGCCGATGGCGTAGGCGGTCGACAGCGACACCGCCGAAGCGCCGATGATCGAAGCGTCGATCAGGGCGAGGGCGAACATGATTCCCGCCACGCGGCCGGCATGTTTCTCCAGCCCCGCGGCGACCGCGCCGGCGTCGGTGAAACCGCCGAACTCCGGGCGGCCCGCGAAGACGGCGGCGGTGAAGGCCATCATCGCCGCGGCGCCGAGGACGACCAGCACGATTCCGAGCCACAGATCGGCCTTTTCATAGGCCATGAAACGCGGCGTGATCCGCTTGTCGATGACATAGCTCTGCTGGAAGAACAGCTGCCAGGGAGCGATGGTCGTGCCGACGATGGCGATGATCAGCAGCATGACGTCGCTGAGCTTGGCCCCCTGCGGCAGCTGCGGCGTCACCATGTCGCGCGCGACCTGGCCGAGCGGCGGATGGGCCATCAGGAACACCGGGATGAGCAGCAGGCTTCCGAACACGAGAGCCATGGAGAAGCGCTCGAAACGACGAAAGCTTCCGGTGCTCGCGGCGGCCATGATGACGACGGCGGCCAAAGCCACGCCCAGTTGTTTCGAAACGCCGAGATAATCGAGCGCCAGCGCGACGCCGATGAATTCGGTGACGATCGTGAGGCCATTGAGCAGGAAGAGGTCGATCACCGAGAAGGCGCCCCAGAACTTGCCGAAACGCTCGAGGATCAGGCGAGCGTGGCCGACGCCGGTGACGACGCCGAGGCGCAGGACCATTTCCTGGTTCACGTAGAGCACCGGCACGAGCAGCAGCAGCGTCCACAAGAGGCTCGTGCCGTAATTCTGCCCGGCCTGGGTGTAGGTGCCGAAGGCGCCGGCGTCATTGTCGCCGACCATGACGATCAGGCCGGGGCCGAGAATGGCCAGCAGCGTCGTGAGGCGGTGTTTCCAGTTCGTGCGGGGGCCGTGATCGTCGTGAAGAATGACGCCGAAGGCGCCGTGGATGTGGCCGATATGCGCTTCATCCAGCACGGCGGCGCGCGCGTCGGGATTGGTGTGGACGGTCATTTGCTTCTCCTGGCCCCGCGGCGTCCGGCGCGGCGCCGGGAGCCGTCACCAGCTCCGGATCGCCAAGCCCGCCGAACACGCGGGGAATTGAGTCTGGTCTTCTGTCGAAAGGGGGCCCGCGGACACGTCGAAATCGAGCGCCGCGGGGCTACTAGGGCCGTCTTTCAAAGCGGGTCTCCTTTTGGTTCACGCCGCGCGCCGAATGGATATTCGGCCGGATTCGTCGAGTTGGACGACGTCAGGTCCGACCGTGGCGGATGCGGAAATCCAGACGGCGCCCAGGCGCCCGGTCGCCGGGTCCCTGACCCAGCGGCAGGTCAACGGGCTGCGCGCCACCGAACGATGGTTGCGGGGGGTGGGGACGTTCGTCCCCCGGTGTTTGAACTTGATGATCATGGCTCACCTCCGGCCCGCAGGCCTCATGGTGAGCGACATATAGCCCTCAGACGGGCTTCATATCCCTCACGCGGTCGGCGCCGCGAGCTTTCTGCAATGTGACGGCGCCACTTGCCCGAATAACTCCGGGGTCATGCCGCCTGAGGGGATACTGCCCATATGTCCTTGACTGGGGTTGGGAAACGGCGCGCGTCATGCGCCCGCATGTGTTCCGAATGCGCCTCGCCTTTCGCATTGTCAAGTTCAAAATGCCCGGCCGGCCTGGCTTGTCGCGCGGCGCCGCGCGACCCTGACGCGCCCCCTGACGGATGGACTATGGCGCCGCAATATTGACCGGCGTATAAGTTCACGAAGACCTTTTTACGCCCTTTCAGGGCGCGCTGCTGTTTGGATGATGGAAAAGCGAATGAGCCGCATTCCCGATTTCTCGAATCTCGCCCTCGACACGGATCAGAGCGCCGCGGCGCCGGCCTTCGCCGCCGAGCCCTGGCTGACCCCGGAGGGCGTCGAGGTGAAAAGCGTTTACGGCCCCGAAGACGTCCAAGGTCTTCCGGCGGTCGATTCCTACCCCGGCGTGGCGCCTTTCCTGCGCGGTCCTTACCCCACCATGTATGTCAACCAGCCCTGGACGGTGCGGCAATATGCCGGCTTCTCCACCGCCGAGGATTCCAACGCCTTTTACCGCCGCAATCTCGCAGCGGGCCAGAAGGGCCTTTCGGTCGCCTTCGACCTCGCCACCCATCGCGGCTACGATTCCGATCATCCGCGCGTCGCCGGCGATGTCGGCATGGCGGGCGTCGCCATCGATTCCATCTATGACATGCGAACGCTCTTTTCCGGCATTCCGCTCGACCAGATGTCGGTGTCGATGACCATGAACGGCGCGGTGCTTCCGGTGCTCGCGCTCTATATCGTCGCGGCGGAAGAGCAGGGCGTGCCGGCCGAAAAGCTCTCCGGCACGATCCAGAACGACATTCTGAAAGAATTCATGGTGCGGAACACCTATATCTATCCGCCCAAGGATTCGATGCGCATCATCTCGGATATTTTTGCCTATACTTCGCAACATATGCCGAAATTCAACTCGATCTCGATCTCCGGCTACCACATGCAGGAGGCGGGGGCGACGCAGGATCTCGAGCTCGCCTATACGCTGGCCGACGGCGTCGAATATATCCGCGCCGGCGTCAACGCCGGCCTGACGGTGGATCAGTTCGCGCCGCGCCTGTCATTCTTCTGGGCGATCGGCATGAATTTCTTCATGGAGGTGGCCAAGCTGCGCGCCGCGCGCCTGATCTGGGCCAATCTCGTGAAGCAGTTCAATCCGAAATCGGAAAAGAGCCTGCCTTTGCGCACGCACAGCCAGACCTCCGGCTGGTCGCTGACCGCTCAGGACGTCTTCAACAATGTCATCCGCACCCAGATCGAGGCCATGGCGGCGACGCAGGGGCACACCCAGTCGCTGCACACCAATGCGCTCGACGAGGCGCTGGCGCTGCCGACCGATTTTTCCGCGCGCATCGCCCGCAATACCCAGCTCTTCCTGCAGCAGGAATCGGGGACGACCCGGATCATCGATCCCTGGGGCGGCTCCTATTATGTCGAGAAACTGACCGCCGAACTGACCCAGAAGGCCTGGGTCCATATTCAGGAGGTCGAGGCGCTCGGCGGCATGGCCAAGGCCATCGACGCCGGCATTCCGAAACTGCGCATCGAGGAGGCGGCGGCCAAGACGCAGGCGCGCATCGATTCCGGCAAGCAGGCGGTGATCGGGGTCAACAAGTTCCGCCCCGAAAACGAAAAGCCGATCGATGTGCTCAAGGTCGAGAACGCCGCGGTGCGCGCCCAGCAGATCGAAAAGCTGAAGCGGCTGCGCGCCGAGCGCAACGAGGCCGAGACTCAAGGAGCGCTCGACGCTTTGACCGAGGGCGCGAAGAGCGGCGCCAATCTTTTGGCCTTGGCGATCGAAGCCGCGCGGAAAAAGGCGACGGTCGGCGAGATCTCCTTCGCGCTCGAGAAGGTGTTCGGACGCCATCGCGCCGAGATCAAGAGCATTTCCGGTGTTTACAAGCGGGAGGCCGGCGTGAATTCCACCGCCATCGCGTCAGTGCAGCGCCAGGTCGAGGCCTTCGTCGAGAACGACGGCCGCCGGCCGCGCATCCTCGTCGCCAAGGTCGGCCAGGACGGCCATGATCGCGGCCAGAAGGTCATCGCCTCGGCCTTCGCCGATCTCGGTTTCGACGTTGACATCGGCCCGCTCTTCGCCACGCCGGAGGAGGCCGCGCGTCAGGCGGTCGAGAACGACGTTCATATCGTCGGCATTTCCTCGCTCGCGGCCGGCCATCTGACCCTTGTGCCCGAATTGCGCGCCGCGCTGGAGAAGGAAGGCCGCCCGGATATCATGATCGTGGTCGGGGGCGTCATTCCGCCGCAGGACTTCGACGCGCTCACCAAGGCGGGCGCCTCCGCGATCTTCCCGCCCGGCACCGTGATCGCCGAAGCCGCCGGCAAGCTGATCGACGAACTGAACCAGCGCCTCGGCTATTCCAAAGCCGCCGCGGAATGACCGAAACCCAGGCTCCGGTCGGCGCGGGCGACGGTTTTGTCGTCGCCCTCGAAGATCCGCCAAACGAGACCACGCAGATCATCCTGCTGAGCGGTCTCGCCAGCTTTAACGAATCCTGCATCGGTCCCGATCCCGTGCGCGATCCGCGCAATCATGTCTGCTTCGTGGCGCGCGACGCGGAAGGGAGGGTGCGCGGGGGCCTGCAGGGCGTGATCGTCGGGGCCTGGCTGGCGATGGACCTCGTCTGGGTCGAAGAAGCCTTCCGCCACAACGGGCTCGGCTCGCGCCTTCTTGACGGGGCCGAGGCGGAAGGGCGCCGTCGCGGCTGCAAATGGGCCATTCTCGCAACATTTGATTATCAGGCCCCAGGCTTTTATACACGCCGGGGCTATGTCGAATATGCGCGGATGGAAGATTTTCCCTGGGGCTCGACGCGATACCAATTAAGAAAGACGCTTGGGTGAGCGGTAAGAAAACGGGCGCCGGCCCCACGCCTGACAAGAGATCGGGTTGGAAGAAGATCCGTTTTGCCTTGTCCCGCGCAACCAGCAAGGCGATCCGCGAGCCTTTGCGTCGTGTCCGCGAGCCCCTGCGCCAGATCGCCCTGAAATTCATCCCCGGCTACCCCATCGTCATCGAGCAGCCCGAGACGCTGCCGCTCGCGCCCTTTACGGGCGTCTTGCCGCAGGCGGGGACGCGCTGTCTCGTCTATGAGGACGCGCCGGTCGTCATCCGCTCCCATCCCTTGAGCCGCCATTCATCCGAAGACGAAAGCCGCCATTATCTCGACCACATCGTGACGGCGCCGGGGCTGACACTCGAAAGCCCGGGCCCGCATTTCTGGTTCGCGCGCTCGGGCCTGATGGTGTCGCCCAAAGGCGGAATCTGGCGTCATTCCTTCATGGCGCCTTTCCGGATGGAGCGGGTGCGGACCGTGAAATCCATCAGCCGCGCCGAACAGGGCGGCGGTGAAGGCGGGCTGGTTTTCCACCCCTCGCTGGTCAGGGGAGCGGAGCGGATCGCGGGGCCGCATCTCGTCGTCGCGCAGACGGAATCGCCGAATTTCGGCCATTTCCTGCTCGACGTCGTCCCTCTCATCCATCTTGGCAAGGAGATGGGCGCGCCGATGCTCGCCTGGCCCTTCAAGCCGTGGCAGAAGGACATCATCGCCCGGATCGGGGTTGCGCCCGGCCAAATTCGCGAGCTGCCGGCCAAGACCCACCTGCTGGAACAGCCGGTGGTGAGCAATCGGCTTGCGGGGCTTGGCGCCCATATCGCCCATCCGATGGCGAAGCGCGTTTTCGACGCCATTCGAGACCGCACCCCAGTCGAGCGTTACGGCAGCTTGCCGCGGCGGTTCTTCCTGATGCGCGGCTTGCGTCACGGCCGTTCGCTCAAGAACCGCGTCGAACTTGGCGAGGCGCTCGCCAGTCACGGGGTTGCCTCCGTGCAGCCGGAAATGATGAGTTTCGAGGAGCAGGTGGCCCTCTTTGCCCGCGCCGAACTGGTGGTGGCGGAATTTGGAGCCGCGATGGCCAATGTCGTCTTCTGTCCGGCCGGCGCGAAGGTTCTGGAAATCATCAGCGAGGGGCAGCATGACCCGTGGTCGGCCCGCCTGTGCGGCATGCTCGGGCTTGAGCATGTCGTCCATTTCCAGAAGTTGAGCGAGGACGAGCGGCTTTCGCGCGGCGACCGTTTCGCGCCGTCTCCGGATTTCGCCTTCGCCGCGGATATCGCCGCGATCTGCGCGACGGTCGATCACTTGCGCTGAAGATTCGGGGCCGCCCGACAGGGCGGCCCAGGTCGCCAAAAATCAGCCCATCGCCTTCGCATACTGGGCCTCGACATATTCCCAGTTCACGAGATGGGCCAGCACCGTCTTGATGAAGTCGGGACGGCGGTTGCGATAGTCGATGTAATAGGCGTGCTCCCAGACGTCGACGGTCAGGATCGGGGTTGCGCCGTGAATCAGCGGGTTTTCGGCGTTCGGGGTCTTGGAGACGGAAACCTTGCCGTCCTTGACCTGCAGCCAAGCCCAGCCGGAGCCGAACTGGGTGACGCCGGCGTTGGCCAGGTCTTCCAGAGCCTTGTCCACCGAGCCAAAGGCTTCGACGAGGCCCTTCTCGACCTTGCCCGGAACCTTGCCCGACGAATTGCCCTTTGCGGCCGGCTTCAGATATTTCCAGAATTCGGCGTGGTTGTAGATCTGGGCGACATTGTTGAACACGGCCGGATTCTTGCCATGGGAGCCGGTGATGACCTGCTCCATTGGCAGGCCTTCCCATTCGGTGCCTTTGATGAGATTGTTGGCGTTGTTCACGTAAGCGGCATGATGCTTGTCGTGATGGAATTCGAGCGTTTCGGCCGACATATGCGGCGCGAGCGCGTCATAGGCGTAGGGAAGGGGATCGAGAACGAAGGACATTTGTCTCTCCTGCACAAGTCCGGCGCCGGCGAGAGGCGGCGCGGCGGCCCGATTGGGCGCGGGCGCAGGGTAGAAAGATCGTTTCCGCGACGCAAGAACGCAAAAGCGGCGAAGCGGCGGAAATGGTGGAATCAATTTTAAGCAATATGCTTCTATAATGGCGATTCAGGGCGCACTTGCCCCAAGAATAGGTCGCAGAGAAAGGTGCCTGTCAGCGTGAAAGCAGATCGCACGATCGTCGTCTTCGGCGTCTTTCTGTTCCTGATCGGATTTGCCGTCGCCTGGAACGGTTATGGCTATATTCAGATCGAACGCGGCTGGTCGATGGTCATTTCCGGGACGATCGCATTCTGTTCGGGCCTGATCCTGACCGCTTTGGGTCTATTGCTGCGGCAATTGCAGATCCTGTCCGCTTCCGCCGCGCAGAGCACGCTTTTCCTCGCCAAGGCGAAGAACGAAGGTCTGCCGCCGCATCCGCTTGCGCCGTTGGCGGCCGCGCCCTTGCCCGCTGGGCTCGACGACGAGCAGGAGCCAATCGCGGCCGAAGCCCAGGTCCAAGGCGCGCTGGAGACTCCGGATTTCGGCTCCGCGACCGCGCGCGGCCTCGGAGCGCCTTCGCCGGCGCCAGCGAGCGAAAGCCCCGCGCCTCAGCCGCCTGCCTGGATGACCCGGGCAAGCGGCTATGCGGCGTTATTTGCGGCCGCGAAAGTTCCCGACGCGCCGGACGTCGGGGAGAAGCAACCTGAAACCGATTCGCTCGCCTGGATGGAGGAAGCGCTCGCCGAACATGCGGCGACGATCGAGGCGCACCACGAAGCCAGCTTCGACGAAGCGCTTCCTGAGTCTGAAATCCATGAAGAAATGGCGCCGGCGGCGCTGCCCGAGATGACCTTTTCCGAAATCCATGTCGAGGCGCCCGTCGAGAGCCCGCTCGAACATTTCGAAACGCCCGCGGCCGATCTGCACGAGATCGAACCTTCGCCGGAATACGAAACCGATTTCGGGCGCGAAGCCGAGGTGCGGGCTCACGGGGAGACTGCGCAAGAACGGGAGCCCGAAACGGGCCACGAACCGAAACCGGAACCAGAGGTCGCGGAAGGTCCCGCCGTCATGGGCCAGTATGAAGCCCATGGCGCCCGTTACACCATGTATGTCGACGGATCGATCGACGCCGAGACGGCGCATGGCGTCTATCACTTCTCGTCGATGGACGAGTTGAAGCGATTCATCGAACAGAGCGAATGATCTCTCTCAGCGGAATTGCAGCGCGGTCGGGCGACCGCGGTGCGCTGGGAAAAGCTCAGGCGGAGGGACCGCCGCCGACCGCCGCCACCGCGAAAGCCTGGCGTAACGCCGCCTCCTCGAGTTCATCGTAGCGTCCTGCCGCGCCTCCGTGGCCCGCGTCCATATTGGTCTTCAGCAGGATCGGGCCGCCGCCGGTCATCCGCTCGCGCAGAACCTGCGCCCATTTGGCCGGTTCCCAATAAGTGACGCGCGGGTCGGTCAGTCCGGCCTCGATCAACATCGGCGGATAGCTCTGGGCCGCAACATTGTCATAGGGCGAATAGGACAGAAGCCGGACGAAGACCTCGGCGTCCTCGATCGGGTTGCCCCATTCCCGCCATTCCGGCGGCGTCAGGGGCAGGCTCGCGTCGCAGATTGTGTTGACCACATCGACGAAGGGCACTTCCGCGATGATCCCGGCAAAGAGTTCGGGGGCAAGATTGGCGACCGCGCCCATGAGCATGCCGCCCGCGCTGCCGCCCTCGGCGACGATCTTGCCCGGTTCCGTCAGCCCGAGAGCGCACAGATGGCGGGCGCAGGCGATGAAATCGGAAAAGCTGTTGGCCTTATGCTCCAGCTTGCCGGCCTCATACCAGCGCGAGCCCTTTTCCGTCCCGCCGCGCACATGGGCGATGGCGTAAACGAAGCCGCGGTCGATCAGGCTGAAGCGCGATTCGTCGAAGGAATCGGGAAGCGCCACGCCATAGGCGCCATAGCCATAGAGCAGTACGGGGCCTGGACGCGCCGCGCGGTCGCGGCGCCAGACCATCGAAATCGGAACCGCCTCGCCGTCAGGCGCCGGGGCGAAGACGAGCCTCGTTTCGTAGCTGGCGGCGTCATGCCCGCTTGGTATGATCTGGCGCTTGACAAGGACGCGCTCGCGGGTCGCGAGGTTGTAGTCGTAAATTTCCTCGGGTTCCGCGAGTGAGGAATAGGAAAAGCGCAGGATCGGCTCTTCGAAATCGAAATTGGGCTGGAGCCGCAGATGATGGCAGGGCGTGGCGAAGTCGAGACGATGCTCGTCGTCGTCCAATCGTTTCACGACCAGGCGCGGCGCACAATTTTCGCGCTCCAGCCAGACGAGAAAATCGGCGAAGACCGTGGCGTTGAAAATCATGCGCCCGGGGCGATGTGGCGCTTCCTCGCGCCACGGCTCCTTGCCCAGCGCGCCGAGGGGGATGCTCACGAGCTTGAAGTCGAAGGCGTCGTCGGCGTTGGTGCGCATGTAAAGCCTGTCGCGTCCCGGCTCCACGTCGTAACGCAGGCCCGGGCTGCGCGGGAGAACCAGACGCGCGGGGGCGTCAGGCCGTTCCAGATCGATCAGCCAGCATTCGGCGCAATCGTGATCGCTGACCTTGACGATCGCAATCCGTCGTGACCGCGAAGCGCGCAAGTGCACGAACCAGGCGGGGTCCTTTTCCGAAAAGACAAGGCGGTCGGTCGCCGGGTCGGCGCCGAGCCGGTGCAGATAGACCTCGCTGGATCGGAAATCCTCGTCCATCCGGGTGTAAAGGAAAGCCGACGAATCGCGCGTCCAGACGATTGTCCCGTCGCTGTTTTCGACGACATCCGCGCCGATCTTGCCGGTGGCGAGGTCGCGCCAGCAGATGCGGTGCAGTTCATTGCCGCGATCGTCGAAACTATAGGCGAGCAGGCGGTGGTTCGGCGAATGAACGGCGTCGTCGAGACTGAAGAAGTCCTTGCCTTCGGCGAGCTGGTCGCCATCGAGCATGATCTGCTCCTCCCCGCCCGAATCAGGCTTGCGGCAGACGAGCTCGTGCTGGCCTCCTGCGCGAAAGCGGCGGTAATAGAGCCAGTCGCCGTCGCGGGCCGGGGGATCGCCTTCGGTTTCGTCAACCCGCCCGACCATTTCCGCATAGATCCTGTCGGCGAGCGGCTTGATCTCGGCCAGAGTCGAATCGGCATAGGCGTTCTCCGCCTCGAGCAGCGCCCGAATCTTCTTCGGCAAGGCCGTCGGATCGTGAATCGCCTCGCGCCAATTGTCGGCCCGTATCCAGGCGTAATCGTCCCAGATTTCGACATCATGCGCCGCGAATCGGCGCGGCCGCTTTTCAGCGCGCGGCGGCTGGAAGGATCTGTTTTTCGAGAATGGGGTCATGACTACGGGAACTGTGGCTGGGCGAAGAACGAGACACTAATATTTCCCGCGGCAGCCCATTCGCCAAGCCGGATTTTGCCTTGCTGTTTGAACACATCTGCATTTGTAGCGAAGAGAGCCGTATCGCCTTGATTTCCAAGCGTCATCGCAGTGTCCGAAGCAAGAATTCCTGTTTGCTCGCGCGGCCCCGCCGCACTTTTATTTGGGCGTCTCCTCGGCTTGACGAGTTGATGTGCGGCGCGAAAAGCATGTTTGCGAATAAAGGCGTCGAAAATGTTTTCAGAGATATTGCAAATCAAAAAGACCTGCCTTATTTAGAAGATTAACACGTGGTTCAAGTGCTCAAGGCAAGCTATTTTTTGCGGAATTCGCGAAAGCTGGCGCGTCTTGGAAAAAATCACAACGTCCTTGAGGAAAGTCCGATTACCATGAGCGACGCAGGCTCCCAGAATTACATTGAATTGGCTGCTGACATTGTTTCCGCCTATGTCAGCAACAATTCGGTCCCGGCTTCTGACCTTCCGGGCCTTATCAATGATGTCCACTCAGCGCTTCTGCGTGTGACGAGCGGCGCCGCGCCGATTGTAACCGAAGCGCCTAAGCCTGCCGTCCCGGTCAAGAAATCGATCACGAACGACTATATCATCTGCCTTGAGGACGGAAAACAGTTCAAATCGCTGAAGCGTCACTTGCGCACACAATATAACATGTCGCCGGAAGACTATCGTGAGAAGTGGGGTCTTCCCGCGGATTACCCGATGGTCGCGCCAAATTACGCCAAAGCGCGTTCTCATCTCGCCAAGCAGATGGGGTTGGGCCAACAGCGTCGCCGCGGCCGCAAGTAATAGCAGGCTCGCGCTTTCCTATAAAATTTTCGCCCGGAGTGACGTTTCGCTCCGGGCTTTTTCTTTGGTTGGGCGATCTTGCGTCAGCCGCGTTCGCCGTTCGGAGCGATCTTGCGCCAGACGGGAGCCCGATCGGCGCCCGAAAGTGTGTCGCGACTGCGCGCCGAGGCGTCTGTTTTCAAGACCTTCGTCGCGGAGGCCGCGAGCGCCAGGCATTTCCCGGGGTCTGCGCGGCATTGCGTTTCAACGGCGGAGGTCGCGGCATGCCCAAGCAAGGCGCCCCGTTCCTCGGCGACGGAGTTGGCCGAACTGAAGAAAGCGGCAGGATCGGCGCTTTCTCTCATGGCGATTTGGCTGAACACAAGTCCGAGCCAGAACAGGCAGCGCAGCAGGAACATTTCGGAACGCCTTTGACGTTAGCGTGAGGAAGATTAGCAACGTCGCGTCGAAATGAATTCAAGATCTTCGGTTAAATGCAAGGTTTCAACTTTACAGAAATTTAATCGTCGCCGGGCTCCACGGAAACAAAGCTGAAACCATAAAGGCACAATATCAACGCTCGGACCTCCTTTGCGCACTGGCGCCTTAGAGGTCACTTAACGAGCGGGGCGCATTGTAGCCGCGGAATTGGCGTCCTCAGGCGCCGTGTTTGTATCGAGTAGAGGCCGATGTCGCGCTTCCCCGGGCTAAAGTCTGCGGCGCTCGAATATCCAGCGCAACCCGCTGATTTCGAGCGTTGGCGCCGCGACCAGTTCGTCACCCTTCGGCTGGCGCTGAGCCTGCCTTTCATGGCGCTCGCGCCGGCGTTCCTTTTTCTTCGCGGCGCGCCGAACGCCTTCGACGTCGCCGCGTTCGCGCTCCTGCTTGCCCCCCTGATCGGGGTTTATATCCTCAATCGTAATGCTCGTATCGACATAGCCCAGGGGATCTGCGCCGCCGCGACCCTTCTGCTCGGCGTGGTTCTGACTGTCGCCAATGGTGGCGTCACGATCGGGGCCGTCGCCTTTTTCCTTCTCGGTCCGCTCGAGGCGACGGTTGGCGGCGTGTCGCGTTTTGCCCTTGGCGTCGCCGCGGCGTCCATTATCGCATTGGCAGCCATGATCGCCGCGACTGAGCTTGGTTGGCTGGAGGCGCGCGCGGGCATCGGCTTTGTCGATTTCGCCGCGGTCGTCGCGGCGATGATTTACGGGGCGCTGCTTGCCGTCTGGAGCGCGCGAATGGGCGACATGCGCGACCATTGCGTCCGCGCAGGCATGGAAGCCTATCGTGAACTCACCGAAACGGTCGGCGATCTCGTGATCCAATTCGATCGCGGCGGCGCGGTGCTCGATCTCGTGACCGATCCCGCCGACGCATTCCGACATGCGCGGCGCGATCTCATGGGACGCGGCCTGTTCGAGCGAATTCAGGTCGGCGACCGTCCAGCCTTTCTCAAGACGATCGCGGACGCGGCGATGGCCGATGGCGTCGTCCAGGTCGAATTTCGCCTGCGCGCTGGTCTCAACGGCGAAGAAGAAACGAAGACCGCCGCGCCGAGTTTCATCTGGGTCGAGATGCGCGCCCATCGTCCGCGTTCGACCGAGGGCAAGGTCATGGCGATCCTTCGCGACGTGACGCCGATGAAGGACGCGCGCGAGGCAACGGAGCGCGCACGCGAACATAGCGAACAGGCCAGCGCCTGGAAGGACCGGTTCCTCGCCAATGTCAGCCATGAATTGCGCACGCCGCTCAACGCCATCATCGGCTTTTCCGAAATGCTCGGAAATCCCGCCGTGGCGCCGAAGGATCCCGCTCGGGCGCGTGAATATGCGGGCATCATCCAGCACTCTGGCGAACATCTGCTCGGGCTCGTCAATACGATCCTCGACATGTCGAAGATTGAAACCGGCAATTTCGAAATTGCGCCGGAAGCTTTCGACCTTGCCGGCCTGATCGACTTCGCGTGCGACGTCGTGAAGCTGAAGGCCGCGGAAAAGCGAATTGCGCTTTCGCGCGCATGCCCTGCGCATATCGGCGAGATCGTCGCCGACAAGCGAGCCTGCAAGCAGATCCTCCTGAACCTGCTCTCGAATGCTCTGAAATTCACGCCCGAGGGCGGAAGCGTCGCGGTCCAGGCGCGGGCGGATGGCCCTTTCATCGAGATTGTCGTCATGGACACCGGCATCGGCGTGACCCAGGCCGATCTCGGCCGGCTGGGCGATCCTTTCTTCCAGGCCAAGGCGACCTATGACCGGCCCTATGAAGGAGCGGGCCTCGGCCTTTCCATCGTGCGCGGCCTCGTTGGTTTGCATGGCGGCGCGCTTGCCTTCGAAAGCGCGCCAAACGAAGGCGCCTGCGTTACTGTGCGCTTGCCGCGCGATTGCCGCGACAAGCGGGACGCCTCCACCGCTTCCGTCAAGATCCAAACCCTGGCGCGCCGGAATCATATGCCGGCTTTGCCGGATGTCGCCCGCTCCAACGATCAGGTGATGAAAATTGCGTGAGATCGCCGCCGCCTCCGATTTCGACTTTGTCGCGCTCGAACCGCGCCGCGCCGCCAAGGGCGCGACGCGGAAGAGATCCAAATCCCAAAAGAAGGGCGCCGACGTCGGCGCCGCGCGCTTCTCCATCCTTTGGCGTTACCGGACGCCCGCGCTCGGATCTTTCATCCTCGTCGGCCTGCTCGCCGCGATCGTCGTCAATGCGATGTTCTTGCAGCGCGGTCGCCACCCGGCGCCTTTGTTCGGCTCAACAGTCCGGATCGCGCCGCCGGCGCCGCCCGTTCGGCCCGCTTCCTTCGAGCCGTTGCTGGGCGATTCCATCCCGCAGGCGGCGCTTCGTCCGGTCGATCCGGCGACGGAAGCCGCCTTCTCTGCGCCGGTTGTCGATGACAAGCCGGCGCCTGCCGAGACGGCGCCCGCACCTGCGTCCCACGCCGCCACCCAGCCGGTCAGGAAGGCGCATGATGTTATTGGGGACCTGATCGACGGCAAGACGCCGCCGGCGAGCCCAAGCCCCGCGAAAAGCGCTTCCACCAGCGTTCTTACGGCGCAGCGCGCGCTTGCAAAGCTCGGCGCGCCCGTGAAGCCCGACGGGGAATTGGGACCGGGAACGCGCAAGGCCATCGAGGCCTTCCAGCGCCAGAATCAGCTGCCCGTCACGGGCGAATTGAATGCGAAGACCCGTCGCCAGCTGTCGGCGCGCTCGGGCGTCGCGGTCGAGTGAGGGCTTCGCCCGTGGTTTCAGCCGTGCGCCTGCGCTCCGACATATGGGTCGCCGCTTTCCTGCGCCGTTGCGCCAGCGCGAATGTGGCGGCTTACCTTCGGCGACGCGGCGCGCCTGAAGCCGGCGCGATTTTCGTCAAGATCGATCGACTCGATGGAAGCGCGGCCCTGTTCGCGCCAGCGCCGCAAAGCGAGGCGCGGGACGATGGCGCGCGTCTCTTCACCCGCGCGCATGACGCAGATTGGATTGAATCTGCCGCTGTCGAGGAAAAACTCGCACGCGAAATCAAATTCGATTCCGATCTTTGGATCGTCGAAGTCGAAGATCGCGAGGGCCGCGTCTTCCTCGATCTCGCTTGAGGGGAGGATCAGGCGCGCTGCTGGCCGCCGCCATCCTGCGTCGAGTCTCGACGCTCGCCTTGCCCGACTTTTGTCGGCAATTCTTCGGCGCTGGGCTGGCGCGCATGAGCGCGGGCGAAGAGCGCAGGCTCGCTCCGCGGCGCGTCGATCATCGCTTCGACGATCCGTCGGGCGACGCGCCAGGGGACGGTCCGGATCAGCCTCATGGCGTGATCAAAGGCTTCGGCCGATAGCGCGACCTTCGGGAAGGCGATGAGAAAGATGCGCGCGGCGGCTGCTTCGGGCAGGTTGATGGCGCGGAAGGTCAGCGCCAGGGCGTCGCCGCTTTCGTCATCGACGATTCGCCGCGCGATCACGGGGTCGCATTTCAACACGTCCGCGAGGACGAGCGCGAAACTCGCGCGCTTCCGGCGTGTGGCCGCGATTTCGATGCGCTCCGCGCTCTGTTCGTCGAGGGCGACGCCCGCGCCGGGCCTTCCGGCGCGCAGGATATTGGCTTCGAGCGCGAGGGCGAGAAGCCGCGAACGCTCCCGTCGGTCGGCCGATAAATAGAGGGGCAGGACGTCGAGGCTTGGTTCGCCCCGGTCGAGCAGCGCCCGCGCCAGAATGGGATCGTCCCGACCGCGCCCGGCAAGCGCCTTGACGTCCTCGACGCCAAGCGGCGCGGCCCGGTTTTCGGCGACGGCGCGGGCGACTTCCCGTTCCGGCCGAGCCGTGAGAATTCGGACGATCTCGCGGTCCAGGTCGCGTCGTCCGGCGACAGAGCTGGCCTGGTCGCAGGCGCCGTTGAAGGCGATCCGGCGCAACTCGCCGCGATCGATTTGCGGGTCCTGCAGCAGGAGTTCGCGCGCGGGTTCGCCGCCCCGGGCCTGGATGCGCTTGAGGATCGCGGTCGGGGCGTCGGCGCAGTGCGCAAGTTTGCGCGCGACGGCGAGGAGCGTCGCTTCGTCGGCGTCGTCGATCAGCTTGCCAGCCATTTCCTCGTAGAGACGAATTTCCTCGGCGGTGTGTACAGTGTGGAGCGCGAAGAGATCGGTCGTGACGCGCAGCAATACAGGGCGCATTTCCGCCGGCTTCGCCTCGGCCGAAGCGGCGAGATCGCGCAAGCGGGCATAGATGTCGGTTGGCATGCAAGGGGTCCGGATATTTACGGATGAATCGACCCTAGACGAGCTTTATTGACGCATCATTAACCATCACGACCCATTAATGGGGCAGGCGAAATTCGTAGGCTATTTCTTAACCGTTTCGCCGTTTCATTTTTCTCGTCCTTGTCCGCGAGGTGATTCGGCTGGGGCAGGTCGAGGATCAGCGCCAGGGGTGGCTCCGATGGGCGAGATCGTTCCGTTCCACAAGGCCAGGCGGCTGCGCGCCGCCGTCAACCCGCCGGGGGGCTCGGCGGAGATCCTGTTCTTTCTCGGCGTCCGTTATGTCCGGCACGAAGACACGGCGGATAGCTCGAAGAAGCAAAATACGGAAAGGCGCGCCCCGGGCCGCGCGCGCCGCAAGAAGCGGGCCTGATCTCCTCGACCAAGACCTTTCGGCGCATCAGGTCGCCGGCTTTTCCACGCTGCACTGCACGCTCGAACGCGCCATCGCGGCGGCGTCATAATCGCCTTCGCGCAAGGCGAGAACGCGGAATACCGCGAACCCCCGCAAACCCGGCGAAACAAGACGCAAAGGATCGACCGAAGCGTCGCTCGCCGCGTTCTGATCCGGGCTGTCGCTGCCTGAATCCTGAGCCGCATCCAGAGCATCGGCCTGGGCCTGGGTCACGATCAGGACATCGAATGCGCCCTGCGGGGTCTGGCGATCATTGCCGGAAAAGATGATTGTGCCGTCGGTCAGCCGCACCGAAACCGAAAAGGGGTGATCGCCATCGGCCTTGGCGCGCAGGCGAAGAGGGCCCTGAGAAAGGTCGAAGCGGCAGACGGCCAGGGCGGCGAAGGGATCGGCGAATGTCGGCTCACGGCTGGCGGCGTCGGGGCGCGGGAGCAGAACTGTTTCGCCCAGCGGGAGATGAAGCGCCAGCCTGCGGTAGGCGGCTGTCGGCCAGAGCGTCGGCAGGGCGAGGATGGTCAGAAGGTGGATCGCGACCGCGCCGAACAGCGCTCCCAGGATCCAGGGAATCGGGCCGAGGGCGCGGTCCGTCCATGAGAGGCGGAGGGCTCTGGCGAAGCGGGGCCGGTTCGAGAGAAGCGCGCTCACGAGCAGGGGCCTCGGGCGATCGTTGGCAGAGTCATCTCCGAATAGGCGTTGCCAACCGCGCTGGTCGTGGCCTGGTAGGCGCGCAGGATCAGGATGAAGCGGCTTTTTTCGCCCAGAGGCAGCCAGTTGCCGGACCGGGCCTCGCGCGCGGCGTCGATGACGAAATCGCCGTCGGCGCCGCGCAGCACGGCGGCCGAGGAAAGGGCGTAGCGATTGGCCGGGTTGGGACGCAGATGGCCGTCGACGTCATAGGCGGTCAGGGTCCAGAATCGCGCCGAGGGGGCCGCCCCGGCGATAACATAATCGCAGCGGGCGTCGAGCGGGGCGCCAGAATTGTCGCTTTCCGCCATGAAGGCGAGGCCCTCGTGTGAGCCAAGGGGCAAGGCCCCGTCAACCGCGATGCTCGCCCGCGCATAAGGATCGATGTCGGAATTGCCGATCTGCGGCCAGCTCGTCCAGGCGCCGATCCGAACCGCGCCGAAACCCGGGCCGCCCTGAAGCGAGGCCAGCGTCGCCGCCGAGCCGAGGACAAGGGCCGCGATCGCCGCGAACGGCAAGGCTTTCAGACCGCTCAATTTCAACCCCCGCACCGGCGCGTTCGCGGCCGGGCGCGCTAGCGCCGCGCGGCGCGCGAATGGCGCATTCGTCGCACAAAGCCGGATCGTCTGGCAAGCCGGACAGCCCTCAACGCCAGAGGCTGGCGATCCGGCCGCCAGCGCTCCAAACCGTTTCTCCCCAACGGGAGACGCTGTCGCGCAGGGCTGCGGCGCGTTCGCCAACGGCGGCTGATCCCGGAACAGCCATGCCAAGAATGCTGACGGACCGATCCGGCGTCGGCTCCGCGCCCGTAACGGTGGTCGCGACATGCGGCGGAGCGGTCGCGGCGACCAGCTTGGCTTTGGCCTCGGCGTGGCGGGTCGTTTTCACGGCGGTCGCGGATGACGGAGGGGCCGGGCTCGTGGCGGGCTCGGTCTCCGAACCGCCCGCGCTGGCGGCAGGCTCGAAGCTGGACAGGCTTGTCAGAGCCGCGAGCTGTTCGGGGTAATAGGTCAGGTTGTGAACGCCGGGCTGATCGGCCGCCGTCGCGATGGGGATGGGCGCCGCCAACCCCGGCGCCGGCGCGGCCGCAGGGACCGCGGCGGACGGCGGTCGGGAATGGTCGAGCCCGGCGTCAAGCGCGAGCAGGGCGAAAGCGCCGGCGGCGAGTGCGGCGGCAAATTTCACGCGCGCGGGCGCCGAATCAAAAGTTTCGATCGAAATGCTTTTCATCGTGGCCTCTGGCAAATCACCATTGGCATTGAATGAAGCCATTGCGGCCAAAGCTCGACGCCATTCCGGCCTTCCCATGGCCGCGCGCCGCAATTGGGAATGAAGGTGGTTCACGCGACGTTCAGCTTCTCGCGGCCAAATTGTGGCATGGCCAAGATCCGCGCGCTGGCTTTGATTCTTTGCCTTCAGGGTCCGTTCGTCCTCGGCATGTCGCTCGTGGGCGCGGGTGGCGCTTGGGCCGGAGGCTATGGCTTTGGCGGCTGGGGATTGGGCGCGCCGCTGCTGGGCGGTCCCCGGTTCGTCGGGCCGAATTTCGCGGGTCCGCGTTACGATGGCCCGCCTCCCTACGACGTCGAGCCTCTGCCGCCCGACGCGCGCGCCGTCCTGCCGGCCGGGCCACCGCCAGGCCCGCGCAAATGCTATTCCTCGGCCGAAACGCGCGAGCGCGTCGCGGGTGGCCGGCTACGTGAGCCTCTGGAGCTGATGCGCAAGGCCAGCGCCATGACCCGGGCCGAGGCGCTTGCCGTAAAATTGTGCCATTGGAATGACGTGGATATCTATGAGATCAGTCTGCTGCGCCGCGACGGCGCGCTGATTCGCGTTTTCATGAACGCCATGACCGGGCAGGTCATCGGCGGGCCGGGCGGCCATTGATGGGAGACGACATTGCGCCTTCTCGTGATCGAAGACGACAAGGACCTCAACCGCCAGCTGGTCGCCGCGCTTGAGGCGGCGGGCTATGCCGTGGATACGGCGCTGGATGGCGAGGAGGGACATTATCTCGGCGAAACAGAGCCTTATGACGCTGTGATCCTCGATATCGGCCTGCCGAAAATGGACGGGATTTCCGTGCTGACGGCCTGGCGCAAGGCCGGGCGGACCATGCCGGTGCTGATCCTGACCGCGCGCGACGGATGGACCGAAAAAGTTCAGGGCTTCGACGCCGGCGCCGACGACTATGTCGCCAAGCCCTTCCATGTCGAGGAAATCCTCGCCCGCCTGCGCGCGCTTCTGCGCCGTGCGGCGGGCCACGCCTCCAGTGAACTCGTCTGCGGCCCTGTCGCGCTGGACACGCGCTCCGGACGGGTTCTCGTTTCCGGCGCGCCGGTGAAGCTCACCTCGCACGAATACCGGCTGCTCGCCTATCTCATGCACCACGCCGGGCGGGTCGTCTCGCGCACGGAAATCGTCGAACATCTCTACGATCAGGATTTCGATCGGGATTCCAACACGATCGAGGTATTCGTCGGGCGCCTGCGCAAGAAGCTCGGCGTCGATGTCCTGCATACGGTGCGCGGCCTCGGCTATGTCCTCGAACCCGATGTCGTCGAGGGGAAGCCGCAGGCGACGAGCCCGGCGCGTTAGAATTTGCAGCGATCCGCCGCTGGGGAGAATTGACATGTGGCGTTTCGGCGCGCGATCGATCGCGCGGCGTCTGTTCCTTGCCTCGGCGGCCGCTTGCATTGTCGTCCTGACAGCCGCCGGCCTTGTGCTGACCGCGCTCTATCGCGACACCGCCGAAGCGGCGCTCGACGATCAGCTGAGCGTCTATCTGCGGGCGCTCGTCGCCAATATCGCGGCGTCGCGCGACGAGGCCGGCGACGCCGGACAACTCGCCGAGCCCCAGTTCGACCTGCCTTTCTCCGGGTGGTACTGGCAGGTGACCCGGCTCGACGTCAGCCCTCCGGACATTCGCGCGTCGCGCTCGCTTTTCGCCTCGCGCCTGCCGCGCCTGCCCGAAGCGGACGCCGATCCTGATCAGGATGGCCGGCGGCGCGGCAATGTCGTCGGCCCGGACAAGAAGCCGCTGCACATGCTGGAGCGGGTGATCAACGCGGGCGACCAGGGGCAGTTTCTGGTGCAGGTCGCCGCCACGACCCAGACCGTCGACCAGCAGGTCAAGGAATTCGAGATCGATCTCGGCGTGACCTTTTTCATCCTCGCTTTGCTGCTGGTCGCGGCCATGGGAATTCAGGTGCGGTACGGCTTGCGGCCATTGCGGCAATTGCGGCGCGACGTTGTCGCAGTCCGCCGCGGCCGGGCCGAGGGCGTGTCGGGCGAGTTTCCCCGGGAGATCGCGCCGCTCGCCGACGAGCTGAACCTGCTGATCGGGGCCAATCGTGAGATCGTCGAGCGCGCCAGGATCCAGGTGGGCAATCTCGCCCACGCCTTGAAGACGCCGCTGAGCGTCATCGTCAACGAGGCCGACGCCGAAGATTCGCCCTTGGCCCGCAAGGTTTCGGAACAGGCCGAAGTCATGCGGGACCAGGTGAAATTTTACCTGGACCGCGCCCGCGCGGCGACCCGCGCCGGGGCGATCGGCGCCTCCGCCGATGCGGCTGCCGCTCTCGCGGCGATGGAGCGCGCATTCGCCAAGATCTATCCGGCGATCGACCTCGCCGTGGATTGCCCGTCGGATTTGCGCTTTCGCGGCGAAAAGCAGGATTTCGACGACATGGCCGGCAATCTGATCGACAACGCCTGTAAATGGGCGAAGGCCGAGGCCCGGGTCACGGTTGAGCCGTTGAATTCGCCTGACCGCGATCGCCTGTTCTTGCGCCTGACGATCGATGACGATGGGCCGGGATTGGTCGCTGAGCGGCGCGAGGAAGCCATGCGTCGAGGGCGCCGGCTCGACGAGAGCAAGCCCGGTTCGGGACTTGGTCTGTCCATCGTCGCCGATCTTGCCGCGGCCTATGGCGGCAGGCTGGAACTCGCGGATTCGCCGCTCGGCGGTCTGCGCGCGCTGCTGACGCTGCCGGCCTTGCCGCGGGATTGAAGCTATGCAAGCTTTCGCCTTTCGCAGCGCGTCATCGCTCGCTAATATCCTGCTTCGTTCACGATCGATATTCCTTGGAGGTTTGCTGTGATGATTTTGGCCCGCGTCGGCTTCGCCAGCGCGCTGCTGCTCTTTGTTGCCGGCTGCGCGACCCAATTGGGCGGGGCCTCGGCGCCTCCCGCCGCCGCGCCGGCTCCGCCGCCGCCCTATGAGGGGCTGGCGAGCGGCGCGTTCGGCGCCAGTCTGAGCCCAGCGGACAAGACGGCGGCCAACAATGCCGAAGTGGCCGCGCTCAACGGCGGCGACCGTAAGACCTGGCGCGGCGACGACGGCGCCTATGGCTATGTCGCGCCCGGCGCGTCCAGTGGCGATTGCCGCGACTTCGTCCACACGGTCTACATCAACGGCCGTCCGAAGGTCGGCAACGGCACGGCCTGCAAGGCCGATGGCGGCTGGAAGCTGAAGAGCTGAAAATTACGCCTCGAGTTGCGAGCGGATGGCCTTGAGCTCCTTCCGCCGCTCCTCGCTCACTTCGGGGAAGGCAAGTTTCATCGACTCCAGCTTCTCCAGGATGATGTGCGAGACGATCAACCGTGCGGACAACTTGTCGTCGGCCGGCACGACGAACCAGGGCGCGTCCTTCGTGCTGGTCTCGGATAGGCATTTCTCGTAGGCCTTGCGGTAATCTTCCCAGAATCCACGCTCCTCGATGTCGGATTGGGAGAATTTCCAGTTTTTCTCCGGCTCGTCGATGCGCGCGAGGAAGCGCTTGCGCTGCTCCTCATGCGAAAGATGGAGGAAGAACTTCAACACATGGACATTGTTGGCGGCCAGGTGCCGCTCAAGGTCGGCGATCGAGCGATAGCGCTTGCGCCAGAAGTCGCCATCGGCCTTGTCGGGGTCAAAGCCTTCCGCGCTCAACAGCTCCGGGTGCACGCGGAGTATCAGCACGCTCTCGTAATAGGAGCGGTTGAAAATGCCGATCATGCCGCGTTCGGGCAATTCGCGCGTCACGCGCCAAAGAAAATCATGCTCCAGCTCGACGCCGCTTGGGTGCTTGAACGAGGTGACCTGGCAGCCTTGGGGGTTCACGCCCGACATGATGTGGCGGATCGTGCCGTCCTTGCCCGCAGCGTCCATGGCCTGGAAGATCAGCAGAAGCGAGTCTCGGTTTCGGGCGTAGAGCTTCTGCTGGAGATCGCTCAGCCGTTCGATATGGTCGGCGAGAATGGCGTGGTAATCGTCCTTCGAGCGATAGACCGGAGCGACCAGCGTTGGCCAATCCGCGAGATCGACCCTGGCGCCTTCCTTGACCCGGAATTTGCTGGCGTCGATGGCCTTTTTCTTCTTCCTGGCCATGGTGTCTCCCTCTTCAAGGAACCAGTACAGCAGCTCCGTCGAAGGTCCCGGCGCGCAGATCGGCCAGCGCGGCGTTGGCTTCGGCGAGCGGGTAGATCTTCGTGGTTGTTTCGATGCCCAGTTGTGGCGCGAGGCGCAGGAATTCGACGCCGTCACGCCGGGTGAGATTGGCGACCGAGACGAGTTGACGCTCCTCCCACAGGATCGAGTAGGGGAAACTCGGAATGTCGCTCATGTGGATGCCGGCGCAGACGACGGCGCCGCCTTTGCGCACCGCGCGCAGCGCCGGCGGGACAAGCGCGCCGACCGGCGCGAAAATAATGGCGGCGTCGAGCTTTTCCGGCGGCGCTTCGTCCGAACCGCCTGCCCAGACGGCGCCGAGCGCGCGGGCGAAATCCTGGCTGGACCTGTCTCCGGGCCTGGTGAAGGCGAAAACCTCGTGGCCTTGCCTGGCCGCGACCTGCGCCAGGATATGGGCGGCGGCGCCGAAGCCAAAAAGGCCGATCCGTTCGATGCGGCCCGCGCTGCGACCGGCGATCTTGAAGGCGCGCCAGCCGATAAGGCCGGCGCAGAGCAAAGGCGCGAGTGCAGCGTCCTCGCCCTTGTCGCCGAGAGGAAAGGCGAAGCGCGCGTCCGCGACGGTCATCGTCGCATAGCCGCCGTCTCGGGAATAGCCCGTGAATTCCGGGTGGTCGCAGAGATTTTCGTGCCCGCTCAGGCAAGGTCCGCAAGCCTGGCACGTATGGCCGAGCCAGGGAACGCCGACCCGCTCGCCGACCTCGAAGCCGCTGACGCCGGGGCCGATCAGGTCCACCCGTCCGACGATCTCGTGGCCAGGGATGATCGGGACATGCGGATGAGGCAGTTCGCCATCAACGACATGGAGGTCGGTGCGACAGACGCCACAGGCCGAAACCTTCAGGCGGATCTGACCGGGGCCGGGTAGGGGATCCGGACGCACGGTCCATTCCAGGGGCGCGCCGATCTTTTGGAGAACCATCGCATGCATGAGGCAGCCTCCTCATGCGGCGCAGTTTCGACCCGGCGGCCTTGGGAAGTCAAACCTTCATGCAAGGGTCCAGGCAAAGACCGACGCAGAGGCGAGGCCGAGCGCGAAAAGCCCCCATTCGAGCTGGCCCCAGAAGGTGACGATCTCGCGCGCGTCGGCGTCCGGCCGCGCGGCCGAGGTCGCGAGCAGCCTGTTGTTGAGCGGCACGATGACGAAAAAGGTATAGGGCCAGCTTCCCAGAATGACGAGCGCGCCGATCAGCCAGCGGATGTCGGCGCCCTGGCTGAAGGCGGCGAGGCCGGCAAGGGCGGCGAGCACGGCCAGGCCGCCGAGCAACGCGAATCCGCGCCGGTCGCTTGGCGCCCATTCGCGAATCATGGAGGCGTCGTCGAGCGCGAGGCGGGCCGGCTGCTCGACGAGGACCACATAAAGCGCCGCGCCCGCGAAGGCCGAGGCGAAGACCAGAGCAAGCAGACCAGAAAGCATGAAATCGTTCCAATGTTCGGCGCGACCCGCGTTGTTGCGTCATAGCTCTTTTGTTCCGCCTCCGGAAGCCTTTTCGCGTTAAGCGTCCATTAAGGCTGTGATTGGCATGATCCATGCTTGGTGTTGTCATGAACTGGTCGCATCAAGCGATCGGACTGAAAAGCGAGGCGAGGTTCGGGCAAGGGGGCGTTCGGATTGGCGACAATCCGGGCGACTGGTTCAACACGAACGAGCGAGGACTTCCCATGCCGATGACCCGTTGCGCTTATTGCCAGTTGCCCACCCGCATCCATTTCGCCTGGTGCCAGGAAAGCGGCGTCAAGGGCAACATGCCGCCCGAGGCCTTGCGTCCCGGAAGCATCGTGGCCGACGCCCGCGAGCTGCGGTGGTGCAAGCCGGTGACTGCGATCAAGTCTTCCCGTTGATCCCGCGGCTCGTTCCCTTCGCGGGGCGACCATGACAGGGGCGCGCAACAGCGGATCAGAGGAAATCAATCGTTGATTTTCCCCGATCCGCGCCCGCGCCGCGCGTTGCAAGTTTCCGGCGGCAAGCTATCATCCGCGAGCTGACTCAATGGAGGGCTGCGGTATGAAACGAATTGTTCTCGCGACAACGGTTCTGCTTTTTGCAATGGGAAGCGCCTTCGCGCAGACTTCCTGCGAGGCTCAGGCCGTTGGCAAGGATGGGAAGCCGTTGGCGGGCGCGGCCAAGACGAGCTTCATGACCAAGTGCGCGAAGGACGCCTGCGAAGCCAAGGCCGTTGGAAGCGACGGGAAAAAACTCGCGGGCGCGGCAAAGGCGAGCTTCATGAAGAAGTGCGCGGCCGGCGGCTAATTCGACGCGCGACAAATTGGCGCCCGGGTTTTGATGGAAATGCCGGGCAAGTCGAGAAAACTGAACCCCGGTCCGATGACGCATCATCGGAACAAAGAAGTATTACGTTCGTCGCCTGCGCAATGGCGACTGGTTCATGGCGCCGATCATCCGCTACTGGATGATCGCTGCGCCATGCCATCCTGCGATAAAATCCCAAGACCTCGCCAGAGCGTCGACGGTTTCCCTGATTTTTTTGCAAGCGATCGGCCGTCTGCGCGTCGCTGATGGGCGCTGACGGCGAGTCGTCGGCGAGAAGGCGCGGCGGCGCCGCGCTGGGCGGAAACCGTCTTGCCGCGACGTTGCAAAGAGCGCGATTTCAGTCCATCAACGGCGCAGTCCCGCCCACGTCGCAACGGCCCGAAACATGAAGCGCGCTCTCCCCGTCACCCGCGAAGACAATTTTCCCGAATGGTACCAGGCCGTCGTCGATCAGGCCGATCTCGCGGAAACCTCCCCGGTTCGCGGCTGCATGATCGTCAAGCCGTGGGGCTGGGGGATCTGGGAGCTGGTCCAGGCCGCGCTCGACCGCCGCATCAAGGAAACCGGCCACGAGAACTGCTATTTCCCGCTCTTCATCCCGATGAGCTTCATCGCCCAGGAGGCAAGCCATGTCGAAGGCTTCGCCAAGGAGATGGCGGTCGTCACCCATCACCGCCTCAAGGCGCAGGACGGCAAGCTGGTCGTTGATCCGGCCTCGCAGCTCGAGGAGCCGCTCGTCGTGCGCCCGACCTCGGAGACGATTATCGGCGACGCTTTCCGGCGCTGGGTCAGCTCCTATCGCGATCTGCCGATCCTGATCAATCAATGGGCCAATGTCGTGCGCTGGGAGATGCGCACGCGCATGTTCCTGCGCACCGCGGAATTCCTTTGGCAGGAGGGCCATACGGCGCACGCCACGAAAGACGATGCGCTGGCCGAGACCCTCAAGATGCTCGAAGTCTATCGCGAACTGGCGGAAGACGTGCTCGCCATGCCGGTCGTCGTCGGCGAGAAGCCGGAGAACGAGCGTTTTCCCGGCGCCGATTCGACCTTCTCCATCGAGGCCATGATGCAGGACGGCAAGGCGCTGCAGGCCGGCACCTCGCATTATCTCGGGACCAATTTCGCGAAGGCGCAGAACATCCGCTACCAATCGGCGACCGGCGAACTCGAATATTGCCACACCACCTCCTGGGGCGTGTCCACGCGTCTAATCGGCGGGGTCATCATGACCCATGGCGACGATGACGGTCTGCGCCTGCCGCCGCGCATCGCGCCGAAACAGGTGGTCATCGTGCCCATGCTGCGCGAAAAGCCGGAGGACGCCGATCTTCTGGCCTATTGCGAAAAGTTGAAAACCGAACTCGACGGCGTCGCCGCTTTCGGCCAGCCCTTGCGCGCCCATCTCGACAAGAAGCCGATCCGCTCCGCCAACAAGCGCTGGGACTGGCTTCGTCGCGGCGCGCCGATCCTGCTCGAAGTCGGCCCGCGCGACATGGCGTCCGACCATGTGACCATGATTCGCCGCGATCGGCTGCGCGACGGCGACAAGGTCGTCTCGCACGGTCTTCCCCGCGCCGATTTTCTCGCCCAGGCCCCTGGGTTGCTCGCCGAAATTCAGGCCAATCTCTTCGCCGAGGCCAAGGCGCGGCTCGACGGCAATATCCGTGACGATCTCAAGGATTTCGACTCCATCGCCGCTTATTTCGGCGCGGCCTCGGAGGACGACGACGCGAAATCAGGTTTCAAGGGCTGGGTGCGCGCGCCTTGGGCGCGTCCGACGGGCGCCGAGCTTGAAGCGGTCGAGGCGCGGCTCAAGGCGTTGAAGCTGACCTTGCGCAATGTTCCCGTCGGCCAGACCGCGACCGAGGACGCCTGCGTCTTCACCGGCCGCCCCGCGGTCGAGGAAATCATCATCGCCCGCGCCTATTGAGGCGCGGGCGGCGTTCTTCTCTGTTCGAGCCTTACATCATGCGGCCTTGCGGGTGATGCACGGCCCAAAGCTCGGTCGCCGCTGATATGACAATCAGCAGGCCGAGAACGTAATGGGCCGCCACTGCGTGCATGACATGCATGAAGCCGAAAACGTAAGGCGACGCGAAAACGGCGATCCCGATCAGGAGATTGACCCATTCTTCCCATTCCGCGAACCGGATGATCGCGGCGAAGGAAAGGATGGCGACGATCAATCCGCCGATCACGGCGACGCGCATAGCCATGAGCTGATCGGAATAGCCCAAAGCCCAGGGCGATATGAACAGGAGCGCGCCAAGTACAAAATTGGCGTAATCCTGGAAACGTGTGCCTGTCCGGTGGAAGTCAGCGAGGCCAGCCATAGCAGCCTCCTTATCTGTGCGACCGACGCCATGTCGGCGCTTCAAGTCGTATCTGATGTAGATTGTCTTTATGTCTTTTCAAGTAGATCGGGCGGCAGGATGGCATGAGCCCGTTATTTGGCCGTCGGCATTCCGGAACAGACCGGCGCCCGTAAGGTGTTCGTCGCCGGTCGGCGTGGCCCTGCGCACCGGAATGAATTGCGCTGGATCATTCTCATCGATATGGACTTTACAGATCGAAATGATGCGCTTAAGGCCTGTCATAAAAAAGTCATCTAATTGTCATCTTCGAAAAGGGGGCGTTCATGCTCGGCTGGCTTCAGGCCCTGATGCCGAAAGAGGACAGGTTCTTCGACCTGTTCGAGCGCCATGCCCAGATCTCGCTCGAATGCGCGAAGATTTTGCGCACGCTGCTCGACGGCGGCGAGCGGGTTCCGCAACTCTCCGAAGCGGTGATCCGCCATGAGCATCAGGCCGACGAGGTTTCGGCGGAAGTCCTGTTCGCCCTGCGGCGCAGTTTCATTACGCCCTTCGATCGCAGCGACATTCACGGCCTGATCAATGACATGGACGACGCCATCGACCAGATGCGTCAGGCCGTGAAGACCATTTCCCTGTTCGATGTCGCTGAATTCGCCCCCGACATGAAGCGCATTGGCGACCTGATCGTCGCCACGGCGCAGATTTCGCGCGAGACGCTTCCCCTGTTGCGCGCGATGAACGCCAACGCCGGGAAGATCAACGAGGCCACGGCGAAGATCATTGAGATCGAGGAGGAATCCGACCATCTCTACATGCGCGGGCTCAAGGAGCTTTACCGCGCCCACAAGGACAGCCAGCCGATGGCCTATATCGTCGGCTCGGAAATCTTCTCGCATCTGGAGAAGGTCGTGGACTGCTTCGAGAATGTCGCGCATCGGATGAGCGGCATCCTGCTCGAACATTTGTGAGTCGCGGCGATGGCTGGCGTCTCCCCGATCCTTGTGACGCTGATCGTTGTCGCGCTGCTTTTCGACTTCCTGAACGGGCTGCATGATGCGGCCAATTCCATCGCGACCATCGTGTCGACCCGCGTGCTGAGGCCGCAATACGCCGTCTTCTGGGCCGCCTTCTTCAACTTCGTCGCCTTTGCCGTTTTCGGCCTGCATGTGGCCAATACGGTGGGCAGCGGCATCGTCGACGCCCATATCGTGGACGACAGGCTCGTCTTCGCGGCGTTGGCCGGCGCAATTGTCTGGAATGTCGTGACCTGGCTGCTCGGCATCCCCTCGTCCAGCTCGCATGCGCTCATCGGCGGCCTTGTCGGCGCCGGTTTCGGCAAGGCGGGAACCTCGGCGATCGTCTGGGCCGGCATTATCAAGACCAGCGCCGCCATCGTTCTTTCGCCGCTGCTCGGCTTTTTCCTGGCGCTGCTCCTTGTGCTCGCCGTGTCCTGGATCTGTTTGCGCGCCGCGCCGATCACTGTGGATTCGACGTTCCGCGTGCTGCAATTCGTCTCGGCCTCGCTCTATTCTCTTGGCCATGGCGGAAATGACGCGCAAAAGACAATGGGCGTCATCGCCGTTCTTCTGTTCTCGCACGGCTTGAGCGGCGACACGTTCCACGTTCCGCTCTGGGTGGTGCTCTCCTGCCAGGCGGCCATGGCGCTCGGCACTTTGTTCGGCGGCTGGCGGATCGTGCACACGATGGGTTCGAAGATCACGCGACTGACGCCGATGCAAGGGTTCTGCGCCGAGACAGGCGGCGCCATCACCTTGTTCCTCGCTACCGCTTTGGGCGTTCCGGTTTCGACGACGCACACGATCACCGGCGCCATTGTCGGCGTCGGCGCCGCCCGCCGCGTTTCGGCCGTGCGCTGGAACGTGGCGCAGGGCATTGTCGTCGCCTGGGTGATCACCATGCCGGCGGCGGCTCTGATCTCGGCTCTGGCTTATTTCGGCGTGGGGGCGTTCACGCCATGATCGCCAAGCCCCGCAAGAAGGCGAAAAAGGTCGAAAAGGTTCCGCTCATCGAGTCGGAGGCCCCGGAGCGCCTGCAGTACGGCGCCCTGCCTTGGCGCGAATCCAAAGGCGGGCTTGAGATCATGCTGGTTTCCTCGCGCGAGACGCGGCGCTGGATCATTCCCAAGGGCTGGCCAATGAGCGGACGCAGCGGTTCTGCGGCGGCGACGATCGAGGCTATGGAGGAGGCGGGCCTGCTCGGCGTGATTTCCGAAAAGCCGATCGGCGCCTTCCACTATGTGAAGCGCTTTTCGCGCGGCGAGGAATTGTGCCGGGTGGAGGTCTTCGCCCTGCGAGTCGTCCGCCAGCGCGAAAGCTGGCCGGAGAAACACGAGCGCGACACGCGATGGTTCCCTGCTGCCGAGGCGGCAGTGCTGGTGTCGGACGCCGAACTCGGCGACCTGATCGTCGAATTCGCCGGCTCCTTCAGGAATTGAGCGGCGCCAAGCCCGCTCGCATGGCGCGCGCCAAGGCCATCAGCGGGAAGTAATGGCTGTAGAGGCCATAACGCAGCATGAAGGCGCGCGAGAGTTCCGGCCCCTGTTGCAGGCGCTCGGACAGAAGCGGGTCGTTGAGCTTGATTGTCTGGCCGACGCCATAGCCGGGGAAGCCGGTCCCTGTAAATTCCGGCTCCGGCCAGGTCCCTTCGCTCTGTCGTTCGACGAGGAACTGGCAGCCGCGGGCAATGGCTTCATGATCCTGCGGACGGTTGGCGGCGAGCAGGCCCATGAGCGCCCAGCCGGTCTGCGAGGCGGTGGCGGTCCCGCGCCCGGCCATCTCCGCCTGCATGTAGGAGGCGCAGCTCTCCCCCCAGCCGCCGGTCTCCTGCTGGCGCGATTTCAGCCAGTCGCAGGCGCGGGCGACCGAGGGCTGGGCCATGTCCTCGCCAATGGCGGCGAGCGCCGGCAGGACGGCGCCAGTCCCGTAAATGTAATTGACGCCCCAGCGACCGAACCAGGCGCCGTCCGGCTCCTGCTGGTCACGGAGGAAGGCGAGCGCCCGGATCATGGCGGGATGCTGGCGCGACAGTCCGAGCTTGCCGAAGGCCTCGATGACATGGGCGGTCACGTCCACCGAGGGCGGATCGAGCGCCTCGCCGAAATCGCAGAAGGGAATCTTGGTGAGGAGCTGGTTGGTGTTGTCCTTGTCGAAGGCGCCCCAGCCGCCGCTCGCGCTCTGCATGGCGACCAGCCAGTCCACCCCGCGCCGGATCGCCTCCTCGATTCCGCGCGCCCGCCATTTCGGATCCTTGCGGAACGGCGCGAGCGCGATCAGCGCGACGGCGGTGTCGTCGACGTCGGGGTAGGCATTATTGGCGTATTCAAACGCCCAGCCGCCCGGCTCGACCTGGGGCAGCTTGACCGACCAGTCGCCGCGAACCAGGACCTGGCGCTTGAGGACCCAATCGACCGCCTTTTCGACCGCCTCTGATTGCGCCTCGGGAGCGCCTGCGTCGTCGAAGGCGAGCAGGGTCAGGATCGTATCCCAGACCGGCGAATTGGTCGCCTGGATGAAGGTGGTTTCGCCGATATCGACCCGCCAGCCAGGATCGTTGAGGCAGTCAAGCCCCTTGGCCATGACCGGATGGTCGAGCGCATAGCCTTCGACATGGAGGGCCATCAGGCTGTAAATCCACGGGGGCTGGATGCCGCCCCAGCCGCCGTCGGCGTCCTGATGGCGGATGATCCATTCCAGGCTATGCCGCACTGCGGCGTTGCGCCAGAGGTTCAGGCCGTGGCGATGACCGAACGCCTGCAACGCGTGCAGAACCTTGTCCGTCTTGCGGAAGAAGATGTCCCAGCCGCCGGCGTTTTTCTTTTCGGGCAGATCGTAATCGAAAACGGCGCGGCCATGCGGGAAAAGCGCGTCGAGCCGGCGCTCCGGCGGCAGCGGACGGCATGGGCGGCGCGCCGACAGGATCGCGATCGGCATGAGCGTCGCCCGCGCCCATTGCGCGAAATGATAGATGTTGAAAGGGAACCACAACGGCAGCCAGATCACTTCCGGCGGCAGGTTGGGCGTCTTTTCCCAAGGCCACTCGCCGATCAGGGCCAGCCAGTAGCGCGTGAAGACCCTTACGTTCCTCAGGCCGCCCTTGGACTCGATCCAATGTTGCGCCTTGACCAGCGCGGGGTGGTCGGAGGCATAGCCCGAGCAGCGCAGGGCGGCATAGGCCTCGACCGTCGTATTGATGTCGCCGTTCGGCGCGCCGTAATAGATCTCCCAGGCGCCGTCCTCGCGCTGTGTGTCGATGAGCGATTGGGCGAGCCGCGCGCAGAGCGGATGGTCGTCGAGGCCGAGAAACCACAAGCAGAGGCGCCATTGCGCCTCCATGCAGCCGTTCGATTCGGCGCGGGCGACCCAGTGGCCGTCGGGCTTCTGGCGGGCGAGCAGCCAGTTGGTGGCCGCCGTGACCGATGAGCGCAGCGCGGCGGTGAAATTGCTGGGGCTGACCGGAGGGCGCTCATCCATGTCAATTGTCATCGCAAAATGTTTCCGGCCTGGGACTGGATTTGATTGCGCTTCTTTAAAGCGTCCGCGCGGCGGCGCCAAGTCTTGACGGTTTGTTTGTTTACGATTTGGCTTCGGGAGAAATCCGGTTGCAGTGGCAATGTTCTTGCCATTGTGGTCATCAGGGGCGCGCAAGCTTGGTAAGGTGAAATTCCACCTTCCGGGATCTTGCGCCAGAGCGTCGAGCCGAGAGGGGCGCCGTTCGAACGCGGTCCAGCCTTTCTGGCCGGCCCGGCAGGCTCCCGACGTGCTGAAATTTGCATCATCGGCGCCGCGGGCCTGTATGGCGGCCCGCTGAATCTCGTCTTCGGGCGCTTGCGCTGCTGGCGCGCTCGCCTCTGATGGGCCGATGGCTTTATTATTTCACGGCTCTGGTCTCCTCGGCGCCCCGCGGTGGAATCGACGTCAGGCGCGCATGAGGAACGGTTGGTCGTTTGCGCGTTTGAAAGCACGCCATGGCTCCGGCGAATGGACGCGCCGAGCGCAAAGATGTAGGAGTGGCGCCAAACTTCGATCCCGGACGAGAAACATGCCTCCTTTTCGCTCCCGCACCTCTACCCACGGCCGCAACATGGCCGGCGCGCGCGGCCTGTGGCGCGCCACCGGCATGAAGGACGGCGATTTCGGCAAGCCCATCATCGCCGTGGTCAATTCCTTTACCCAATTCGTGCCTGGCCATGTCCATCTGAAGGACCTCGGCCAGATGGTCGCTCGCGAGATCGAGGCGGCGGGCGGCGTCGCCAAGGAATTCAACACGATCGCGATCGACGACGGCATCGCCATGGGCCATGCCGGAATGCTCTACAGCCTGCCTTCGCGCGAGATCATCGCCGACAGCGTCGAATATATGGCCAACGCCCATTGCGCCGATGCGCTGGTTTGCATCTCGAACTGTGACAAGATCACCCCCGGCATGCTGATGGCGGCGCTGCGCCTGAACATCCCCGCGGTCTTCGTCTCCGGCGGCCCGATGGAGGCCGGCAAGGTCGTGATCGGCGGCAAGACCAAGGCGGTGGACCTGATCGACGCCATGGTCGCGGCGGCGGATTCGCACAACAGCGACGAGGACGTCGCGGCGATGGAGCGTTCGGCCTGCCCGACCTGCGGTTCCTGCTCGGGGATGTTCACGGCCAATTCCATGAACTGCCTGACCGAGGCCCTCGGCCTGTCGCTGCCGGGCAACGGCACGATCGTCGCCACCCACGCCGACCGCAAGGAGCTATTCCTCCAGGCGGGCCGGCTCGCCGTCGAGCTGTGCCGCCGCTATTACGAGCAGGACGACGAATCGGTTCTGCCGCGCAATGTCGCGACCTTCAAGGCCTTCGAGAACGCGATGACGCTCGATATCGCCATGGGCGGTTCGACCAACACGGTTCTGCACCTTCTCGCGGCCGCTTATGAAGGCGGCGTCAACTTCCAGATGTCCGACATCGACCGCTTGTCGCGTCGCGTTCCGGTGCTGTGCAAGGTCGCGCCTTCCGTGCCCGACGTCCATGTCGAGGATGTGCATCGCGCCGGCGGCATCATTGGGATCCTGGGCGAGCTCGACCGCGCCGGCCTGCTCAATCGCGACGTTCATTCCGTCCACGCGCCGAGCCTCGAGGCGGCGCTCGCGAAATGGGACATCAAGCGCAACGGCTCCGAGGCGTTGAAAACCTTCTTCCGCGCGTCACCGGGCGGCGTGCCGACCCAGCAAGCCTTCAGCCAGTCGCGCCGCTACGAATCGCTCGATGACGATCGCGCCAAGGGCGTGATCCGCGACGCCGAACACGCTTTCTCGAAGGATGGCGGCCTCGCCGTTCTCTTCGGCAATCTCGCCGAGGAAGGCGCCATCGTGAAGACGGCTGGCGTCGATGAGAGCATCCTGAAATTCGCGGGTCCCGCTCTTGTCTTCGAGAGCCAGGACGCCGCGGTTCAGGCCATCCTATCCGGAAAGGTCAAGGCGGGCGATGTGGTGGTGATCCGCTACGAGGGTCCTCGCGGCGGCCCCGGCATGCAGGAAATGCTTTATCCGACGTCCTACCTCAAGAGCATGGGCCTCGGCAAAGCGTGCGCGCTCATCACCGACGGGCGATTCTCCGGCGGCACCGCGGGCCTCTCCATTGGCCATGTTTCTCCGGAAGCCGAGGAGGGCGGATTGATCGGGCTCGTCGAAACCGGCGACCGAATCGAGATCGACATTCCCAACCGCGTGCTGCGCCTCGCCGTCGCCGACGAGGAGCTGGCGGGCCGCCGCGCCGCCATGGAGGCGAAGGGCAAGGACGCCTGGAAGCCGGTCGAGCGTGACCGTCCGGTCAGCACGGCCTTGCGCGCTTATGCCGCGATGACCACCAGCGCCGCCAAGGGCGCGGTGCGCGTCGTGCCCTGAGCCCGACTTTTCCACAGAATCGAATAAAAATTGGATCGCAACGTCCTCAATGGGGGCGTTGCGACGTTTTCTTTTGGCCGGTTAGACATTTATGTTCGACAAAGTGCTAGCTCACCATGCCGCTTAGGCTGGGTTAGACATGGCGCAGTGTGCGTTTTTCGGAAAAGTCTATTCTCGCAAAGCGTCGGGAACGCCGTGGGGCGATAACAAACAGCCGAAAAACGCCGCGGAAATTGGGAGGAGCCGATATGGCCGCTACTGCACAAGAGATAGAAAACAATCCGAAATTCAAGGAGCTGGTCGCGGCGCGCAAGTCGCTTGGCTGGACCCTTTCGGTGATCATGCTGGTCATCTACTTCGGCTTCATCCTGCTCGTCGCCTTCAACAAGCCGTTGCTCGGCACGCCGGTCGCGGCCGGTTCTGTCACCACGGTTGGCATCCTCATCGGCCTCGCCGTCATCGTTTCCGCCTTCGTGCTGACGGGAATCTACGTCTCCAAGGCTAACGCCAGCTATGACGTCCTGACCAAGCAAATCGTCGAGGAGAGCAAGTGATGTCGCGCATTAAGACGGTCCTTTCCGCGGCGCTTCTTGCCGCGCTGTCCTCGCCGGCGCTCGCCGACGCCATCTCGGGCGCGACGGAAAAGCAGGCCACGAATTATCACGCCATTGCGATGTTCGGCTTCTTCGTCCTGCTGACGCTCGGCATCACCTACTGGGCGGCGAAACGCACGCGCTCGGCCGCGCAGTTCTATACGGCCGGCGGCGGCATCACCGGCTTCCAGAACGGCCTCGCGATCGCCGGCGACTATATGTCCGCCGCGTCCTTCCTCGGCATTTCCGGCCTGGTCTATCTGTCGGGCTTTGACGGTCTGATTTATTCGGTGGGCTGGCTGGTCGGCTGGCCCATCGTCACCTTCCTGATTGCGGAGCCCCTGCGCAACCTCGGCAAGTTTACTTTCGCCGACGTCGCGTCGTTCCGGTTCCAGCAGGCGCCGATCCGCATCCTCGCGGCCTGCGGCACGCTGGTCACCGTGGCCTTCTATCTGATCGCGCAGATGGTCGGCGCGGGCAGCCTCATCAAGCTGCTGTTCGGCCTCGATTACGCCTATGCGGTGATCATCGTCGGCATCCTGATGATCATTTACGTGACCTTCGGCGGCATGGTGGCGACGACCTGGGTGCAGATCATCAAGGCCTGCCTGCTGCTCGCCGGCGCGACCTTCATGGCTTTCATGGTTCTGTCCAAATTCGGCTTCAGCCCTGAGGCGCTCTTCGCCAAGGCGGTCGAAGTCCATCCGAAGAAGCTCGCGATCATGGAGCCCGGCGCGCTGATCACCAGCCCGCTCTCGGCGCTCTCGCTCGGCCTGGCCTTGATGTTCGGCACGGCCGGGTTGCCGCACATCCTGATGCGCTTCTTCACCGTCGCCGACGCCAAGGCCGCCCGCAAGTCGGTGTTCTATGCGACCGGTTTCATCGGCTATTTCTATATCCTGACCTTCATCATCGGTTTCGGCGCGATCGTGCTGGTCTCAACCAATCCGGACTTCTTGAATCCGGCGTTGGTAGCCAAGGGCAAGTCGGGCATCGACGCAATTCGCGGCGGCAACAACATGGCGGCGATCGACCTCGCCGGCGCGGTGGGCGGGGACATCTTCCTCGGCTTCATCTCGGCGGTGGCGTTCGCGACGATCGTCGCGGTCGTCTCCGGCCTGACCCTGGCGGGCGCCTCGGCGATCAGCCACGACCTCTACGCCACCGTCGTGAAGGGCGGTAAGGCGAACGAGCAGGACGAAATCCGCGTCTCGAAGATCGCGACCATCATTCTCGGCATCGTTGCCGTGATCCTGGGCATCGTCTTTGAAAAGCAGAACGTCGCCTTCATGGTCGGCCTTGCCTTCTCGATCGCTGCGTCGTGCAACTTCCCGGTGCTGCTGATGTCGATGATGTGGCGCGGGATGACCACCCGCGGCGCGGTGATCGGCGGCTTCCTCGGACTGATCTCGGCGCTCGTCGGCGTGATCTTCTCGCCTGCGGTGTGGGAAGCGACGCTCGGCTATCCGAAGGGTTCGGCGCTGTTCCAGATCGCCAACCCGGCGCTGTTCTCGATGACCTTCGCCTTCGTCGGCATCTGGCTCTTCTCCAAGCTGGACAACAGCGAACGCGCGAAGATCGACCGCGCCGGCTTCGACGCCCAGTTCGTCCGCTCGCAGACGGGCATCGGCGCCTCCGGCGCTTCGGCCCACTGATCGTGATTGGGGCGCGGCTGTTTCAGCCGCGCCCTCTTCTTTAGAAAATTTCGTCTAATTCATCTTGAATGCGCCGCTGGCGCGCGGCGGCCTCCCCATGTCCGTCATTCTCGATACCGCGACGGCGCCTTTCGATCGACTCACACCCGATGAGGCGGAGATGTTGCGCGGCGCGATGGATGTCGCTTATTTCCGTCCCAACGAGACCATTATCGCGGAAGGCGGCGCGCCCGAGGGCCTCTATGTCATCATCAAGGGGGCCGTTGAAGAGCGGGAGCAGGGCGATCTGGTCGGTTTGCTCGGCCCCAAGGATTTCTTCGACAGCCGCGCCCTGGTTCAGGGCGCGGGCGTCAGCGGCTTCGTCGCACGCGAGGAAACGCTATGCGCGCTGGCGCCGCGCGCGGAGGTTCTCCGCCTCATCAACTCCAATCCGCGCTTCGGCGCCTTCTTCTACACCGACATATCCCGCAAGCTCGAAGAACTGGCCCAAAAGGATGAGTCGAGCCAGATCGAATCCATGATGCGCGCGCGGGTCCGGGATCTTTATCTGATGCCCGCCGCCATCATCGATTCGGTCCAGCCAATTGTCTCCGCCGGCCGCATCATGCGCGACATCGACTGTAATGCGCTTCTGGTGCGCGACGGCGACCGCACTGGCGTCGTCACCGGCATGAACCTGGCGAAGGCCATGGTGCTCAAAGGCATGACCATCGACGAACCGGTCGGGAACATCGCTCAGTACGAACTGGTGACGATCGAACCGGACGAATTCGTCTCGCAGGCCCTGCTGCTCATGACGAAATACAACAAGCGCCGCCTCGTGGTGAAAGAGGGCGACAATTTCGTCGGCATCCTTGAAGACATCAACCTATTGAGTTTCTTCGCCGGCAATTCGCAACTCGTGGTCGGACGCATCGATCGGGCTGCAACGATTGCCGAACTGGGCGCTGCAGCGAAACAGATTGCGGAGCAGGTTCGCCCGCTGCGCCGGCAGGGCGTGAAATTCGAAGTGGTGGCGGAGATCATTTCCGACCTCAATCGGCGCCTCTTCGCCAAACTCTTTGATCTGCTCTGTCCGGACAAGCTGCATGACAAATGCTGCCTGATCGTCATGGGCAGCGAAGGCCGCGGCGAGCAGACGATCCGCACCGATCAGGACAACGGCCTGATCCTTGGCGAAGGCGTCGACCCGGCGGTGCTCGACCGCTTTAGAAACGAATTCTCCGGCGCGCTGGCCGAGTTCGGGTTTCCGCCGTGTCCCGGCCAGGTAATGGTCAATAATCCGCTCTGGTCGCGCACGATCGGCGAATATATTGCCGATTTCAGTGTCTGGACCGCGACCGCCGACGATCAGTCGGCAATGAATGTCGCGATCTTCTACGACGCCGAGGCGGTCGCGGGAGACGCCTCGCTGCTTGCGCGCGCGAAAAAGGATCTTGTCGAGAAGGTCGCTAATGAACGGGTTTTCCTCGGCCGTTTCGCCAAGTCGATCGAAGCCTTCGAGCCGCCGATCGGACTCTTCAACACACTCAAGACGTCGGAAGGCGAGGGTGATGCGCTCGACCTGAAAAAGGGCGGCATTTTCCCGATTGTCCATGGCGTGCGCTCGCTCGCCATCGAACAGGGACTCGAAGAAACAAATACTTTCAAACGGCTGGCGAAACTGGCTGAACTCGGGCTCCTGAAAGAGGATTTCGCACGCGATCTGGCCCGGGCGCTGGATTATCTCATGACGATCCGCCTGGACGCCCAGATCAACGCCGCAAAAAGCGCAAGCCTGCTCAAGCCGGCGACCCTGACCAGCATGGATCGTGAATTGCTGCGCGATTCCTTCCAGGTGGTGAAGCAGCTGCGCGAGCTCGTGCGCCGCCGCTTCAACCTCAACATGTTCTGAGCGCGCCGCCATGGCGCTTCGCTGGCTCTCTCGCCTGATGGACAAGGCGACCCTCTCTGACAGGAGATACTCCTTCCTGTTTGAGCCAGGACCACCCGACGAAACCGTCTCGATTGATTGCGAAACCACGGGTCTCGATCCGCGCCGCGACGAAATCATTTCGGTCGCGGCCATCAAAATCCGCGGCGATCGGATCCTCGCCAGCGAGACCTTTCAATCGGTCGTTCGGCCGCGCGTGGCCATCGCCGCCGAGGCGATCAAGATTCATGGTCTGCGTGAGGTTGATGTCGCAAGCGCCCGCCCTATCAAGGAAATTTTGCCTGATCTGCTGCATTTCATCGGCGGGAGGCCGCTGGTCGGCTATTACATCGATTTCGACATCGCCATGCTCAACAACCATGTCTCGGAAATGCTGGGCATACAGCTTCCGAACCCGCGGATCGAAGTATCGAGCATTTATTACGAGCGCAAATATAGCGACGCCCCGCCCGGCACGCAGATCAACCTGACCTTTGCAAATATTCTTCGTGACCTGAAGCTGCCGCTGTTCAACCAGCATGACGCCTTTTCCGACGCGCTGATGACGGCGATGATCTACGTAAATCTCAAAGATTATGTTGCGCGCGACATCCGCATCCCGCGCCCGCGGATAAAGCCCGCACAAGATTATCACGGCATGTAGGCAAGGTTCTTCGCGGATGCGAGCATTGTATGCGCGCTGGGAAACGCCTATTCAAAAATGCGGAAACTGAGCGCGGGAGCCTGGCTTGAACGACGTCACCCTTTTCGAGAACCGCGACGGAATCGCGCATTTCGTCTTCAACCGGCCGCAGGCGCGGAATGCGCTGACCTTCGAAATGTACGAGCATCTGCGCGAGGCTTGTGAGAAGGCCGACGCCGACCGTTCGATCAAGGCCATGCTGATCTATGGCGCGGGCGACAAGGCTTTCGCGTCAGGCACGGACATTGCCGAATTTCGCGCCCTGAAATCAGCGCAGGACGCCGTCGATTACGAGATCAAGATCGAACGCGTGCTCTCGACGCTGGAAAAGTGCCGCGTGCCGACCATTGCCGCGATCGCCGGCGCCTGCACGGGCGGCGGCGCCGCAATCGCGGCGTGCTGTGACTTGCGCCTTGCGGCGAGCAACGCCAAATTCGGCTTCCCGATCGCCCGCACGCTCGGAAACTGCCTGTCGGTCGCCAATTACGGCCGTCTCGCCGGGATCATGGGCGCCGCGCGCGTCAAGGACCTGCTTTTCACGGCGCGTTTGATCGACGCCGAAGAGGCGAAGGTTTTCGGCCTCGTCGGCGAGATTGTCGCGCCGGAGGCTCTGGCCACGCGCGCCGAGGATCTGGCCAGGACCGTTGCGGGCCATGCCCCGCTTACCCTGCGCGCGACCAAGGAAGCGCTGCTGCGCCTGCGCCCGCCGATGGAGACCGGCGAGGATCTCGTCGTCATGTGCTATCGCAGCACTGATTTCCAGGAGGGCATGGAGGCTTTCCTGGCAAAGAGGCCGCCGCAGTGGCGTGGCGAATGAGGGGCGCGTTTGGCGAAGGATCATGAAACGCTGACCGCCTCGCAATTCGGGGCGCATGCCCAAGCCTATGTGGCGAGCTCGGTTCACGCTTCGGGAGACGATCTGGAGGCGATTGCCGCCCTCGCAGCGCGCGAGAAGCCGGCGCGCGCGCTCGACCTCGGAACGGGCGGCGGGCACGTCGCCTATAAACTGGCGCAGGCCGCTCGCGCGGTCGTGGCGGTCGATCTTTCCGCCGACATGCTGGCTTCCGTAACAGCGGAGGCGAAACGGCGCCGCCTCGGCAATATCGAGACTGCCCAGGCGAGTGCGGAGAAGCTGCCTTTTCGCGACGCCGATTTCGATTTTCTTGCGAGCCGCTTTTCCGCGCATCATTGGCGCGACGCGCGACAGGGTTTGAGCGAGGCGCGTCGCGTTTTGCGGTCCGGGGCGCCAGCTTTTTTCATCGATATCGTTGGGCCAAGGGAGGTCGCCTTCGACACCCATCTCCAGACGGTCGAACTCCTGCGTGATGCCTCGCATGTGCGTGATTATAGCTGGGGCGAATGGCGCGATATGCTGAAACACGCGGGCTTCGACGTGATCGTGGAATCGTCCTGGCGCCTGCGGATGGACTTCGCCGTCTGGACCCGGCGGATCGGGACGCCGCCGCCGCTCGCGGAAGCAATCCGCCTGCTTCAGGAAAAGGCGGACGACGCGACGCGGGCCCGTTTTGCAATTGAAGACGATGGTTCGTTCTGGCTTGACGCGGCGATGTTCGAGGCGCGCGCCGTTTGAGGCAAAAACCAGCCAGCTTCGATTTTCTTATCGTTGCAGAAGATTTATTCGGATTTGATCGTTACTCGCGTCATATTCCTTGCGTAGCGTGATATTTTACTGAAATTCATGATTAACCAACCCTTAACTTGCATCGTTGGGGTTGAATGGTACAGAATTGAACCGTCGAGGCCCTATGTTGTCGGGAACCTGTTTGGCGCTCCCGACTGGCCTCGTTCGATTCCGTTTTGATTGCGTGTTGGGGTTCATGATAACGAAAAACACGATTGACCAGCATGTCGGCGCACGGTTGCGTAGCCTGAGGGAGAACCGCGGCATGACCGCGGAAAGCCTCGCGACGACGATCGGGATACCTGCGAGCCGCCTCGCTGATCTGGAAGAGGGCCGCGAGCGGATCGCTGCCAATCTGATGCGCCCATTGGCGCGCGCGCTAGGTGCGGTTCCGGCGGATTTCTTTGAAGGTTTTTCGGTCACCGCGCGCGGGGTCGTGCGCCTGTCGAGCGATGACGCCCGGGCGGCCGATGAAGAGGCGCGCCTGACGCGCGATTTCGCGCTGATTCGCGACAATGACGCGCGGCAACTCATTCTCGCGCTGGTTTCGAGCTACGCGGCGTTCGGGGAATTGGCCAAGGTTTGATCCGGGGCTGATCCAGATCATTTCTGCTGAAAACTTTCCTGTTGCAATCTGCCTGGCGCAGCAGTGGAGGTTCGATGAATTTTCCCGCCGGCCGTCGGGGCCCAGCAACTCCTTCCCGCCGGAACAGTCTCGACGGCGCGACGCACGCGCCGCGCGGCGGGGCGCCGCGATTGGCTTTGGCGGCCATCGGCGTCGTCTTTGGCGATATCGGCACATCGCCGCTTTACGCCATGGACCAGATCTTTCACGAGGGCGTCGCGCGCACGCCGGAACATATCCTCGGCGGCGTTTCCCTCGTGATCTGGGCGATCACCATCATTGTCTCGTTCAAATATGCGATGCTTGTTCTGCGCGCGCAGAACGAGGGCGAGGGCGGAGTTTTCGCGCTCTATGGCCTTCTGCATGACAGGTCATGCAGGACGTCGCGGTTCGTGCTCTGGGCGCTGATGCTAGGGGCCGGGCTTCTGCTGGGCGACGGGATGATCACGCCGGCGATCAGCGTGCTCTCGGCGGTCGAGGGTCTGCATGTCGCCGCGCCCAATCTTGGGCATCTCGCGATCGTCTCGCTGACCATTTTTTTGCTCGCAGGCCTTTTTTCACTGCAGTGGCGCGGTACGGCGGGTGTCGGCGGCATTTTCGGCCCGATCGTTCTGGTCTGGTTCGTGGTCATCGCCTTGATCGGCGCGTATGGCGTCGTCGCGCGCCCGGAAATCCTCGCCGCTTTCAATCCGGTCCATGGCCTGCGCTTTCTTGCCGAAGCCAGAGGCTGGGACATGCTGGAGATCCTGGGCGCCGTCATGCTGGTCATCACCGGCGGCGAGGCGATGTACGCCGACCTTGGTCATTTCGGGGCCGCGCCGATCCGCCTCGGCTGGTTCGCCGTCGTTTTTCCGGCTCTGCTGCTCAATTATCTGGGGCAGGGAAGCTATCTGTTGTCCGGTGAACCGATCCGGGAGGGGCTGCTATTCTACAGCATGACTCCCCACGCGGCGCTTTATCCGATGGTCTCCCTGGCGACGCTCGCGACGATCATCGCGTCTCAGTCCCTGATCTCCGGAGCCTTCTCGCTGATCTCGCAGGCTGTCCGCCTCGGCTTGTTTCCGAGGATTGCGCTGCTGCACACCCATGCCGGCCATGCTGGCCAGATTTACGCGCCCTTCGTGAATTGGGCGCTGTTCTGCGGCTGCGTCGCGCTGGTGCTGGCCTTCGGATCGGCCTCTGCGCTCGCTGCGGCCTATGGCCTCGCAGTATCCGGGGTGATGGTCATCACCTCGGTTGCAATGTTCCTTGTGGCGCGGCGCTACTGGGGCTGGAGCCGCCTGCGCACGGGTCTGGTCTGGGGCGCGCTGACGGCGATCAGCGGCGCTTTCTTTGCAGCCAGCACCTCGAAATTCCTCGACGGCGGGTTCATCCCTCTGTTCGTCGGCGTGGCGACCTTCATCGTCATGGCGACATGGCGCTGGGGCCGGAAGGCGACCTTTGCCGCCTATAGCGCCAAGGATACGATGACCATGGCGGAATTGGTCGAGAAATACCGCGCGAGCGCAGCTTTCATCGAGCGCAGCGCGCTGGTGATGTCGCCGAAATCCCTGAACTCTCTCGATGACCGCGTTCCAGCATTGGCCCAGATGATGTGGGATCGCTCGGGCGTTCTGCCTCGCCACTTCATCTTCATCGAGGTGACGCATATCAAGGCGCCCTATGTCGAGCAGAATCGCTACCGGGTGACGAATTTCTACCGCGCGCCTGACGGAGGAGGGATCATGGGCGTCGCTTTGCGCTTCGGCTTCATGGAGGAACCGGACGTCGAGGAATGGCTAGACGATCTTGCGCGTCATAAACAGATTGACCTGCCGCCGCGGCATCGGCGCTGGATTGTTCATGTGGCGCATGAAAACCTGCTGCCGTCGCGGAAAATGTCGTTCTGGCGGCTCGTGCGTTTCCGCCTGTTCCAGTTTCTGCGCCTCGTGTCGCGGCCGACATCCTATTATTACGGGCTCGGAAACAATGTGCAGTTGACGGCGGAGATCTTTCCGGTGCGGTTGCGATGAGGCGTTCCGCTCACCGGCCGGCGAGCAGAACGATCTTCCCGAGATGGGCCGAGGACTCCATCAGTTCATGGGCGGCGCGCGCCTCTTCGAGCGGGAAGGTCGCATGGACGATCGGCTTGACCGCACCGCTGTCCAGCAGCGGCCAGACCTTTTCCCGCAAGGCATGCGCAATCGCCGCCTTGGTCGCGAGGGGGCGCGAGCGCAGGGTCGAGCCGGTGATCGTCAGGCGCTTGAGCATCACGCTCATGAAGTCGAAATCCTTGACCTTGCTGCCTTGCAGGAAAGCAATTTGAACCAGCCGGCCGTCGGGCGCCAGCGCCGAGACGTTCTTCTGGAGATAGGGCCCGCCGACCATGTCGAGGATGACGTCGACGCCCTTTTTCGCGGTCAGGGTTTTCACCTCGGCGACGAAGTCCTGTTCGCGGTAGTTGATGGCGACGTCCGCGCCGAGGCTCACGCAAAACTCGACCTTCTCCGCCGAGCCGGCGGTCGTGAAGACCCTGGCGCCGAAATGTTTCGCAAGCTGGATCGCGGTCGAGCCGATGCCGCTCGACCCGCCGTGGACGAGAAAACTCTCGTCCGGCTTCAGGGCGCCGCGATTGAAGACGTTGTCGTAGACAGTGAAGAAGGTTTCGGGGACGCCTGCGGCTTCAATCAGGCTCAGGGGCTTGGGCCTCGGCAGGCAGAGCGCCGCGTCCGCGACGCAATATTCGGCATAGCCGCCCGAACCGACCAGCGCGCAGATTTCGTCGCCGGTTTTCAGGCCTTCGACGCCCTCGCCGAGCGCGGCAATTTTTCCCGCGATTTCGAGCCCCGGAACTTCGCTTTCGCCGGGCGGCGGCGGATAGAGCCCGGCGCGCTGGATGCAGTCGGGCCGGTTGATTCCCGCGGCGGCGACTTCGACCAGAACCTTGCCTGGTCCCGGCGCAGGAACCGGCGCTTCCCGCAATTTGATGACCGCCGGACCGCCGGCGCCGTCAAAATAGATTTCGCGCATGATTGCGGGCGAGGCGGGCATGGGCGGCTCCAGTCAGAACGTCTTGAGATAGAAATGCAGGCTTAGCACAAGGCCGATGAAAATCACGAACAGCCGCACATAAAGCGGCGGGATCCGCGACCCGGCGTGGGCGCCGACGAAACCGCCTGCGACCGAACCGACGGAAAGGATGAGGCCTTCAAGCCAGTGGATCCGTCCGGACAGCAGAAAGACGCCGGTGGCCGTGGCGTTCATAAGCGTCGCCAGCAGCATTTTCAGGCTGTTCATCAATACAATGTCCTTCAGCCCGTAAAGCGTCAGGGCCGCCAGCATCAAGATGCCGATGCCGCCGCCGAAATAACCGCCATAGATCGCCACGAAACATTGGACGACGAGCACCCCGGTCGCGCCCAGGAGCTGCTTTTCAGCCTGCTGGGGCATGACCATGCCCGCCGCGAAAACCAGCGTCGCGCCGAGCAGCAGGAAGGGCACGAGGCGTTCGAAAACCTGCTCGGAGGTCGAAAGCAGGAGAATCGCGCCGAAAAAGCCGCCAACGAGCGAAATGATCGCCAATTTTCGTCCGTCGATCCGCGGGTCTTCAAGCGATTTCTTCAAGCTGTGGCGATAAGCGAACGTTGTCGCCACCTGCGCCGGGAAGAGGGCGATGGTCGAGGTGGCGTTGGCGTCGATCCCGGGAAGGCCGGCCGCGAGTAAAGACGGAAAAGTCAGGAAGGAGCCGCCGCCGGCTAGGGCGTTAATGAAGCCCGCGCCGAAACCGGCGAGCGTGATGAGCAGGAGTTGCATGGGAGGATAGTCGGGCTGGGATGAATGACGGTCCTTTAACCTCTCTGTCGGCGAAAGGCCAAGGTTCTTGTTGAAATTCCGTACAAATTCGCCCTTGCGTCGGCGCCAGCGCGCCGCGGCGGCGCGAATTGGTCGTCGCGGGCCGATTCCCTTCTGACCCCGCCTCTAGTCGAGACGCTTGAGGCTCGCACTGCCGGGTTTGTCCTCACATGGAGTCGCCGCATCCACCAACTCGCGGTCCTTCGCACGAGAGTTGATCCACAAGGGCGAACGCTGCGAGGCGCGGACTTGACCGGAAGCGCCTGATCGCCTCTCCTGCCGAGGCTGTTCATTTGCGGAGGGAAGTCTTGATCCGCACCTTTCAGAAGCCTCGCGCGCTCCGTCGCCGCACCAGCCCGCTTGCGCTGCTCGCCGCGATCGCGCCTGCTTTCCTGGCGCTCGTTTCGCCCGCATTTGCAATCGATAAGGTGGTGTTCGCCTCAAATTGGCTGGCCGAGGCCGAACATGGCGGATTCTACCAGGCGATTGTCGACGGCACTTACGCGAAATACGGGCTCGACGTCACCATCCTTCCCGGCGGACCGGCGAAGAACAACCGTCTGGCGCTCATCGCCGGCAAGGCCGATTTTTACATGGGCGATAATCTGATCGGAGAGTTTTCGGCGCTCAGCGAGAAAATCCCGATCGTCACCGTCGCGGCGATCTTCCAGAAGGACCCTCTTGTCTTCATGTCGCATCCCGGGGTGGGCCTGGACCGGTTCGAAGATCTTCCGAAGGCCAAGGCCTTTGTGGGGCTGGCGACGCTCACGACCGTCTGGCCCTGGATGGAGAAGAAATGGGGCTTCAAGCGAGCCAATGTCGCGACTTATAATTTCAATTCCGCGCCCTTCATCGCGGATAAGCACTCGATCCAGCAGGGCTATGCGACATCGGAGCCTTTCGCCATCGAGCGCGAAGGCGGCTTCAAACCCAATGTCTTCCTGCTCGCCGATCATGGCTACGAGACTTACGCCACAACGATCGAGACACGCCGGGATCTCCTCGCGAAAAATCCGGATCTCGTCGCGCGCTTTGTCGAAGCTTCAATTCTGGGTTGGGTCCATTATCTGCATGGCGACAACCGCGCCGCCAATGAGAGGATCAAGCGTGAAAATCCGGATATCGACGACGCCCAGATCGCTTTTTCCATCGCACAGATGAAGGCCTTCGGCATTGTCGAATCAGGCGATGCGCTCAAGCTCGGGATTGGGGCGATGGACCAAGCGCGGATCGCGCGGTTCTATGCTGACATGGCGGCGGCGGGCGCAGCGCCCGCCGGGATCGATCTCGGACCGGGCTTCGACTTTTCCTTCGTGAACAAGGGCCTCGGCGTGGAAGCGCCGGATCGTCATTGACCGCGCCGCTCGCCAGCCTGCGCGATCTGCGCCTCGCGTTCGCGGATCGGGGCGCGCCGGCGCTCGATGACCTGCGGCTCGATATTATTTCCGGCGAGACTCTTTGCGTGCTCGGTCCTTCGGGCTGCGGAAAATCGACGCTCCTGCGCCTCGTCGCCGGTCTTGAAAAGCCGAATTCCGGTCAGATCCTCTGGCGCGACGGCGCTCCGCCAAGGATCGGCTTCGTCTTTCAGGAACCGACCTTGATGCCGTGGGCCGATCTCTTCGCCAATGTCTATCTGCCGCTGCGACTCGCTGGGATAAGGCGGCGCGACGCGGCGCCCCGGGTGGAGGAGGCGCTCGCTCGCGTCGGCCTGGGCGACCGGCTTCGCGCCCTGCCGCGCGAATTATCCGGGGGCATGAAAATGCGGGCGTCGATTGCGCGGGCTCTGGTGGACGAGCCCGAACTCCTGTTGCTCGACGAGCCCTTCGCGGCGCTCGATGAAATCACCCGTTGGCAGTTGAATGACACGCTTCTCGATGTGCGCCGCAAGAGCGCCGCGACCGTCGTCTTTGTCACCCATTCGGTTTACGAGAGCGCCTATCTCGCCGACCGCGTCGCGATCATGCGCGCGCGCCCCGGGCGGATCGATTCGATTTTGGGCCTCGAACGAGGCGCCGCGCGCGGGTTGGCTCTGCGGCGAAGCGCCGCCTTTGCCGAGGATTGCGCTCGAATCGGCGAAGGGCTGCAGCAGGCGATGGGAAGGGCGGCATGAGCGGGCTGCCCGCGCGTCTTGCACCCGTTTTAGGCTTGCTGGCGCTGATCGGCCTGTGGGAGGCGCTGGTGCGGGTTTTTGGAGTCCCCCCTTCGCAGCTGCCGGCGCCCAGCCTCATTGCCACAACCCTGTTCGACAATGGTCCGCGATTGCTGGCGGCTACGGCGACGACTTTGACAGAGGCGTTGCAGGCGCTGGTTCTTGCTGCTGCTGGCGGCGTGGCGCTGGCGCTGCTCTTCGTCTGGTCGCCCTGGTTGGAAAAGACTTTCCTGCCCCTCGCCATCGCGCTTCAGGTCACGCCGCTCATCGCCGTCGCCCCCCTCCTGCTCATTTATCTGGAGCCGTCAGCGGCGGTCCTGGCCTGCGCCTTTCTCGTCGCCTTTTTCCCGGTCCTGTCCAACGCGTCGGCAGGGCTTAAGGCGACGGACCGCGGATTGATCGAGCTTTTCCGGTTAAAAGGGGCCTCGCGCGCGCAGACGCTTTTCCTGCTGCGGCTGCCCGCGGCCTTGCCGCAAATTTTCACGGGTTTCCGCATTGGCGGCGGGTTGGCGTTGATCGGGGCCGTGGCTGCCGAACTCGCGGCCGGCGCAGCTGGCCGCGGCGAAGGTCTTGCCTTCCGGATCGTCGAGGCTGGCTATCGCCTCAAAATTCCCGTGATGTATGCCGCCGTGGGCCTGCTCTGCCTGTGCGGCGTGGCGCTGTATGGAGGGCTTGCGGCGCTGGGCCAAATCCTGCTTCGGCGCTGGCGGGACGAGCCCCGGATTTGAACCGTGTCGGGAGAGACGGCGGCGGACTGCGACGTTTTGCCCTACTGCTTTTTCCTGTTGTTTTTTGGTCACTGTCAAATAAAATTCCCGTGATCCGCAATTTCGCCTTTTTTTTCGCCTTTTTTTGACGTGCGCAAACGGCGGCGCATCCCCGAGTCTTGGATCCGGCGGAGGGCGTTGGAGCGCATTCGCGAAGCGGGAGAGTCGCGAAGGCGTTAAGTCATTGTGTTCGAGAGTGTTTAGCCTGGTCAGCAGAAGCTCTGGCCGGGAAATGCGAATTGCTGCGCGACGCTCGGCCCCGATGGCGTCGCACTGAGCGCAGCGCTTGAGGCGGGGGCGGATGGGTAGGGTCTATGCAGCTTTTTCGGGAAGCCGTTAAGAGGAAATTAGGGATAATTCGTTTCAATTCAAGGACGTTCGGCGTCCAGACCTATTCGGCGAGTGTCATCGGCGCCCCGGCGCCGTCGATTTGCCGCCCCTCGTTCGTCGAGGCTGCACAGTTCGAAGCCGGACGGCGCCGCGGCGCGTCCAGTGTATCGTTTACGGGGTTCGGCGTATGACTGACTGGAGCTACGAGACCTGCGATCCGGTCGTGGAGGATCGCGCGAGCCTTTCGCGCAAGATTTTCGTCCGGACGGTTCCAGCTCTTGCTGCATTTTCCTTCAGCGCCGCTGTCGCGCTCCGCCTCGCGGGCGGACTCGCCGGGCAGGCCGCCGCGCCCGAACCCAAACCCGAAAAATTCGCTGTTGGCGCGCCGGCGCCGGTTGCGGCCGTTCCCAATGTCGAACTGGCCTCGGGCCCGATCAAACCCGACCTCGAAAAACCGCGCAATCCCTTCGGCGGCCTGTTCGATCCGGACGGCGAGGCGCGGGGCATGCCGGCGATGCAGGAAGCTCGGACCGATCCCGTTGGTCCGTCTTTTTCGCCGCTCCAGGCCCAGCCGCTTTTCGTCCTTGTCGAGACGCCCGACAGCGCGGCGCAGGTCGCCGAGGCGGACATGGACCAGCAGGTCGCCGAGGCCAGCCCAGCGCAGGACGTAGATCGTGCTGCGGAGCTGAAGCCCGGTTTGCCGCCGGTCCAGATGGCCCAGGCGCCGGAAGACGAGCAGCCTTCGCTGGCGCAGGCCGCCGGCTCGGCGCCATTGCCTCCCATCCGTCCGGCGGAGCTGATCTCGGTCGCTCGGGTCGCCGCCGTCGAGGCGCCGCGTCGCGAAATCGCCGCCCCGGCGACTCCGGCCGCTCCCGGCCCGACCCGCGCCGCCGCCCGCGAAGGCGCCCAGGCGGCCCAGACTGCTACCTTCGCGCACAATGACCCGCGTTCCTTCTTCGACAAGCTCTTCAGTAACAGTTCCGAACAGAAGGGCCCGCAACTGGCCTATGCCGCGCCGGAGAGCGGTAGCGGGCTGTTCAATCTGTCGCGCGGCTTTCCTTCGTCTCCGCAGCCGCCGGCCTCGGCGCGCGGCGGAACGGCAGTCTATGACATTTCCGCTCATACCGTCTATCTTCCCAACGGCACGGCGCTCGAAGCCCATTCGGGCCTTGGTCCCTATTTTGACGATCCGGGCCATGTTCATGTGCGCATGCGCGGCGCGACGCCGCCCGCGACCTACAAGCTCACGTTGCGCGAAAGCCTGTTCCACGGCGTCCAGGCGCTGCGCCTGACCCCGGTCGACGGCAACGTCTATGGCCGCGCTGGCCTGCTTGCCCATACCTTCATGCTCGGCGCGCGCGGCGATTCCAACGGTTGCGTTTCCTTCCGCAACTATCGCGCCTTCCTCGATGCTTACGTCCGCGGCGAGGTCCGTGAGTTGAAGGTGGTGGCGAGCCGCTGAGGCGCGTCACCTGAAAAGATCCGCTGACAGCCGGCCCGTCCGGCCCTATAAGACGACCTTCGCCCGCGCCGAAAACCGGCGCGGGCCTTTCGGCTTTGCGGGGGATTCATGTCCGGGACGACAAGATCGAGCGAAGGTCTGGACGAGCGCCGCCGCCGCGTCCTTTTCCGTTGCTGGCACAGGGGCATGCGGGAGGTCGATCTCCTGCTCGGCCAGTTCGCCGACGCCCGCATCGGCGAATTGAGCGACGCCGAGCTTGACCAGCTCGAACATTTCATGGAAGCGCAGGACGCCGATATTTTCTCCTGGTTCGCCGGGTCGAAGCCGGTCGATCCGGCCTTCGACCGCCCGATCTTCCATGTCATCAAGGCGTTTCATACGCACAGTGGTCCGATCAACGTTTAGTTCTCGCAATGCCTCCTGAAACGTCGCTGCGGCCACCGCAGAAATCCGCGAACGAACTCCTTCGCGCCAGCGCCGAACTGGAAAAGGGCCGCTCGCTCATCCTGTCGCGCGCGCCGGAGGGCTTTGACGCCTTCGTTGCCGCCGATCTCGCGCGCGCCCTCGCGAAATCCAGCGAGGGACGCTCCTGCGCTCTGGCCCATGCGGCGCGCGACAGCCAGCGGCTGCGCGCTTTCCGCGAGGCGCTTATCTTCGCTGCGCCGGACATTGAAATCCTCGAATTCCCCGAATGGGACTGCCAGCCTTACGACCGCGTCTCGCCCAATGCGGCGGTCGCCGCGCAAAGGATGACGGCGCTGGCGCGCCTTGCCCGGACGCGCTCCTCGCTCGAAAAGCCGCGCATCGTGCTGACGACCGTCGCTGCGCTCTCGCAGCGCGTTCCGCCGCGGAGGGACATGGCGGCCAGGAGTTTTTCCGCGACGCCGGGCTCGGCGATCGACCTGCATGACCTCGCGGCCTGGCTCGACGCCAACGGCTTTTTGCGCGCGTCGACCGTGCGAGAAAGCGGCGAATATGCTCTGCGCGGCGGCATTGTCGATCTCTATCCGCCGAGCCTGCCCGGCCCGGTGCGGCTCGACTTTTTCGGCGACGTGCTGGAGACGATTCGCGCCTTCGACCCCGAGAGCCAGCGGACCACGGGGCAGTTGCGCTCGCTCGATCTCGTGCCGGTGAACGAGGCGCCGATCCTCACCGAGACGATCAAGCGCTTCCGACAAGGCTATATCGCGCAGTTCGGCGCCCAGACGCGCGGCGACACGCTTTATGAGGCGGTGAGCGAAGGCCGCCGTCCGCCGGGACTCGAACATTGGCTGCCGCTGCTCTATCCCGGCCTCGACACTTTGTTCGGCTATATCGACGACGCGCCGCTGCTGCTCGACGCCCAGGCCGAGGCGGCCGCCCACGAACGCTTCGACCAGATCAAGGATTATTACGAATCCCGCCGCAGCGTCTTCGCGCGCGACCCTGCCAATTGCAATTACAAGCCCCTGCCGCCAAACGAGCTCTATCTCTCGCCGGATGAATTTGCCGAGGCGCTGAAGAAGACGGCGACGGCGCGCTTCACGCCTTTCGCCGAGCCTGAAGGTGGCGCGAAGGTCATCGATTGCGGCGGCGTCGCCGGCCGCAATTTCGCCGCCGAACGCAACGATGAGAACGCCAACGTTTTCCAGGCGGCGGTCGATCACATCCGCGCCTTGCAGGGTGAGGCGAAAAAGGTTGTGGTCGCCGGCTGGACGGATGGTTCGCGCGAGCGTCTCGCGTCGGTTCTCGCCGAACATGGACTGAAAAAGCAGGAGATCGTTTCCTCGCTCGGCCACGCTCTGAGCCTGCGCGACGCCCGCGTCGCCTTTGCGGTGATCGGACTCGAGGCAGGCTTCGTCGCCGGCGATCTGGCGGTGATCGGCGAGCAGGACATTCTCGGGGACCGCCTCGCGCCGCAACGGAAGCGCCGCAGGCGGCCCGAGAATTTCCTTGCAGAGGTCGCCGCGCTTTCCGCGGGCGACCTTGTCGTCCATGTCGATCACGGCATCGGGCGCTTCGTCGGCCTCAAGCATATCGAGGCGGCGGGCGCGCCGCATGATTGCCTGGAGTTGCATTACCACGGCGGCGACAAGCTCTTCCTGCCGGTCGAGAATATCGAGCTTCTCTCGCGCTATGGTTCGGAAGAAGCCGAGGTTCCGCTCGACCGGCTCGGCCACACCGCTTGGCGCGAACGCAAGGCGCGCCTGAAACTGCGCATCCGCCAGATGGCGCAGGGGCTGATCAAGATCGCCGCCGCTCGCACCCTGCGCGAGGCGCCGAGGTTGACCCCGCCCGAAGGCCTCTACGAGGAATTCTGCGCCAAATTCCCCTATGACGAGACCGACGACCAGATTGCGGCGATCGAGGCGACTCTTTCCGACATGACTTCGGGCCGACCGATGGACCGGCTGATCTGCGGCGACGTCGGCTTCGGCAAGACCGAGGTCGCCCTGCGCGCCGCCTTCGCGGCGGCGATCAACGGCGTTCAGGTCGCGGTGGTCGTGCCGACGACCTTGCTTGCGCGCCAGCACTTCAAGAATTTCTCCGCGCGCTTCGCCGGACTGCCGGTGCGGATCGCGCAAATGTCGCGCATGGCCAGCGCCGCCGACATGCGCACGGCCCGCTCCGGCCTCGCGGACGGATCCATCGACATCGTCATCGGCACTCATGCGGTGCTGGGCAAGACGGTCAATTTCAAAAATCTCGGCCTCGTCGTCATCGACGAGGAGCAGCATTTCGGCGTCGGCCACAAGGAGCGGCTGAAGGAGCTGCGCGCCGAAGTCCATGTGCTGACGCTCTCCGCCACGCCGATCCCGCGCACCCTGCAACTGGCCCTCACCGGCGTGCGCGAATTGTCGATCATCGCCACACCGCCGGTCGATCGCCTCGCGGTGCGGACCTTCGTCACGCCCTTCGACGATCTCATCCTGCGCGAGGCGCTGCTGCGCGAGCGGTTTCGCGGCGGCCAGAGCTTCTTTGTCTGCCCGCGGCTGGAAGACCTCGACGACGCGACGGCCTGGCTACGCCAGAACGTGCCCGAGGCCAAATTCACCATCGCCCACGGGCAGATGGCGGCGACCGAACTGGAGGAGCGCGTCGGCGCCTTCTACGACGGCAAATATGACGTGCTGGTTTCGACCAATATCGTCGAATCGGGCCTGGACATCCCGACCGCCAACACCCTGATCGTCTATCGCGCCGACATGTTCGGCCTTGCGCAGCTCTATCAATTGCGCGGCCGGGTGGGGCGCTCCAAGACCCGCGCCTATGCCTTCTTCACCACGCCGGTCAACCGCACGATCACGCCGCAGGCGCAGAAGCGGCTGGAAGTGCTGCAATCGCTCGATACGCTTGGCGCCGGCTTCCAGCTCGCCAGCCACGATCTCGACCTGCGCGGCGCCGGCAATCTTCTGGGCGACGAGCAGTCCGGCCATATCCGCGAAGTTGGTTACGAGCTGTACCAGCAGATGCTGAACGAGACGATCGCCGCGCTCAAGGCGGGCGGCGGCGAGGCGGTGGAGGAGACCTGGTCGCCGCTCATCACGCTCGGCACGCCGGTCACGATCCCGGAACATTATGTCGAGGACCTCGACCTGCGCCTGCAGCTCTATCGCCGCCTCGCGACGCTCGACGACGAGGCCGAGATCGAAAGCTTCGCCGCCGAAATGATCGACCGTTTCGGCCCGATGCCCGACGAGGTGAACCAGCTGATGGTTCTGGTCGGCGTCAAGGCCCTGTGTCGCCACGCCCATGTCGAGAAGGTCGAGGCCGGGCCGAAGGGGATCATCGTCGGCTTCCGCAACAACAGCTTCGCCAATCCCGCTGGACTGGTGCGCTATATCGCCAAACAGGGCTCAGACGCCAAGGTCCGCCCGGACATGAAGATCGTCTTCATCGGCGATTTCGAGCGCGCCAAGGACCGCCTCGACGGCGCCAGGAAGATTCTCCGCGATCTGGTGCAGATCGCGGAAAAGAAGGGGTGAGAATCTTTTTCCGCCGTTTTGCAGAAAGTGGAAATGGAAACGGGCGCCGCCGGCGCGAATCGACGCGGTGGGGTTGGATAGCCGATTGGTTTAATATGAAAAATGGCGCGCTCTCGCCGCCGCGCCTTGGACCACACAGGGTATTTCAACCCAAAGGTTGCAGAGGCCAAAGATGGCCGCTTATTCCGACAATTCGGTCCGAATCCGGAGAAAATCGCGAGTCTTTTTCATGTTTTTCGGGGTTTTCTTCCACTTTTCATCACAGATTTTTTCTCGCGCCCCGTTGCAACCAAAGATTGCGGTTCGGCGGGTAGGGCGTCACGCCTTTGCCGTAAGAGAATCGGAGGCGTGGCCGTCGGCGCCGCGCGATGGAGGCTGGGGCGCAGTCAGGGCGCCGGTCGATCGCATGGCGGGCGAAAGCGGAAAACGAGATTTTTTTTGATGACCTTGAACAAAACCGCCAATCTGCGCGTTTTCTTATCATCCGACGGGGTGCTGGGGCGGCGACGGACGGAAAAGGGATCATGTTTCGTCGAATGTCGAAAATTTGCGCGGTGGCTTTAGCCATCGGCTTCACAACGCCTCTTCTGCCCAGCGTCACACGTGAGGCCTTCGCCTTCGGCCACTTTGGCGGCGGGGGGCATTTCGGCGGCGGCGGCCACTTTGGCGGCGGCGGCCACTTTGGTGGCGGCGGCCATTTCGGGGGCTTCCGTGGCGGTTTTGGCGGCGGTCACTTTGGCGGTTTCCGCGGCGGCCACTTCGGGGGCGGCCATTTTGGCGGTTTCCGTGGCGGCCACTTTGGCGGCGGTCACTTTGGCCACTTTGGCGGCAGACGTTTCGGCGGCGGGCATTTCGCTCGCGGCGGCGCCGGGAGGCATTTCGCCCATGGCGCCGCTGGCAGACGATTCGCGCATGGGGCCGGGGGTAGCCGATTCGCTCACGGCGCCGCTGGCAGGAATTTCAGTCGCGCCGCCGCCGGCAGGAATTTCACGCGCGGCGTCGCGGGCAGGAATTTCGGTCGCGGCTTCGCGGGCCGGCAGTTTGGCGCCGGAACGCGGTTCGGCGGCGGGGCGGCCTTCGCAGGCAACCGCATGGGGCATTTCGCCGCGTTCCAGGGCATTCGCGGATTGGCTCCGCAGGGGTTCAACCGCAATGGCTTCGGCAACATGCAGGGATGGAACCAGTGGGGTTCCAATAACTGGGGTCTGGGCTGGAACAATTGGGGCTCCGGCTATGGCTATTGGGCCGGGCCGGTATTTTGGCCATTTTTCTATGGCGACGTCATGACCTACGCCATGTGGCCTTATGGCTATTATGATCCCTTCTTCCTTTATGGCTCGAACTTCCTCCTGTCCTCGATCTTCTGGCCAGGGCCTTATGTCTGCCCGGTCTATGGTTACTGTCCTGATTACGGCTATAACTATGCTTACGGTCCGTATGATGACGCTTATGGCTACGACGACTATTCAATGTTCGATGTCTATGGCGCTCCATATGATGGGCAATACTATACGGCCTACTCCTATGGGCGCCATCGCCACCATCGCCGCCATCATGTCATACATCGTTATGTGAACCCCGCGCCCGCTCCCGCTCCGGTCAATGTGGCGGCGAGTTGCGGCGGCCTGGCGCCCGGCGTGACCCAATTGCCGATCGACCGAATCAGGACGACGATCGGCGCTACCGACGAGCAGATGACGTTGCTGGATCAACTCCAGGCGGCTTCGAGCCAGGCGAATGCGATTTTGCTCGCCTCCTGCCCGGCTTCGGTTCCGCTGACGCCGGTCGGGCGGCTCGACGCCGTCTCCGGGCGGCTCCTTGCCATGATCCAGGCGATGGACGTCTTGCGCGGGCCGCTGACGCGTTTTTACAACTCGCTCGATGACAACCAGAGGCTTCAACTCGCCGCGGTCGCCGGGCGCGGCCGGAAAGGCCGCGCGAATATCGCCGTGAATGAGGCGCCGGCGCGCGATCTTGCGGCGCTTTGCCAGAAACAGGCGCAAAGCTTCACCCTTTTGCCCGTGCAGCGCATCGACGACGTCGTGAAGCCGACGGGAGAACAACAAACCGCCTTCGATGGGTTGAAAACCGCCTCGACCGCCGCCGCGACGGGCCTCGGCGCATCCTGCCCATCGGATGTGCCGCAAACGATGGAAGGCCGCCTCGATGCGGTCTCCGCGCGACTGCACGCGCTGGAAGACGCCGTGAACACGGTCAGGCCTGCCTTGAAGGCGTTTTACGATTCGCTGAGCGATGAGCAAAAAGCGCGTTTCAACGTGATCGGTGGCGCAAATATGGCGGCGACGCCGCAAAACCAGGGGGCAAACGGGGCAGGGCGCTAGATAACTTTCGGAAACGGGGCGCCCGTTTCACGCCGGCGGGACGATCGGGTTGCGATGAGCGGCTTCGTGTCCGGACGCGTGGCTGTGCGCCACAAAAACTTCGGCGGCATGTTGGAGCCCCCACATGCCGCCGACTTTTCGATTCCGTCTGACGCTTCTCTTCCGGCGATGCGGCCTTCCGAGGCCAGCCGAATTTATTTCAGCGTGCTGACATAGGCCGCGACCTCGGCAACCTGCTGCTTGGTCAGATTGTGCGCGATCGGCTTCATCAACGAGGACACATCCGCGTCGCTTGGCTTCAGGCCGCGCTCGTTCTCGAAATTGCTCAGTTTCCGAATGACATAATCGTTCAACTGGCCCGCGAGCCGAGGAATCTTGTCGTTGCCCTTGGCGTCGTCGCCATGGCACGTGGCGCAGGGCGGGACATTCTCGCTCGGGACTCCGTTTTGGAAAATTTCCTTGCCGGCGGGGACGAGAGCCTGGGGCGCGCCGCCGAGCGGGGCCGGGTTGAGGTCATGGAAGCTCTGCGACAGGTACTGGACCATTTCCGGGCTCAGGACGTGGGCGACATTGTTCATGACGGGATTTGTGCGACGCTTTTCGATAAAGGCCTGCAGCTGGTTCTTGATATATTCAGGCTGCTGTCCCGCGAGACGCGGCATCGGGAAGGCGCCCCGGAACCCTTGCCCCTGCACGCCGTGACAGGTTTTGCAATAGAAGAGCTTAGCCTCCTCCGCCTTCTTGGAGGGCTCGACCGTCTTCTGCGCCGCCGGTTCAGCCTGTTGCGAAACCGCGCCCTTTTTCTGGTCCTCCGCTCGCGCCGCGACGCTTGCGCCCAGAATGGCGACAGCCGCCGCCAGAGCGAAATATTTGCCGCCAATGCTCTTCATGATTCCACACCTTCCCTTTTTCGCTAACCCTCGCGCCGCGGCGCGCCGAGCGCATTGCCGCTTCCGCGACTCCGCTAACTCTATCCTTCCGAGACCGGCAATGATCTAGAACAATTCATGCCTCGGCGGCTCTTTTATTTGCATATGTTTCCTGATCGCCGTGCGGGCCACCGTGATCGCAAAGCCATCCTCGCCCGAACTGCACCACTGATTCATAGTACAGTTCCAACATATAGAGAAATCATAATGTAAGAATATAAACCCGAAAAAAGTTCGGAATCGCCCGCGCGGCCGCTGGATTGCGCCCATTCCTGACCGTTGACGCGATCCATCAGCCCGCCTGAAGGATCTTCCCTTTTTCTTCGAACCGCGGGCCAACGCGTGCATTTCTGAGGATGTTCGCGCAATTTCCCAAGAGAACTTATGGCCGCGCTGACCATAAGGCGACATTTTTGCAACATGCTATATAATTGTAGCGAGCGAATACGGTTGATTGAGCCAAGACAATTGCCACGGGGAACGGAAGGGATAAACATTCGGTCGAATTCCAGTCCGGCCCAGGTCGAATCAGGCTCGCGCAACAAGCAAGTAAAACTTGTCTAAAAGCACGAGACCGGGCAGTAGAAATCTTGGACGGGGAATGTAAAATTGAGGGGTCGATAGCCATGATAGCTATTCATGGGCGAAACGCATTATATTCGATTGCGCTCGCGTCGGCGGTCGTGGCGGCTGGTTTTTCCGGCTCCGCGGTCGCGGGGGCGGGCGGCGGCGTCCAGGACAAGATTGAATATTGCCAGGTCTGCCATGGTGAGACGGGCCGGGGCTTTTATGGCTATTACGCCATCCCGCGCCTCGCGGGGCAGCAGCCCGGTTATATCGAGAACCAGTTGCGCGACTATGCGAGCGGCCTGCGTCACAACTCGGTCATGGGCGGCGTCGCGCGTGGCGTGAGCCCGGCGACGTATGGCGCGATTGCTGCGCATTTCCACGCCATGAACCCGGCCCCGCTCGGCGGCGGCGGCGGCAATGTCGCGCTTGGCCGCGAGATTTTCGCGAATGGCCTTCCCGAATCGAATGTTCCCGCCTGCTCGGCCTGCCATGGGCCGGACGCCCATGGCACGGGGCAGATCCCGCGGCTCGCTGGCCAGTTGCCGTCCTATCTCGTCAAGACCTTGAGCAACTGGTCGCCGGAGCGCGGCCATTCCTCCGCGGGCGGCCTGTCCGCGCTCATGGTCCCGACCACACATAATCTGACCGCGGCGCAGATCGCCGCTGTCGCCGCCTATGTTGGCGGTCTGCGTTAATGCGTTTCGCTCCGATCGGCCGGCGGGCATGCCCCGCGCCCCACAGATGAGAACAGAGGCCATGAAACATATCGGCTTGACGGTCGCGTCACTGGTGATTTCCCTTTGGGCGACAGGTCCGCTCTGCGCCCAACCTGACGCGTCTTACCCCCTCGCGCTTCTTCCCCTGCCTGCCGCGAATGGGCCGCCCGTGAAAAACTGCACTTATTGTCACGGGGTGTCCGCGCAGGGACTCGCCACGGCGCCGCGTCTCGCGGGGCAAAGGGCGGCCTATATCGAGAAGGAGCTCAGCGCCTTCCGTGGTCACGAGCGCGACAATCCGCTGTCCCAGCTCTACATGTGGAACGTGGCCGCAAACCTGAAACCCGAGACGGGCCGGGAGTTGGCGGTCTATTTTTCGCAGCTGCCGCCGCGCGCTGCGGCTGACGGCAACCGGGGCCTGTTCGACGAGGGCCGCGCTCTCTATCAGCAGGGCGTCCCCAACGCCAACATCGTGACCTGCGTCGTTTGCCATGGGCCGAACGCCGAAGGCGTCCGCGACATTCCGCGCCTGGGCGGCCTCTCCTACCTCTATCTGAAACGCCGGATGGAAGAATGGAACAAGGGCTACCATCCGACGGCGCGGCCGATGCCGCAGGTCGCGCGGGAATTGTCGCCGGCCGAGATCGATGCGCTCGCCTCCTATCTGAGTTTTCTCGACGAGGAAACGGCGAGCAAATAGCGCTTTCGCCGTGAGCGTTATCCATTTGGGCAAGGGTCAAGAACAGTCCGCGTCGGCGCTGAACCAGGCCATTAGCGGGAATTGAGGAGGGCCAAAAGAATGGCCGGGACGAACGAATTATTCAATGCAATGCACGCCGGGAATAAAATGCCCCGGCCATCGCGCATCGGCGCCGCGGCGGTCGTGGGCTTGGCCGCGTTCATGGGCGCGGGCGAACAGGCTTCCGCCTTGCCGAGCTTCGCGCGCCAGACCGGCCAGACCTGCTCGACCTGTCACACCGCCTTCCCGCAGCTCACGCCCTATGGCCGCCGCTTCAAGCTCGGCGGCTATACCGCGGGCGGCGGCATCGACACGCAACTGCCGCCTGTTTCCTTCATGCTGCAGTCGCAGTTCACCAATATCGGCAGAAGCCTCAACGCGCCGCTCGGCTCCAGCTCGGCCTATGCGCCCCCGCAGGCTCCGGGACTGGGCGGCTACAACGACACCAACAATTGGACCGACTTTTCGTCGCAGGTCAGCATTTTCTACGGAGGCAAGATCTGGGGCAATCTCGGCGCCTTCATCCAGGCGACCTATGCCCAGGATTACGGCGAGGCGTTCAACTGGGACAACAGCGACGTTCGCTATGCCGACACGCTGCATATCGGCGGCTTCGATGTGCTCTGGGGTCTGGACTTCAACAACAACCCGACGGTCCAGGATCCCTGGAACACAACGCCGGCCTGGGGCTTCCCCTTCATTTCGTCGCCCTTCGCGCCCGGTCCCGCAGCCGCGACCATGCTCGAAGGCGCGGATTGGGGTCCCGGTCAGGTGGTCAGCGCCGGCGCCTATGCCTTCATCAACGACATGCTCTATCTTGAATTCTCGGCATATGGCGCGACATCGAAATCGTTCCAATGGGCCATTACGGGCGGACCTCCCTCCAACCTTCTCTCCGGCGTTGCGCCTTATTACCGCGTCGCGCTGGAAAAGAACTGGGGCGAGCACTCCCTGGAAGTCGGCGCCTATGGCATGAATGCGAATGTGATCACGGGCGGCAATCAGTCGTTGCCGGTGGGAACCTTCGGATGGCCCACGGACATCATCACCGACAATGGCTTTGACGCGCAATATCAGTGGATCACCGACACCCACGCGGTGACCCTGCGCGCGAACTACATCATCGAGCGGCAGAATCTGGTCTCGAGCGTTCTGCAAGGCTTCGCCGCCAATAACGTGGACTATTTGCGCAGCCTGAAGCTGTCCGGCGAATATGTCTACAAGAACACCTATGCGTTTACCGCGACCTATTTCAATATCAACGGCACAGCGGACATGACGCTTTATGCGCCGAACGCTAACTTCTCGCCGAATTCGGAAGGCTGGATGTTCGACGCTTCCTACCTGCCGTTCTCGCGGGGCGGTCCGTCCTTCTGGCCCTGGGCCAATGCGCGTATCGGGCTCACCTATACGCTCTACACCCGGTTCAATGGCGGAACGAACAATATCGATCCGACCGCAGTCGACGTGAACGGCACGACGCTGTGCAACGGCGGCAGCGTCACCCCCTATTGCCGGAAGGCGAGCGACAACAATACCCTGCTGGCTTATGCCTGGTTCATGTGGTAATTCGCGGCAAAGGGAACTTTGACGGCGAAGGTGCGCTGCGCGGATGATCTGGGTTGTCATCGGGCTGTTGACCTTCGTCGCGGTGCTCAGCGTGCTCTGGCCGCTGACCGGGTCGGCGCCGAACCTCGACGAGGACGGCGCCGACGTCGCCTTTTATCGGGACCGGATTGCGGAGATCGACGCAGAACAGTCGCGCGGTCATGTGGACCGCGCGGAAGCGGAGGCTGAGAAATCACGAGCGGCGCGAAGCCTGCTCGCGAGCGCCGCCAAGGAAGCTGCGGCCGGCGACGCGCCGGTCGCGCGCAAGATCGCCATTCTGCTCGTCGCGTTCGGCTTGCCTGCCATCGCTCTCGGGCTTTATGCGCGGATCGGCCGCCCCGACCTGTCGGACAAGCCGGCGCAGGCGCGGCATGAGGCTGCTCCGCCGCCGCCGGGACCGGCGAGCCCGGTCGCCGAGATGGAAGCCTATCTCGCAACCCACCCGAAGGACGGCCGGACGCTGGAACTGATGGTTCCGACCTATCTCCAGATGGGGCGCTACGACGAGGCGGTCAAAGCCGCCAGGGCAGCCCTCGACATCCTCGGCGAATCCCCGGTCCGGCTGGTGACTTACGCCGAGGCCCTCTCCTACGCCAATGACGGCGTCGTTTCACCGGAAGCCGAGGACAAGCTGGAGCGCGCGCTCGTTCTGGACCCCAAAAATCTCCAGGCCCGCTATTATAGGGCGCTTGCGGCCGCCCAGAACGACGACGTGGCGAAGGCGCGGGACATCTGGACGTCCATGCTGCCCGAAATGCCGGACGGATCGACGGCGAAAAAGGACGTGCTCGACAAGCTCGCGATGCTGGACGCGCCGCCGGAAGGCGGCGCTTCGCAGGGCGACGCGCGCGCTCTCGCCGGCGAGAGCGCCGACGAACAACAGAAGACCATCCGCGCCATGATCGACAAGCTGGCGCAACGCCTTTCGGCTCAGGGCGGCGGCGCCGAGGAATGGATGCGCCTCATTCGCTCCTACAAGGTGCTGAACGAGCCCGACAAGGCGCAAGACGCTTTTGATCGTGCGCATTCGGCGCTGTCAGGCGACCCGGCGGCCCTGAACAAGCTCGCAGCGCTGGCGAAGGAGCTTGGCTTGAAAGCCCCATGAGCCGTGCTCGGCCGGCTCATTCAGGCGCGAGGCGGCGGAGTCGGACGCGCCACGGCGCATCTTGGGATGAAATGCTCATTGCGGATGGGCGGCGCGGCGAACCGACCGACGATCGCGAAGGCTTCGGCGGTCCGCACGTTTACGTCAGCGGCACGGTGAGTTTTTCGATCAGCGGCTTCGTGTCGGGCCTCACGCCGCGCCACAGCGCAAAGGCTTCCGCCGCCTGTTCGACCAGCATGCCGACGCCGTCGACGACGCGTTTTGTTCCGGCTTCGCGCGCGAGGCGCAGGAAGGGCGTCAGGCCTTTGCCATAGGTGAGGTCATAGGCGAGGCTGTCCACGCCAAAAACGTGAGGCGGGACGGGCGGCGCGGCGCCGTGCAGGCTCGACGAGGTGGCGTTGAGGATGAGGTCGAATTTCGAGTCCTCTGCAGGCGCCAGCGCATCGTAGCGTTTGAATTCGAGCGCGGGGTCGGGTGGGAACAGGGCGGCGAGCGCGGCCG